>NZ_JBMPOW010000006.1:0-306415 GCF_049340205.1 Undibacterium sp. Ji49W | reverse complement strand
CATCCATACCGCCAAATTTGGACCTCCACTTATAGAATGTGGCTCCACTGATACCATGTTCACGGCATAGTTCCGGCACTGGTGAGCCTGCTTCTGCCTGTTTCAATATGGCGATAATCTGGCTATCACTGAATCTCGATGTCTTCATGTAAAACTTCCTCAAAATCTCTATTAAGAAAATTCTACTTTTAAATGCGATTAATTTCTGGGAGGATTACCAATGCAAGTGGCGAAATTGTCGATGCCGGTTCATGCAATAACTGTGTAAGAGCATTTTCCATACTCATCCTTCCTTAGCTCAGCTGTCAAATGACTATTAATATAGTAATACAATAATAGAAATATAAGTCAATATACATATATATGATGTAAGCCATGGATCGGTGTGCCCTGCACAATCTGGCTGGCGGACTTTCCGGCTTGCCGACGACATTAGCCGGGAGTGAAAATTTTCAGTTGATCAACGCCTGGAAAAATTCCTCCATCTCAATAGGTTTTTCTTTATATTGCTTCTCGATCGCGGGTATTACACTGGATTCTAAGTCCCATTTTTTCAATTCGAGATAAGCGCGCGCGTGTTTGACTTCTTCCTTGAATTCAGAGGCAAGTTTGGTCAATTTACTCTTTACCTCCTTGATATCTATTACGTCATTTAGATATTCAATAAGTTTTTGATCGGAAGCAGTTCCCTTCTGTTTCTTGACGATATGAATTGTTTCTAAAGTCTCCTCAATGTGTCTTTTACCTTCCCCAGTCTTGAGAGAGTCCAAGTATTCCTCTTCGAGTACTTTTTCCAACCACTTCTTGTCTTTGTTTTCACTAGCTTCCTTGTTATCCGAAGATTTATTTTCCATTATTATGCGGAAATTATGCTGCCGCATGGGCGATAGGGATCCGACTTCTTCCCGGATAGAGTGAAAGCCAGAATGGTCGAATGGTTCAACTTTACTTAATTTTTTGAGCCGCTCGTCGAGCGGCAGCTCCTGTTTGATGTTTTCTTGCTTTGTATATTTCAGCAACGGCCCGATATGGGAATAACTGACTTCGCTCGATTTCTCCAATTCAGACCGGAGATGGGTCGCCAGAAAGATTAAATTTGAACACAGCTGTTCAGTATCTTTACGCGATGATTCTTCTTTTTTTTGCGCTTTTTTTGCCACCTTAAAGAGATCTACTGCGTGCTCATCCGTATGTAGTTGCTTGTACAGGGTCTCCACTGCACTTTCGATTTTTTCATAGCGCTCCGTGCGTTTTTTTTGCGCAGTTATTAACGCGGTTTTGAGTGCCTCAGGCGGCTCGTACCATTTTAACTCGCCGCTCAACTTGAGTTCCCCCATATTTTCGTTTGCCGACGCAATTTCTTCGTAGGCCTTTTGCTCGTCGGAATCTATTTCCGTCGCTTCGACGATTGCAAAATAATTATTGCTGAGTTCTTTGTTTTCGACATCCAGAATGCTTACACTGACTTTCATCTCGTCGAGAAGCCTGTTGATCGGCCCCATCACAAGTTTCTGTGCGCTGAGCGTCTCTGTGTCTTTGAGAACCAATTGTTTTCTAGACACTTTTGTCCATTCCGTGTTCTCTTCCCGCGTTTTTTTTTCGAGGCCTTTCCCCGAGGAAGTAAATGTTGACTTCTTATCATTGGCTACATCCGATGGCGGCGGAATTTTGATTTCCACCTTCCCTTCGGAGTCGCTGACTTGGTTTTTGCCCTTGTCAAGCTGGTGCCATTCGCATATCAGTGCAGAGGTGTAGTGAGGCTTTCCTAGCGTTTGAAGGTCCTGATCCTGCTTCGTCTCCACTTTGTAATCGACCCATGCGTGGTGTTTGTTGACGAGTTTTTCGATTTTGTTTTCGACTTTCGCCGCGTGGTTACTGTTGGCCTCGGCAGGAATCGCCGCAAGATTGCGGGCATCGTTACCCATTCCGCCAAGTTTTGCGTTGAGAAGATGTCCGGCTTTATATTCCTTTCCGCCGGCACGTTCTTGCTGTTTGCGGCGTTTGACGCTCCAATTGCCATCAGATGCAGGGGGGCTTCCAAGCCCATGGTCCGGCCCTAGTGGATTTGCCACCATCAACGTGCCATCGTCACGGCTGGTCGGTCCCCACGTTACCTTGGTTTCCCAGTCCTCCTCGGACTTTTCTGCACGGGCACCTCGTCCCTTTATCGTTCCATTTTTATCTGCTGGCCTTGTATGAAGGTGCGTCCATCGCGGTTTCGCGCCTTCGTCTAGAATGTTATCGTAAGTGGCAAGAGCGAGCTGAGCCGTGCCATTGCCAGCAGCGAGGTGTCGATCCTCGCGTTTTGTCGACAGAACGGGTATAGCAGCATCTGACGCGAACGCCTTTGCCCCCATGATATCAGCCTCACGCTCCAAAGCGACGTTGTCATTGACCGGCACACCGCCCTTCATCTGCATGGTCGGCGCAACCCGCCCCTGCGCCTGCTGTACCACATGCCAGGCTTCATGCGGCACATGCTGTTCCTGACCCGGTGCAACATGAATCTCGCTGCCTTGTGCGTAGGCATGGGCATTGAGTTGCGCTGGCTTTGAGGAATTGTAATGAACCTTTACATGATTCATGCTGAGGCCGGACAAGTTTTCAATACTCGATTTGAGACTATCCGAAAGACCCGTGTTATTGGTTTTGGAGATGGTCTGTGCAACGCCTTTGGCACTATCGGTTTCTGATGAGTTGCGTCGAAGCACATGCGCATCCATCATTGTGCGAGCAGCATCAAGTTGCAGGGTCCGCTCACTGGTTTGTGCCATCAACTGGTAGGCCTGCAATTTCTTGGCATGGTTACTGTTGTTGGCAATTTCCGAAAGGCGGCGCTGAGATATGGCCTGGGCCCGGTTGTCGCTGAGACCATTCCTTAATTTACCGTCCAACTGGCTCCCGTTGCCCACGGTAAGTTGTACGCCCTGTGAAGCATTATTCTTTGGAGCTTCAATTTGTGCATCCTGCATAGGCATTGCTGAACTCATGAGCAATCTCACTTATTTCGAATGAATTAAGAGACTAAATAAGAAACTAAATAAGAAACTAAATAATGGTATTGAAAGGGGTAATAAAGATTGAGAACGCCAATTTTATTGTTTTTATTGATTTAAAAGTGATCTATTTGAAAATAATTTTAAGCAACGTTTTTTTGCGCGGGATAAGTAATTTTCAGTCATATAGTCAAAGTTAAGCTAGGGAAATAGAATATTCAACTGATGTAACTTAGTTTGTTTGCGCTCTTAATTATCCAAATAACTCGCGATTTGAAGCAGTGTCGTTATCTTTCATAGCAAGAGATATTGCTTGGCCCAAGGGTGATGTTCAAACAGAGTTTGACGTAGTCTAACCGTGTCAAATTGCATGAAAAGTACGATTACCCCTGGATAGCACATCAAGCAGAAAAACCAGCCGGACATCGTGTCATCGACGCTTTTCACTTCGCTGCCACCGCGTTCAGTGAGATAGCCGAACAGAAACGGTAGTACGTCCACCAGGTAGACATAGGCCAGTGCAATTTTCAGGGCGAAGTGTGTGAGGTCGGGCAAAAACTTGGCTTTGTAGTAGTCGTCCATGCAAAACCACCTGGCAAGCAGTTCACTCCCCTGTTTCGGCAGTTCGTCGCTCGGGTCTGTCAATCCAGATACCCGAAGTGTTATTGTTCAACATCCAAACGATTAAGGTAAATTAAATGCGCATACGTTTCTTTTTGATCCTCCTGGCCGTAACGACCAGTGTTCACGCAGCCGATAGCGAACCTGCTGGAAAGCCGATGACTTGGCGTTACCAATTGCTGCAAACGGCCCAGGATTTGTTTGAGAAGCGCGCAGCCACGCAAGCTCCAGGTGCGACGCTGACGTTCAGCCTGCCGAAAGTTGACGCAGCACAGGCCAACAACCAGGTCGAAATCGTGAGTGCTGACAAGCACATCGTCTTGCCGATGGTATCCAATACCAGATTTGCGTTGTTACCTGATGCTGACGCAGCAGAAGGTGACGCAATGGTGGTCGTGAACCGAAATTTTCGCAAAGGCGAAATGAATCATCCGAACGTACAAGTACGTTCGCCAGGACTGCCGGATGGAGTCAGGCGAATGGGCGACCTGAGGCTGGCCTGCGCCGCACAAATGGAGATGGCAAAGGCAGAGGGGTTAAAGTTCCGAGCCATGCTCGCGACAGCAAGCATGTTTGGTGTCAGTGTGTGCGACAAGCTGGAAGTCACGAAGATCGACGCTCCTACGGGTCCCTACGATACGGTGACGATAGAGGACAGCGATCGCCTCCTGGTGCAATCGACAGCGCAACCTAATCTGCTGAAATTAGGTGACAAGATCTGGTCCGACGATGCCCGTATTAGTTACACGATGAGCGACCACATTGTACCGTGAGCGCTCTACCACAGCCCTAACTGGGTCAACGGCAATGGGCCAGAGGCAAATAACTGCCCTATGGTGATGTGCGGTTATTCCATGTCTGGGGTTTCGCTTTCAGATTCGGCTAGAATCTGTTCGATAACCCACGCTGACGTTGTCGCTTGGCGGGATGCCTGATACCCCGGCTCGAGATTGGCAAGTTCCGCCATTGCCGGGTCGATTTCCAGGATGTGTCCAAGACCGATAAGGGCCAGATCGTTTACATCTTCGGTGAGACCATCCAGAAACTGCCACCCATGGTCGTCAGCGTCGTGGCAGACAATGAGGATGGGTACGCCGCGTTCCAAAATGCTTTTGGATACGATGGTCGCGCAGTTCTTGGGTTGGTTGAATGGCCGCATCAGTATGTATTCACAGTGTACTGGCTCGTCTATCATCTCGATCTTTTTAGCCCAACCAGGTAACCCTAGCTGGATGTCCCAGCCACATTGGCCCGCGCAATGTGCAGTTTTTTATAGCTGTCGATCAGGCGTTGATGTCTGTCTAGGCCTTCCAGTTTCATGCTCGTTGGTGTTAAACCGTAGAAGCGAACGCTGCCGTCCACTGAGCCCAGTACTGCATCCATTCTGGGGTTGCCAAACATGCGGCGGAAGTTTACCAGGTAATCATCCAGTTCCAGGTCATCGTCCAACTGCACTTCGAGCACTACATTCAGGGCCTGATAAAACAGGCCGCGATCGACGGTGTTGTCGTTGTATTGCAGGAAGATTTCTACCATCTCTTTGGCTTCTTCAAATTGCTGCAAGGCGAGGTTGATCAGCAACTTTAACTCCACCACAGTAAGCTGACCCCAGACCGTGTTTTCATCAAATTCAATACCGATCAGGGTGGCGATGTCACTGTAATCATCCAGTTCATTATTCTCCAGCCTGTCGAGCAAGTCTTCCAGTTGCTCATCGTCCAGGTTATGCAAATTCAAAATATCGGCACGGAACAACAAGGCTTTGTTGGTGTTATCCCAGATTAAATCTTCGACCGGATACACTTCTGAATAACCTGGCACCAGAATCCGGCAGGCGGTGGCACCCAATTGGTCATACACCGCCATGTAAACTTCTTTACCCGTATCTTTGAGTATGCCAAACAAGGTTGCGGCTTCATCGGCATTGGAGTTTTCGCCTTGGCCAGAAAAGTCCCACTCAACAAAATCGAAATCTGCTTTAGCACTGAAAAAGCGCCATGACACTACACCGCTGGAATCAATAAAGTGTTCAACAAAGTTATTGGGCTCAGTCACGGCATTGCTGACAAAGGTCGGCTGCGGTAAATCGTTGAGGCCTTCAAAGCTGCGGCCCTGTAGCAACTCCGTCAGACTACGTTCAAGTGCTACTTCAAGGCTGGGGTGTGCGCCGAAGGATGCAAACACTCCGCCCGTGCGTGGGTTCATTAAGGTGACACACATCACTGGGTACTTGCCACCCAGTGACGCATCTTTCACCAGTACAGGAAACCCCTGCTCTTCCAGGCCCTGAATGCCGGCCAGGATGCCAGGATACTTCGCCAGCACTTCTTGCGGCACATCAGGCAAGGCGATTTCACCTTCCAGAATTTCGCGTTTGACCGCCCTCTCGAAAATTTCAGACAGACATTGCACCTGCGCTTCGGCCAGTGTATTGCCGGCACTCATGCCATTGCTGGCGAACAGGTTTTCTATCAGGTTGGATGGGAAATATACCAATTCGCCATCAGACTGACGAACATAGGGCAGCGAACAGATGCCGCGTTCTGCATTGCCAGAATTGGTGTCGACCAGATGCGATCCACGCAACTCGCCATCTGGGTTGTAAATGTCCAGACAGTATTCATCGAGAATGCCCTTCGGCAAGGCGTCTTTTTTGCCAGGCTTGAACCAGCGTTCGTTGGGGTAATGTACAAACGACGCGTTGGCGATGTCTTCGCCCCAGAATGAACCCGCATAAAAATGGTTGCAACTCAGTCGCTCGATATACTCACCCAATGCCGACGCCAGGGCACTTTCTTTGGTTGCGCCCTTCCCGTTCGTAAAACACATGGGCGAATGCGCGTCGCGTATATGCAGCGACCAGACATTTGGAATAATATTACGCCACGAAGCAATTTCAATCTTGATGCCCAGGCCTGCCAGCAAGCCGGACATATTGGCGATGGTTTGCTCTAATGGCAGATCCTTGCCCAGGATATAGGTGGCCGCATCCGCATTAGGATTTAGCGTCAGCAAGGCTTGCGCATCGGCATCCAGATTCTCTACCTCTTCAATCACAAATTCCGGCCCGGCCTGCACTACTTTTTTTACTGTGCAGCGGTCGATGGAGCGCAAAATACCTTCGCGGTCTTTGGCAGAAATATCGGCCGGCAATTCGACCTGGATCTTGAAAATTTGCTGGTAACGGTTTTCTGGATCAACAATATTATTCTGCGACAGCCGGATGTTTTCAGTAGGGATATTACGAGTATTACAGTACAACTTCACAAAATAAGCCGCGCACAAGGCCGACGAAGCCAGAAAATAATCAAAAGGGCCTGGTGCCGAGCCATCGCCTTTATAACGGATAGGCTGATCGGCAACCACCGTAAAATCATCGAACTTGGCTTCAAGACGAAGCTTATCGAGAAAATTGACCTTAATTTCCATAACAGAGTTCCAAAATAGTGCTCAAAATGAGTTAGCCACTATTATCCGTTGTTTCAGCCTTACAGCATAGGAAGTTGACCGTAGCCAAGCCAGCAAAGGTCTTATTGGCTATCTGACTAACTTTACGGCCGGCCGCTGTTCCCATTTTCTGAGATCGCATGGCCTGAATAAAGACGACTTGCGTCACATTTGTATGTGAGTATATAATTCGCATATGTTTTATATATGGAGTATGTAGTATGGGTATAGTGAATATTGACGATGACTTGCACGATCAATTGCGCAAAGCGAGCGTGGTGTCGTGTCGCTCAATTAACGGGCAAGCGGCGTTCTGGATCAAGGTCGGCATGTTGTGCGAAATGAATCCGACGCAGAGCTTCAATGAGATTGTTGCCAAGGAGCTGCGAGACGCTGGCATTGTGGCGCAAGCGGTCAGGGTGGCTTAGACATGACCAAGCGACCAGAAGAAATTGCATTGATGGCAGAGTCAGGCAAATTGCTGGCGGATGTGTTTGGCTATTTGGATAAGCTGAGTCTGATCGGTATGTCGACCATGCAGGTCAACGACCTGGTCGATAGCATGATCGTGAATGAACTCAAGGCACGCCCCGCCAGCAAAGGGCAGTATGGATATGCCTACGCACTGAACTCTTCCCGCAATAGCGTAGTTTGCCACGGTGTACCGTCACCTGCTGAGATATTGCAAAACGGTGACATCGTTAATTTCGACATCACGCTAGAGAAAAATGGCTACATCGCTGATTCCAGCAAAACATATCTGGTCGGAGAAGTGCCTGCTCTGGCCAAACGGTTGGTGCAGGTGACCTACGAAGCGATGTGGAAGGGAATCAAGGCCGTGCGTCCTGGCGCCAGACTTGGCGATGTCGGGCATGCCATTGAGCGACACGCCCGAAAAAATGGCTATACGGTCGTGAAGGAATATTGCGGGCATGGCATAGGACGTGAAATGCATGAACCGCCCCAAGTGCTGCATTGGGGCAAACCGAAAACGGGTCTGCTGCTGGAAGAAGGAATGGTGTTCACCATCGAGCCCATGATTAACCAGGGGCGGCGTGCGGTTGAAACAGAAGACGATGGCTGGACGGTCGTTACGCGCGATGGTCAATTGTCCGCACAATTCGAGCACACCGTAGCCGTGACCCGAAACGGCGTGCGGGTTTTGACCTTGCGTCCTGAGGAAAAAATGACTGGCTGAGTTGGTGAAATGACGACGCAGGTCACTGCCTTGCTGTCTCAGATGTCCTGACAAAAAATTGACAACTAAGGAGTATTACCCTGCTCTACGTTGAAAATATTGTTTTGCCATCTCTAAAAATTTATCCGACTCTTGCATCGTCGGGAATGCGGATCGAGGAATTAGATATGAGCTTCTTGAGCCGAAATAAATCCTTATAAAGCGATTGTTTGAAATTACACGGTTAATGCCAACCCATTTTGTCATTGACATATTGACGCTGGTTTCTTGTACAACACCTTCTTCAGTTAAGCGAACATGATGCGGTCCAAGTTCTCGTTCGCTGCCGCGGCTAATAATAGTTTGCAATGTAATCAACATCGTTATTACGGTGTTGATAATTACACTAGATATAGTGATGCCTAGAACGAATAGTATATACAAATAAAAATTAAAATTTTCCAAATTAAATGCATTCGACATAGCATAAGCACAGTAAGCAATTATCACTAAATTCATAGTCCGGATAAATTTGTTACGCCACATTTCACCTAATGAATCACCAACGATTTGCCAATATGTATTTTTATATATAATTTCCATTTGATTGCATTTAATTTGTTTGATAAACAATATTACCGCTCAAGTCTTGAATAGGCAAATCACAAGGAGCATTTTTATCTGAATTTGATGAAGATAAAAAAGTTCGATTGCACCTTAACGTTGTGTGACCGTTTCTTGCCAGGTACGCAGCACGGTAAATAACCCGTTATATGGATTCACTCCAATTATTTGCCCCCCGTGACCACCGTGATGCTGACCGGGGTGAAAGTCGATTTTCCCAAAATCCGGAACCGGAAACTCCCTGAGTTTGTCCAACTGCTGCAAGAGTTCAGCGCGACCAAGCTGGCGACCACAGCGTTTGAGTGCTTCAACCAGGATCGCCCCCGATGCATAGGCGGCATCGCTGTAAGCCGTAGCCAGATCAAACGATGTACTTATTGTGTGCCATGGTAAAAGCAGGCGTAACCGTCCTGCTTGTGCCGGTGCCAGTTGCAGACTGGCCGGGCCGACGTGAATGGCATTGGCATATACCAGATCCTTCCCACTTGCTTCAAGTAAAGCAGGCAAATTGGTGGCACTACCAAGAAAAATCACCGCTTCGCCGGGCATGTGTTTTTTGACTGGCCAGACTTGCTCGCGCAGGGTTTGATGAAGCAAACGCGCCTGTTCCCGCAGTTCGGGCAGCAACAACTGTAAGCCAGGGTTATGGCCTGCATCATATACCAGCACCAAGTGTCGATTTGTTTTTTTGTCGGCTGAATCAAGTGCGACCTGGGTGAGCAAAGCGCGGGCTTGCTCGCGTGCAGAGGGTAATAGGTGAAACCTGTTTGGTGACACGATATCGGAAAAATTGACTACTCCTGGAACCGGCAAAGGACCGATGACCGGCAGGTTAAGGGCTTCGTTGTTGGTGGCCTGCCCGTCATCCTGTTGCAGATTGGCGATTTCGACCAATACCTCAGCCGGCGACGAATTAACGATTAGTTGCAAGCGGCGTCCATACACGATTTGATCAAATGCTTTGTTCAAACCTGCCTGTATGGCTGCACCGTAGGCAGTGGGTGGTAACACGACGCCAATGCGCAGCACCGATTCACTCAGGCCAGGTGTGTCCTGATCGATTACCTTCAGATAGGCAAGCAAGTCATCAAGGCTTGCTGCATCAACTTGATAACGCGGCATGAGCGGATGCAGGACCTGCCCATTGCTGCCAATGCCCTCAAGCATGGCGCGTTGTACCTGTAGCGGGTCTGATTTGCCAGCCAGGGCGGGTGCGCGCAAGCCCCCTTCTTCACGCCCTTCTCCACGACTACCGTGGCAGCGTATGCAAGCTGCTTGCCCATTCCAGCCGTTGCGGTATAAAGCTTGCCCGCGTTGCCAGGCTGCATCATCGGCGGCTGTGGCAAGGTCTGCACACAGCAAAAATGGCAGCCAACATACGCTGCTAAAAAAAACAATCCAGAGTTTTGCCGCTATCGTGTTAATTATCGTACTAGTCATCGTGCTGGCAGCAGTTTCCCTACAGCGACGGCTATATCTTCCGGTTTGGCGGTTGCATGCAGTTTTTTCCAGTCGCCGGTTTGTAAATTGCCCGCCAATAAAACGGCGCTATGAGCGTCTTTGTCTACGCCACTCCCGCCCAGTTTTTGGGCAACTGCGGCAATATTTTCTGCACTGCCAGTCAGGAACAGCCAGCCCGGGCGCACCTGAAACTTGCTGGCAAATTCTTTCAGCACTTTTGGTGTATCGGTTTCAGGATCGACGGTAATGCTGACCATTTGAACGCGAGAATCCAGCAAGGGCTGTACCTTGGCCAAATTGGCGGTCATGGGTGAACAGATGCCAGGACAAGAGGTAAAAATGAAATTGATCAGCACCACTTTGTCTTTCATGACGTCATCAAAAAAATGCACGGTTTTTCCATCTTGCGTCTGTAGCGCGACATTGGGAAAATATCGCCCATTAGCTGACTGCAAAGCAGGGTCAGGTCCGGCCACTTGTTCAACGGTGTTCAAGATGAGTTTTGCATCAGGCAGGCTGGCCAATTGCTGCCAGGCGTTCTTTTTTTCATTGATGACCAGGACCAGGCCGCTGTGATTGCTTTTGTCGCCAACGCCGGCATTCAGGGACCGTAATAACTTGTCGATCACTGTTTTGTTCCCCGTCAAAAACTGCCAGCCAGGGCCGACTTCAAACTGTTGCGCAAAAGCTTTCAGGCGCGCAGGTTGATCGGTGCTGGGGTCAATGCTGACTGAAATGAAAACCACGTCGCGTCCGACCCGGGTCCCCAGGTCACGCTGAACCTGGCGCAGGGTCGCCGTTTGGGTGGGGCAAATCATGGTGCAGGACGTAAAGATGAAATTCACCACGGCAGTCTTGCCCTGCACAAGATCACGATAGAAGGATACATTCTTGCCATCCTGATTGATCAGTTGGGCGTCAAGTATGGCACGCATTGCTGCCTGCGCAGATGATGATGCAAACGACAGCAGCAGCCAAAGGCTGCAACATGCTATGAATCTCAATGCTTGGTTTATCATGCTGGGAGGTCTTTCATCATTTGCTTCATATTCACCCCGATTTTGGAAGAAACTATTTCACAGTCAACACCAGTTGCGCTGTCTGATTCCAGCTCATGCCCAGCGATGTTGCCTGAAAATAGACGTAATAATGCCCACTCCCGGGCGGCGTAAACGTAATGCCATAGTCACCGTTTTTTTGTTCATGCGCATCCAGTTGAAGTTGCTGGTTGTTTGTCGTGTTAAAAAGTAAGACTTGTAAATCAGAGACTCCAGACATGATTTGTCCACTGACGGCATCGCGAATAGCGAATTGCAGATTCTGGTTAATCCCCTTGATCAGAGCAGGCGCGGTGCCAGTCAGTGTCACAGCGTAGCTGGCTGGCAATGGTTTGGCCGGATCAACTTGCACAGTAACAGGAAAACAGTGCAGCATCTTGGGAGAGTCGAGGTAAAACACCAGTTGGTAATTGCCAGCCTTTGGCAAGCGGGCGCTGGCCTGGTACTGGCCGGGCTGCCGCTCTTGCAGGCTATGGTCCATCACTAGCACGGCGCGTGGTTCGTGACCGTAGTTGCGAAAGCTGCCAGCAGGTGCACTCATGCCTTCCTGGTAGTAATAGATGGTGCGGTCAGCGGGATTTGCCAGCAAGGCGGCTGCGCCGTTGGGTACCATTACCGTGGTGTCTGCCAGGCTGCGGGTGTTGCTCCCCTTGTCGAACGCTTTTTGTCCATTGCTGACGGATGCCAGTGCCAGTGGTTGCCCGGTTTGTATGGCATGCGCTATCGCATCCAGTGGCACCAGTTGCACGATTTCACTATGACGCCGCCGTATGTAAGCCAGCCGCTCAGAAAATGTGACCTGATCCGGCCCATGCGTAATGTCAGCACCTCGTACGATCTGGTTGGTGGCTGCGTCCAGCAAATCAAGCTGGTTTTTTTGTGGGTTGAGAATAAAACCATAGCGCCCATCGGGCGCGAAACGGATGGTGGAGATACCCGGCAAGGTCTTGATGCTTGCTGCCTGTTTTCCTGCGACATCAAAGGCAATAATCCGACCATCACCTTCGTGGGCAACATATAGTAATTGTGCTTTGGATGACCATGCCATGGCCACGGGATGAATGCCGCCAGCAAGGTCAGCGGTTTTCCTGAGATTGTTCGCGTCAATCAGGCTGACGCTGTTGTTAGCAGCGTTGCTGACAAATGCGCTTTTGCCGTCATCACTGAAGGCGATGGTGTGGCGCCCCTGCCCGGTTTTGATAGTCGCCAGCAGTTGACCATTTGATGCGGCCAGCACTGTGACGCCTTCGTCAGTTAATACCCATATTTGTTGCGCGCCGGGGCGCAAGGCAATCTGTCCCGGATGACCAGGAACGGACACATGAGTTCTGACTTGCCAGAGGCGAGTATCCACCAGTGCCACTTCATCTACTTGCGGCTGACTGACCCACAAGTTTTGCTCCGGTGTCAGCAACCAATCCTGCCCTACCCCATGCAGCATCACCATGGTCAACAGTTTTGAGCCACCAAAACCGGTTTGCGGATTGATGACGGAGATGGAATTATCTTCATTCATTGCCAGCACATAATAGGCATTCAGGCTTAGTGCTGGCGCATGCAGCAAATCACCACCGATGAAGGTGGCGACCTTGCGACGGCAAGCCTGTTCGCTGTTTTCGTCCACCTTGGTTTGCCCGTCGACCCAGGCTATTGGTCGTGCATTGCGGATGGGATTAGAACTTGCCGCATCACGCAAGCTCAAGGTGAAGCGTGCTTCTTCACCTTCTTGCATTGATTGCGAAACGTCTAGTTGCAGAGCCACACCATCTTTGATGATTTGCCCAGACTGGGTAGCCGCCCTGGCGATAGCCTGTCTGGGCGTTGCTGTCTCTGCTACGGAGGCTGAGACTGTGGCTGAGGTTGAAGCTGCCTTAACCTCTACTCCAGCAATCAAAAAAACCGCCCCAAACACGAACCCCGACAGTCGCTGCAAGCAGCGCAAGCCGACATTGGAAACAGTCTTTTGGTTTGCACATACCATTAGCGTGTCCTTCGTCTGCTCAGTTGTTCAGGCACTATCCGCTTTGCTGGCGCGGATGTGTTTGGTACTGCTGGTTCTACAAATGCATTTTGCATTAGCCCTGCGGTTTTAATTAAGTCAACTGGCTGATGTTGTGCGAGCCCACCAAAGTTTGAACGCACCTCCAGGATCTGGGGCATCTGTGCAGTAGCACTGTATTGCCAGCGTCCGCTTTGATCAACCTTGACTGTCGCGATCTCTTTGCCGTCGGTCACGATAGTCACAAATTCAGCGAATGACCATTGCACATTGCCAGGGCGGGCAGTAACACGGCCTGCCAGTTCCAGCTTGTCACCATTGGCCAGGACCTCATCTATAACGACGGTATCCGAAAAATCGGCCTGCTCGCGCTGCGCAATACGGTTAACCCGCAGCACACCCCAGCCACCCGTCGAATACTGTGCATTGGGCCAACTACGGTATAAATAGTCGCCTGGCACGGCGAAGTTGCCACCGGCTTTATCAACGACGACATCAAAGTGTGATGATGTCCCATATCCCGAAGTAGTGCCAGTCGCTGGTGACGCCGGGTTGCTGCCTATCTTGCTTGACTGGTTGATATAAGGGACGAATTGCCATTGATGCCCGGTCAGCTCGAAGACATTGAGCGCATCTGCATTACCCGGCGGGCCAAGCAGGCGGAAGCGTACCGGCGTACCCGCATTGGCGCTGAAAACCGGTGTTTGCGGGTCTCTGCCTATGAGTGTATTTGATACTTCGGCCGTGGTATTGGTGCTTGGCAGCACACCATTGATATGGGCGCCGATATTGTTCAGGTCAGCGGCCTGCAGGTTGCTCCAGTCAGGGATGGGTAAATTGTTTTGCTTGAAGCCTGGATTAAGTAGTGCGCCAAACCTGTAGAAGAAAGGTTCGGTACGATAGTTGACTGCCATCAATGGCATACCCGCGCCGTACAGTGAATTTCCCCCTAACTGCATGGCGATGTCGGTTTGCATGAACACCGCAAAATCGCGGAAAGGCTTGCCATTGGCTGGCACCACAGTGGCAGAAACATGGGTACCTGTATCGTCTTGCCATTGTGAACCCAGCGGCTCTATGATCATGCCGCCAAACAAGCCGTGGTAAGACTGCATCAGCATATCGGCAGGCGTCAGGTTCAGGGCACCAAATTCTATAGGGGTAGCCCTGGTGACTCCGTTTTCATTTTTCAGGTTACCGGCATACCAGGTATAGGTAACGGAAGGCGGTGTGCCAGTACAAGGTGCTGGGTTGCAGGCCGCCACAGTCTGCACTGGGTTATTACCTACATTCATGCCATCACTGTGACTGATATCCATCGCCAGCAATTGCGGATGCAAACCAGCCTGGCTTGATGGCAGCAGTTTGATGTTGGCATAGGCATCGGTAAAACCATTGGTGGGGCGCGCTGCTGATTCGCCCGTGGTAAACACTAACGCCTTGGCATTGACACGATTGCTCAATTGCAGTTGGATCACGTCGCCAGCGGCCGCCCGCAAGGTCAGTGGCTCTGGCTTGAGGCCGGCTTTCAGTGTGCCATTCGGGTTCAGATCCTGGTCTTGCACGTAGATGATGGCATTCGGGTCGCTCAGGCTTTGCGTGGAAAATTGTGCGTTCCCAAGATTAGCCCCACGGCTGTTGTACAGCAGTGTGCCATTTGGGCCCAGCAATTGTTGTATCGTGGTCGCAGATACCTTGAACTGACGCAGGCAGGGCTGACGCAAGCTGCAATCCGTGCTGAGCCTTGGCATGGTGGTCGGCAAGGGTTGGATGTTTTGGTTGCCGGGTAAGGGAGCCAGCCAGGACACTTGCTGGTTATAGCTGCGCATCAGGTTCCATGCGCCGCTAAGCAAACCATCATACGCACTGCCGGGGTTGACCAGATAATCCAGGTTCTGGGCTTTGCCAGTTTGAGGGACAGTAAACAATGCTTCGAAATGCTCAGACAAGCCCATAGTCTGGCTGCCACGGTAACCCGAGTCAGGGTTAAAGGGTTCGAACAGCCATTTATTGCCATTGACAGTCAGATTGTGGTTGCCGACCAGAGCACCATCGATCAGGCGCAATTGCACAGGGTCATTCTCATACACATGCAAAAGCGGAGTGTAAGGATCGGTTTTTCCCATTTGTGCGCTGATGGCCTGTACAGGGAAGATGAAACAAGGATTGCCAGCACTTCTGACGCATTTGGGATTGATGGCTGACCCACCCGCAGGCTGCACATTCAACTGTGCATCATTGCGTGGAATGGAGCTGAATGCCATAGCCGAATCGGTAGCAGGGCCAGTGGGGCTAGTAGGACTAGTGGCTCCAGCAGGTGAAGCAACCCGCAATGCCAATGACTCATTGCGATAATTGAGTACCGACACACCGACACCAAAACCGGCAATGATGCTGGGTGTAGTAGTGGGCGGTATAGGTGGGTTCACCGGATTGCTGATGGCCACCGGCAGGCAACCATTGCAGTTGATACCGTTAAGCGGATCGGCCCAGCCTGTATAAGTGCCTTTCGCGTTTGGTTTGCAGCCACTATATTTGGGCTCTTGCCCAGGATAACAATCGAAACTGGTACGGCTACCTGGCAGATAGGCAAATTGTGAATCGGCAACGGCGAGAGCAAATTCACGGTATGCCTTGCCCTGGCGTGGCAATATGTTGGCGGCATAACTTGTAGGACCACCATCATTGCGTGTGCCCATCCTGGTTTTGCCATCAGCCGTGGTCCAGCTTGAACCTGTCGGCTCTACCACCAGCCCTGCATACAGCCCCACCATCTGGTGTGTCGATGGACCAAAATGATCATGGGTAAATACTGTCAGCAGGGTACGGTCTGCTTGCTGTTTGTCCAGTACAGGATCAACCCACCAGCGTTGCACCGTAGCCTGCGCGCCCAGCCACTGCATGCTGCCTGGTGTTGGGCCATTGCCAAATGCAGGTATGGTTTTAGGGCTCAATTTTACTTGCTTGCCATTCACTGCTATACCGCCTGCCCGGTTGATGCCGTCAATACGACTACGCACTTCATCCGGGCTGAAGGTGCCATCTTCATAATTGAAGCCATTGGCTGCGCCATCAGAAGCAAGTACGTCAAATTTAACCAGATGGATATGCTGACCTATGATATCGGTAGGTGTACGCACCTCAAAATCATCAAGCTCGTAATAACTGGGCACAAGATTGGCATGCCAGTATTCAACCAGGTCGTTGCTGTTGGCGCGGAAAAACAATGGTTCTGGTGGCTTTTCGCCGCTGAGTATGGGTTTGACATCCTGCCACAGTGCAAGGATGCGTTGTTGCGGGAAATGCCAGCCCTTTTTGTTGAGTACCACATCAGTCTGCATCGCGGCGCCCTTGTAGATGCGTAACGGTGGCGTGTCCACTGCACCTCTGGCGGGGTTGGCAAAGGGGGCGCCAGGCGCACGCTTCAAGCCATTCATGGCAAATTGTGCGGGGCTGCCATCGGGCAATCTGGTGGCAACTGACTTTTGTTCATGCATGCTCATCGCCGCCTGTTCTGTCGCGGTGCCCTGCTCTGGCAATTCTATGGCCTTGATGCTACTCATTTCCTTGGTGAAGTCAGTCGGCGTATACTTATCGACAGAAATCGTGCCACCGGCAATCAAGTGGCGTGGCAAGCCGCCATTCAGGGCCACACCATTTTCCACCGCAAAATCATTCGGCGGGTGTGGCGCCCGGTGCCCGGCGATGCCCGGTACAAAAAATGGATAACCGGGGTTGCCTGCACCAGTAACTTTGGCTTGCCCCTTGTCGATATGCACTGCCGCTGGCAACGGTGCCATGGCGCGAGTTGGCAAGGGCACTACACCAGGGATAGGTGTGCCAGCCACAATTTCACCATCAGGCAGCGCCCGTGAACCCGGTCTTGGCTTGCCATCAGTACCAAGGGGCGTACCTAACTCAAGCACATCATGCACGCGGAACAAGGCCCACATGCCACTGGCAAAATGAGGATAAAAATGGCAATGGAAGATAGAGTCACCTGGCGTCAGATTGCGGTTGCCACTACCCTCGTACACCAGATCCATGGTGTAGGATGAACCTGGGCCTATGGTCTGGCTGTCGAGATAACTGCTGGTGTCGCTATCAGGCGTATACAGCCACTGATGCGCATGATGATGATGCACGTGGAAGATACCCTGCCCCGCATGCAAGACACGGAACCGGGCACGGTCGCCCTGGTAAGTGTGATACACATTGGATGGATCATCCGGATACAAGGCCACGCTGGCTTTTGGCGGGGTGCAAGGTTTGGGGGAACATGTCAGGTTGGCTGGATTATCGACCACCATGGCAGGGTCACCACCGGCCCAGGAACTGAGGAAAAACTCTTCAAACTTGCATTCAGGGCAATCAGCAGTTGGTCCGACCTTGAGCCGGTTAGCGAGAATTTCGGCAGAAATACCTGCCGATCCATAATTGATGGAAAACGCATCACTGGCACCATTCAAGACTCCGTTCAGCGGATCGTTGGCGTTATTCATTTGCGGAAATGCCTGCACCAGCGTGAACGACTCGTGGTACATCACCGTCACTTCACGGTACGGTGATTCTGGATTGGGGTAAGAAGGATTGCGTGTGCCACTAACGGTGAAGGGGCCGTGGTTGGGTCCGGTGATGATGGCCGTCAGATCGCTATGGACAATATTATTTCTTGCATCCAGCATTTTCAACACGGGCTTACTGCTGCCAGACACGAGCGCATCATAATTAATCACCGGGTAAGCCGTTGTTCCTGCAATCGATGCCTGTTGCATTTCAGCCTGTGTGACCTGGCTGCGATACCATTCTGACCCGCGCGGCTGCACATTGACTGAACCGAACAAACCATATGTCAGTTGTTCCTGCCCTGCCATGCTGTACAGCAAGAAACTACCTTCCTCTGCCGCAAACAGGCGATAGCTGATTGCTTTGCCTGGCGCGATGATGCCGCTATTATTGCCAGCAGAAGATACAGGATTATTGCCAACAAAGCTGCCATCATCGGCGATGGATTGCACCAAATCCATGCCAGCCACGTGAACTGACGCATTTCGCGTAACCGGCTGGTCGGGGTTGGCATTGGGTAGCCTGAGCCAGTTCTGGAAATTAACCACCAGACAGTCGCCGACATTTGCCCGCAAGACCATGGGGCGCGGGCGTTTGCCGGGCCGCAATTGCGCATTGCCCGGCCCTGCTGAACCGCCATTGATGGCAACTACATCGCCTCTCAATGCATACACCATGCCCGCTGGTTGCGACGTCCCGAGACGGTTAATCATCATGGCCTGGTCAATGGCGACCACATCGGCAGTAACTGTGCGCTCGCAACGCCCGCTGCTCAAGTTACTCACTGGTGCCGCCTCAGCCTGGGTGCCAAGCATCAATGCCAGGGTGCAGCCAATCAAAGGGAAGATTTTCATACCTGTTCCATATCAAGAAAGTGAGATGTCTCTAGCCCGGTCCGGGCTGGTCGAGGCTGCTTGTGATTTATTTGATGGCGTTGCGTTTTAATTAAGTTGGCTAAATAACTATACTCCAGATTAGCAAATATTTAATGAAAATAAAGAAATTTTGACAATGAACCAGGTGAAGTTGTGTTTTTGATACAGATCAAATAATGCAGGTGACTTCTGTCCAGAAGTAATCAGGCGGGGTGCGTATGCCATAGTTATCAGTCAGCCTATACATTGATTGAAAATAGCTTGAACTTCGCCACGATTCCGCTGACCAACACTAGCGCTTTGTGATTGAAATGTATGTATGAGCTTGTGTCTGCCGGGCGCTATCACACGACAATCAAATATCTCACCAGTTCAGGATCAAATTCATGTCTTACAAATTATGGAATGCGTTTGTTCTTGCCGTGGTATCGACGACAGCATCTGCTCAAGTGCCAGACCTTGGATTGAGCCAGGCCGGAAAGGTAGATGCCTATCTGCGTGAAAAAATGACGAAGACGCGCATACCTGGGATGCAGGTTGCGGTAGTCAAGGATGGGCGCATAGTTCTCTCGCATTACTATGGAACCGCAAGCGTTGAATTTGGTGTTCCGGTTGAAGACGACACCGTTTTTGCAATCAATTCAATTACCAAGGCCTTCACTGGGGTAGCCGCGATGCGTCTAGTTGAAGAGGGAAAGTTGGATATGGGCAAACCAGTCGGCAGTTATCTGGCCGATCTTCCTGAAACATGGCGGGGCGTGACAATACGTCAGCTACTTAGCCATATGTCTGGCCTGCCCGATGTCATGGGGGCGCCAACGGTGGAAACAGATACGAAGGCGGCATGGGCCTGGTTACAGACTCGCCCTGTCCGCTTTGCGCCGGGAGAACGTTTCGACTATTGCCAGACCAATTACACGCTGGTTCAGCAAGTCATCAACCAGATCGAAGGACGTCCACTGGATGCACCGCTGGCAACTGCGCAAATCAGTGCCGCCGACATGAAACACACAGCGTATGGCGACACTTACGATGTCATCCCAAAGCGAGCGCCGACTTATCGCTGGACATCACCCAGCCAGTCCCAATCGTGGACCGAAGCTGCCACTATTTTGCGTGCAACCTCGGAACGCTTCCTGCCATTCCGGCGCGCCTCTTCCGGACTGAACAGCACCGCCAGCGACATGGCGCACTGGATCATTTCTCTTCAGAATGGAAAAATCCTGAGCAAGGAAAGTCTTGCCAGTTTATGGACGCCTGCGACTTTCAATAACGGCGACAAAGGGCAATGGAGCACGGGCTGGCAGATACAGGAACGTGGAACGCATCGCGCTGTAGGCATGACAGGAGGCGGACGTGCCGCCTTTGCCATTTATCCCGATGACGGCGTTGCCGTCGTTATCCTCACCAATCTTACCGGCACCTTTCCCGAAGATTTTATCGACAAGGTCGCGGCTATCTATGCACCTGATTTGCCGCTATCCGGCATTGCAGCGCTACGCATCGCCCTGGATCAGCGTGGCTACCATCATGCCAGCAAGGTCGCTGCCGAACTGGATGCAAAAAACCCGGGCACCAAGTGGTCAGAACTGGAAATGAATGACTGGGGATATCGCCTGATGGCCACCAATCGCCGCACCGAGGCACTGGCCATTTTTCAACTCAATGCCACAAAGCATCCAGACAGCAGCAATGCCGAAGACAGCTTGGCGCACGCGTATCTGGTCAATGACAATAATGCGGCGGCAATCACCCATTACCGTCGGGCACTGGTGCTTGATCCAGGCAACACGTCTGCCCAAAGAAATCTGGCAAAGCTTTTACAAGGACCAGCAGCACCGCATTCGTGATCTGGGCAGAGTGTCTTCATTGGCGATAACAATACTGTGCCAGTGACTTCGGCGTGAGCAGTGCAAGGTGCAGTGGATTACTGCCCCCAGAACATGTCTTCCTGTTTTTGATCGCTGGAAAACAGACGGACTTCGGCGATCTTGCCGCCCTCGATGCGGATGATATCCACGCCTGGCTGCTTTAGCTTGATGCCGTTGGCCTCGCCAGCGAACTCCAGCGTGATGGCGACCCAATCGCCGTTGTCCATGTAGTGGTCGACACGGTTGATCGAAAATGTCCCGCCGGACACTTCCATCATCTTGCCCAGCATTGTGCCGACAGCCGCAATGCCCCGCTGCGTGCCAGAGAACTGGTTGTTGCCAGGCTGATGCCAAATCACATCGGGCGAAATGATGCTACCCAGCGTGGCTTGGTCGCCAGTTTGTACTGCCTTTATGTATGCCTTGGCGATGTCGATATTGTTCATTTGTGTGCTCCTTTGTTGATGCGGTTGGGGACGATGGTTGAGCCAGTGCCGGAACTTAGCCATGGCAAGTACGGCGGCAAGAAAGAGAACGTTGCGCAAGCGTCTGTCTTCATCATTGGTTTCTTTTTAAAATGGCTCGTTGTGGTTATTATTGGACATAATCAAGCAAATTAAACGGTGAAAACTAGACAATGAATGATACTTTCGAGACATCAAGATCAAAAAGAGGACCATACAGAACTGTAAAGTCCGCTCTATCCCCGTCAGGAAGCGCGAAGGTCAATGCCGATATTGAGCGTCTGGGCTATCAGCCACGAGCCCCCTACCAACTCAACCTTGAAGTGTTTAGCATGGCCGACCTTAGGCATCGGGGGGGCAAAGAAGTGCGGACAACGCATCGGTACGAGTTCCATACCTTAGTGTGTGTCACGCGCGGTATCTGCACCCAGACTGTTGACTTCAAGTCGATCTCTTGCCAGCCGGGGTCGTTGCTGGTGTTGCGAGCAGGACAGGCGCACAACTATGGACGCGATGAGGACTGGGACGGCTGGAACGTTCTGTTCCGCCCGGAATTCGTGTTACCCGGTTCGACGTCGTCCCGCGATCTCAAGCTCGCGTTCGATCTGGAAAGGTTGCTGGAACACATGGTCCTGAGCAGTCCTGAGCTAGAGAACGTGACGGCTTCGATCCGACAGATGCGCGAGGACACACTGATTGATGCACCGCTGGAAGACGTCCACGCACTGCTGCGCCATCAGCTCCATGCACTCTTGACGCGGCTGAGCATTCTGCAAGGCCGACGACAAGCGCAGGAACCGCTGGCCTCTCCTGCGTTGCAACGTTTCAAGCGTTTCCAGCAGCTTGTAGACGAGCGCTTCACTCAATGGCACCACGTATCCGACTACACCAGCCAACTCGGCTGCACGGAAAAGAGTTTGGCTCGGGCAGTGACGGCCGCAATGGGCATGCCGGCCAAGGCCTTCATCGCTGCGCGCATCAACCTGGAGGCAAAGCGCCTGCTAGTGCATACAGACTTGCATGTTGCCACTATCGCAGAGAAGCTGGGCTTTGAGGAAGCCACCAACTTCAGCAAATTTTTCAAACGGGAAGCCGGCTGCACTCCGGCAGAGTTTCGACGGCAGCAAAGAGCACCCATCTGACGGCAAGCTCTAGTGCTGGGCTGAATATACTTATTTTCCGTTTTTTGAGGTGGCCGCAGCTACTCCAGCCCCATTTCCTGATGAAAAGATTTCGGCATTGAATTGTCACTGCCTGCCATCTCAACCGGCTTTGCAATCAAGGCAAGGGCCCAACAACAAACTGCTGCCCATCAAAATGGATGGTTTGTTGCGGATTGGTCTTCATATCAACATCCAGCAAAGCAGTTTCATTGGTAATGATGACGATACCGTTTTGTACTACGTTGAACATAAAAATCGACACGGTATCGCTTGGAAGCAATTGAATGTTCATATTGGTTTCAATCGCAGTAGCACTTGTGGGTTGCGCATTGTGCGCGACACCATTTGCCGTAATTGATTGCAACAAACCAAAAGTAAGCTTGCGTCCATCCGCGTTTTGTACGGTATATGTATTTGGCTCGCCAGCCGCTTCTGGCTTGCCAAAGCTATTATATTGAAACGGATAAATGGCACCTGATTCTGCAGGAAATTCTGAAGAATAAGTCGTGATGGGTGCGTTACTACCTGCCGGGTCAGGTGACCCAAATAGTCCATAGATAGAATCCCAGGTAGCCAGGTTATTTTCAAATGGTGCAAACGTCACCCACACGGGGACCTGATTCACGGTAGCAGCGGTTTGCTGTCCCTTTACTATTGCTACCAGATAGCCTTGTTGATTCAAGCTTATTGTATCCGCCTTTGAGAATTGAATCTTAAGTGTAAAGTCGGTCATGACATATCCTTTTGACTGGGGGGGGTGCAGGTATCGCTGCCAGCTTGATCAGGCCTGTTTGTCCGCATTTAATCAGCGAAAAACGTGCGTGTCGTCAAGCTGGTTCAAAGTCAGACGATACGAGATATTTTGCATATTTGTCAAGCAGCTACTTATACCGACTTCATCTCTTCCCCCACCTATAAAATAATGCCTTTACAAAAAATATCATATTGACCACACTTGCTTTTTATGAAATGCTAGTATGACAATCAGCATCTTGACCACCGCGACTCCCAACCCTCCCAACCCTGCCCATGCCAACCCTGCCTTCTATTACCGTATCACAATGGCCTCTACGTAAAACCTGTGCATCCAGCATCATCTTGCGTGGGTTGAATAATCCACGCGGTATCAAGGTGAAACCGGATGGCAGCTTGTTGTTGGTGGAGGCTGGCACAGGTGATACAGAGCAGGTATTTTCTGGCCGCTTATTGCAGTTCAGATGCGATGCTGCGGGCTTGTATGGGCAAATGGAAGTTGTGGCTGCCGGTTTTCGGTCCATGAACATGCAGGCGCGCATGTGTCGGGATGAAATTTTTGGCCTGGCTGATGTAGCCTATGGTGACGGGCGTTGGTTGTTGAGTCAGACGGATTATGTATCCGGTTCATGCATCATGGATTTATCAACGTTGCTACCACAGACCTTGTTTCACAGTCGCGGTAATTTAAATAGCCTGTGCTACCACCCGCAAAGACACAGCTGGCTGACTGTCAAGCCGGATACCAATCAGGCCATAGAATTTGTCGAAGGCAAGCCAGAAGCAGTAGCGGGTGTACTGCCAGATTTACCCGGTGGCCAGCATGCGGTGCCGGTGACCGTGATCCTGGACCAAAGTTGGCCGCAAAGTAACGGCAGCCAGCCGGTATTGATTTCACTGTTCTCGGGTGAATCGCAGGGTGATGCCGACAAGCGTGGCATACATTTTGAGAAAGGCAGCAGCAAGGTCGTCAGGCTGAATCTGGATACTGGTGAAGTCAGTACCGTGATTGAGGGCCTGACCCTGGCAACCGGAATGGCTTTTACCGATCAGGGACAATTGCTGGTACTGGAATTATGCGAAGACTTCTTACAGCCCATGCCAGTAGCCGGGGTGCCACAAATACCCTGGCATGGTGGTTTCAAACGTTATTCTGGGCGTCTGTTGTGCTTTGATCTGGCCAGACAAACGGTGCATAGTCTGGCCGAACATCTGGATACACCATCGAATTTATGCGTGGTTGGTACCAGTGTATTTATCAGCGAAGGCATGGGCTTGCCTGGTCGCCCCATAGCCAATGCCAGTGGGGAAACTGTGGCATTGGAAGGCTATGTGCGCAAATTAATCCTTCCAGAAAACCTGTAGGCTTCAGGCAGCTTGCAAACTCGCTGTTAGCTGAGCCAGTTTGTCCGGGAATGGTGCCTGTGCTACCCACTCTGCCGGATCGCCTTCTTTTTGCCAGGCGAAACCTACCACCGCCATGACATCACCGGTTTTACTGAGCAAGGGAATGGCGATTGCTGCCTGAGCACCCACGGCTTTGGCACCGGGGCGTATATTGCCGCTTTTATCGTCTTGCAGATTACAGGTCTGCACCGGTTCTTTGCTTAATTGTGCTGCGCCAGCCATGCCTTTGCCATGGCTGACATGGGCCACGATGGCGAGTACCGGTTCTGGTATACGCAAGGCGGCGCTCAGGTACAGGTCTTCACCACGCTGTATATGGATGGTGCCTGCTGCTGCATCCAGCCTGGCTATATTGTCTTCCAGCCATTGCTGGTGTTCGGCATTTTTTTCGTACATGGTGCTCTCCTGTTGATCAGTGTTGGGTTTGTTCCAGCAATTGTTGCCAGTTGATATCTGCTGCCCGCTCTGTCAGTTGCTGTTGCTCACAGATGACGCGCAGACTGCTGTCCTGTTTTGGCAAACTCTTGGCGATGGCCAGTCGTTCTGCATCCCTACCCTGCTCAAGCACGCGCAGCAATTCGGATTTGCCTGTTATGTCTGCATAAGCTGCATATGGCGTCACGCAACGCCATAACTCGGGGCTGACGACACGACCTGCGGCCCAGCGTTCATGTACCAGATCGATCAGAATATGAGCCAGGGCAGGATTATTCCTTTGCTCCAGTCCTTGTATGGGCCATAGCGGGCTGTCGAGAAAAAAGCATTTAACCACCATCTGGTTCCAGGCCGCTTCATCAAATGCCTGCATGGGATAAGGATTACGATGCGCCATCGCTTCAAAGATGGGACGCATGTTGGAACGTATGGCTTCGCGGGCGCGGTTTTCTATCGCAATGGCCGCTGGGTATAGGGGGAAACCGGAATACAGGGCGATCAGTTCATTGATTTCGGCACTGTCGGCAATGCTGTCAAGCTGGTTGGCGAATTGTGCTTCATCACCGGCATAACTGGCGAGTATGAAAGCCACCCTGGCAGCAATATCGACGCTCCAGGCTGAAGGATCAAAACCAGGGCGCAGCAAATTCGCGGCCAGCAGTTCATCATCACTCAAATTCAAATCCAGCTTACCCAGTTTACGCGAAGCCATACCCATGGCACGATAGACATCTCGCTCCTGTTTAGCCGTGCTGATTTTCTGGCATTGCAGCCTGAACCACAACAAGGCTTCTGGTGTACTGCGTGCAGCTATCCAGATATCCAGTTGCGACAATGCTGCAGCGGTGGGGGTCAATGCCTGCATTTCTTCTATCGACGGATGTCTCATGATGGCTGTCCTATACTTCCATAGAGTGAATCAAAATAATTAATCCAGGCAGCAGTCTCAGGTTCCGGGAATGACACGTTGCAAAACCCTGGTCATGACAAAGGCGCACAGGCAAAACGCCACGGCGGCGACACCGCCACCGGCGATGGCGATCACCAGTGCATCCAGCAAGGATGTTGCAGCAATCAGTTGCGCCACGGCCTTTGGCACCGAACCGGCGATGTGTCGGGTAATCAGTAAACGCACAGCGATAACGTCCGCAGCAATCAGCGCCAGCAGCATCAGCAATGCCAGGCCACCATCGGCCCAACTGGTGACTGAACGGCTGCCATACAAGAGTACAGGCAGGGCCAGGATCAGCAAGGGCCACAGGCTACCCAGGCGATTCAGGCTTTCCTGTTTTGCTGCATAAGTCAGGCCAACCACATGTGCCCAGATAGCCAGGGCTGCCAGTACAAATGTTGTATTTACCAGAACGGTACTGGTCAAAGGTAGGTTGCTACCAGCCTGGAACAGGTTTTCATCTGCCATATTGCCGGTGATGACCATGGCACTGGCTGCTGCCGCAAAATAAACAAGCGCACGGCACAGGCCCATGATCAGCGGGCTTAAGGGATTACCCTTGTGCCAGACGTTGTACAGAAGGATGGTTGCGGCCAGCGCGCAGCCACAGACAATGGCCCAGGTGCCGTAATAACTGAGGATGGCGATACCGGCAAGCTGTAAAACAAAACCAATAGAAAACACGGCACGGGCACTGATTTGCCCTGAAGGTATTGGACGCCCAGGTCTTTCGCGGGCATCGATTTCCCTGTCAAAGGCGTCGTTCAGGTACATGCCTGCACAATAAAAGGCCGAGATTGCCAGCATCACCAATAAGGTATGCAATATGGACAAAGGCCGGCCGTTGATGCTGCTGGCGACAATCGCCCCTGCCAGCACATTGGTCCACACGGTAGGAAGATTGGATACTCTGCCCAGCCGCAAATAAATACCCATGCGGCTATTGTTCATCGCTATCGTATTCATGTCAGCAGTTCTTTCATGATAAAACCCAGTTCACGCGCGATCGCATGGGCTTTGGATTCGTTCTTTAAATGGGCTGGCAAAACATCCCAGGTATAGGTTTCCACTTCCAGGTGGCTGGAAAAACCCTGTTTGCGCAGGGCTTGCAAAGTCGCCAGCAAATCTGCCCGGGTCGATCCCAGCTCTGAATCCAGCTCTGAATTCAGTTTTGACTCCGTTTTTGCCCCCACCTGGCCATCACTGTCCCAGAATATCGGTACGTGGCAATGGATGCGCCATTCACCATCTGCCTTGCCTGCCTGATATGCAGTAATAGCCGCGGGCAGATCGGTGTAGCGTTGCAGGTTGCGGTGCTTCTGGACGACAACCTGATGCAGGTACACGCCATCATCAAAACGCTGTAGTTCAGCGAGCATACCGGCATGCATGACGGGTATGCGCAAGGCGCAGGACAATTGAATCTTGGGTATGCGGATGCCAAAGGCACTCAATTTCTGTAGCGCCTTCACCGGGTCTTCAAATTCGACTGCGGCATGGCACACGTCATAGCAGACACCCAGATGACGGCGCATCAGATGGCTGGCTTCTGCTTCGGTACTGATACATAAATCTGCCAGTTTGACTATGCTGTCGGTAGCCCATAGCTGGTCACAAAAAAAAGCAGTGGTTTCAGCCAGGGTTTCCAGGAAACAGCAGGGTTCCGGCTCCAGTGCCAGAGCGATGTATTTGCCGGTGTCTTGTTCCAGTTGTGCCAGCATGGCCACTGCGGCTATCAGTTGTTCGACAATCCGCGTCTGAGCATCAGTTGTGCGCGCTTCAGATTTGTAGGCACCGGGAACGGTGGAAATACTGCCATCCATGCCTTCCGGTAAAAGCGCGGCCAGAATATGGGCACACTGTCTGGTGTAACGCAGACGCTCGCCGTCGCGCCAATCGGGCAAATAGACTTGCTCTTTCACCCTGACCGTATGAAAAGGTCCATAAGGAAACGCATTGATGGTGAAAACGTAAGCTTCCAGGCGCGCCAGTTGTGCCTTAAATTCATCCAGCCTGGCTGGTATGATGAGACTATCCGCCGCTTGCGCAGACAGCCGCAAGCCTATGCCAAAAGTCTGGCCATCACTGAGTTCCAGTTTTTTTCTGATCACAGGAATGGTGTCATCCAGACTGGATAACACCTCATCCCAGCTTTCGCCTGCATGGATATTCGTGCAGTAAGTCAGATGCACGTTATGCGATGGCAAGGATAATTGCATATCGGCCTCTGTCTCAGGCAGTAATGACAGGCTGCAATCTGGTTGCCGGATAGTCTGCTGAATCTGCATGCAGGTTTTGCAACCAGCCTATCGCAGCACGCACCAATTCAGCATCCATTTCATGTACTTCCACACCACTACCTATGGCCGCCAGCAAGGTGATGGTCAATTCTCCACCCAGGTGTTCCCGGAATTCTTTTAAGCCTTGCAGTACCAGCAATTCACACTGTCCATCCTGCGCCAGCAATTGTGGATGCCACAAGTCAAAACCCAGTTGTGTCAGCAAACGGTAGATGCGTGTGTCTTCGCCTGCCGGCAGCAAACCTGCCAGACAGGAATAACGGGCATCCAGAGCCAGACCGATGGCAACTGCTTCGCCATGGGACAAGGCATGTGCTGTCAGACGTTCGAGCTTGTGCGCGACCCAGTGACCGTAATCCAGCGGCCTGGCAGAACCGCTTTCAAAGGGATCCCCGCCATGAGCAATCTGGTGCATGTGCAGGCTGGCTGAACGGGCAATCACGGTATTGAGAATATGGCTGTCAAACGCAGCCAATGCAGGCAACTGTTTTTCCATCATCAGGAAAAATGCATGGTCACGTATCAATGCAACCTTGACGGCTTCTGCCAGCCCTGCCCGTTTTTCACGCACAGGCAAAATATCGATGAAACATGCATCATTGACGACGGCCCAGGGTGGCGCAAAGGTGCCGATCAGATTCTTTTGCCCCTGCCAGTTGACGGCGTTTTTAACACCGACACCACTATCATCCTGCGCCAACACAGTGGTAGGGAAACGTATATGCCGTACACCACGATGGAAAATCGCAGATGCGTAACCCACGGCGTCCAAGACGGCACCGCCGCCGATGGCGACGGAATAAGAATGCCTGTCTATCGCCCGTTCTGACAAAGCCTGCAGCAGTCTTTCCACCAGTGCCGGGTCATTCTTGCAGGCTTCACCGCCGGGCATCATGAAGATGTCACCAATCAGTTCCATGGCTTCGTGATGAAAACGCAGATAGGCATGGATTTGCTCCACCAGACCAGGCATGGCTTTGGCCACCCCTTCGTCCAGGAAGATCGCAAGCCGGTGGCGACGCTGGGGTTCGCGCAAACTTAGCACGGCACGAAAATCAGGATTCGCGATATCAAAGGCATCGCGGGTGGATACCACAGGGAAGGAATAATCGACGCGCACATGTTGCTGTTGCCAGGCACCACGCAAGGTGGCTGGTGCCGTCACATCCAGATCGGGCAGTCTGTTCAGTTCAGCCAATTTCACGATAAGTCCTTTTCATGGATCACCATTTCCAGTTTTCTGTCGTGCCTGCACACTGCTTTGTGCCCGATACTGAAAATGATTATAAAACTGATATGCATTTATTTGCAAATTTATAAATTCCCCGGGCGAAAAAGTATGTCCGGGAAACACCTCCTCGCTACTATTTACTTAATAAGGAAACGGTAGCTGGAAGCTCGGTCCGGCTGTCGTGCCATCATTCAAGCCAGACGGTGTTTCCATCAATTGCTGTGCTGCCAGTTGTAGTGAGAACATCAAGCCCACTGCCTGCCCCAATTTTTCCGGCTCGCCATTGAAGGCGATATGCAAGCCGTTGAGCAAGGCTTGGTAGGATTCGGATCAGAACAAGTGCTGCCATCGCGATAGACAACGCTGGTAACCACACAATTGCGGAATCTCCATGAACCCGTGCCATTCGGATTCCACCACCCGTTAGTCGCCCCTGGGCCCGGCAACTGATAGTTGGAACGGAAACGGGCGGTATTGAAATGTTCCGGATCATTATTGACCCTAGACACGTCGGCCTGGAACTGGCCAGCAAATACTAAACGGGGTAAGTTAAGGTAACTCATTGGGTCTCCTGTGGTGGTGGCATCAATCAGCAGGATTGATACATTACATGGGGTTGCCATCGTCATACTGAAAAGCAACAAACGTCCCGACTGCATAGTTCAGGATGAATGCCACGCTATCTAAAGTCTGCAAATGTCCGCAAATAAGCATTGCAGAAAAAATAATTACCAATATTGAAATATTAGTGCAAAATAAGCAATGACTTTAAAACATATTTCAAGAAATATCTTTTTTACACAACATTTCTCTTAAAGAAAGATTTTCTGCTAATAATCTATTGCGAAAAGCATTGTTTAAATTAATAATAAGGAAACAATGTGCGTGTATGTTTGTGCGGTGATTGGCTTCACCAGCATCACGGCTTGATGCACTTCCCGATCTCACCACTGTATGAATACGCAAGGCCAGACGCATGCAAAGTTTGCTGATGTTGAATATCGTTGGACTGACACCCAGTCTGTTGGGAGAACTGACACCGCGCCTGTCGGCTTTTGTCGCCAGTGGCAAAATGCAGCCACTGCAAACTGTGAGCCCGGCTGTAACCTGCACTGTGCAGGCGACGTTGATGACAGGTTTACCACCTCAGGAGCATGGCATCGTCGGCAATGGCTGGCTGTTCCGTGATCTGGCAGAAATCTGGTTTTGGCGGCAATCCAACAAACTGGTAGCCGGTGAAAAAATCTGGGAAGCCGGTAAGGCACGTGACGCCAGGTTCACCTGTGCCAATTTGTTTTGGTGGTACAACATGGCTTCCAGCCATGATTACGGCATTACCCCACGCCCCGTCTACAAAGCCGATGGCCGCAAGCTGCCCGACTGTTATACGACTCCCCCTCGCTGGCGTGATGAATTGAGCAGGAAACTAGGTGCTTTTCCGCTGTTCCAGTTCTGGGGGCCAGCCACGACAATCAAATCAAGTCGCTGGATTGCCGATGCCGCCAAACTGGCGATCAGCGAAAAAGATCCTACCCTGACCATGGTCTACCTGCCGCATCTTGACTATGACTTGCAAAGGCACGGCCCGGATTTAAGTAACCCGGCCGTACAACAATCACTGCGTGATATCGATGAAGTGGCCGGTGACCTGATCGCCCATGCGCAACAGGCTGGCCGCCGCGTCATGGTCTTGTCCGAATATGGTATTACAGCAGTTGACCGCCCAGTTCATCTGAACCGTATCTTGCGCGAAGCCGGTTATCTGGTGGTGCGCGAAGAAGATGGTGCCGAATTGCTGGACCCTATTGCGTCCAGTGCCTATGCCGTAGCTGACCACCAGTTTGCCCATGTGTATATTGCGCGCCCTGAATTAATCGCGCCCGTGCGCAAGCTGTTAAGCAGCGTCGCTGGTGTGGAAGGTATCTGGGCCGGTAATGAACGGGCAGACCTGGGGCTTGATCATCCGCGTTCGGGTGAACTGGTGGTGATGGCCGACAAGCGTTCTTGGTTCACTTACTATTATTGGCAGGATGATGCACTGGCCCCCGATTTTGCACGCACCGTCGAAATCCACCGCAAGCCTGGCTATGACCCGGCAGAATTATTTGTGGACAGAAATATCCGTTTTCCCAAACTGGCGGTGGCATGGCGTTTGGGAAAACGGATGCTGGGCTTTCGCAGCCTGATGAATGTCATCGGTCTGGATGCCAGCCTGGTACAGGGTTCCCATGGCAGACCGGTGGATGATGCTGCCGACGGCCCTTTGCTGATACTTGATCGTGCGCAGACAGATAGCAAGGATAAAGTCCACGCAGCAGACATCAAAGATATCGCCCTGAACATCATGTTTGAAGAAAAGCGCTAAAGTACAAGGAGCAGGTAAATGAACAACAATGGCAAATATCCAGGCAATTACTCAGATAATTTCGTTGCTGACAGCACCATCGTGGATGAAATGTTTTCTGACCGTGCAGTAAGTTGCCCCTGCTGCAATGGCACAATCACACCACAAATGCTGCAAAACCTGCTTGCTCAGGCCGGGCAACTGCAACAGGGCCAGGCAGCCTTCCGGCAACTGGCCAGCGGCGGCAATGGCATGATGATAGATCCGCATGCCCACATGATCGCCCGCACCACCGACGATTATGAAGCCATGGCCAGGGCCGGCATCGTTGCTGTCATCGAACCCGCTTTCTGGTTGGGGCAGTTACGTACCAATGTCGGCAGTTTTATCGATTATTTTTCCACCATCACCGGCTTCGAACGTTTTCGCGCCGGACAATTCGGCATACGCCATTATTGCGCAATAGGTCTTAACCCCAAGGAGGCCAACAACCCTGCCCTGGCCGAAGCTGTGCTGGATATCATGCCGCGTTATCTGGGCAAGGAAGGTGTCGTGGCACTGGGTGAAATTGGCTATGATGAACAGACCGAACTCGAAGACAAGGCCCTGCGCGCGCAAATCGCCATGGCGATAGAATTTGAATTGCCCATCATGATACACACCCCACACAGGGATAAAAAACGCGGCACCACGCGAACCATGGATGTGCTGGAAGAATGCGGTTTTGATCCGGCACGCTGTGTCATTGATCATAACAACGAAGAAACCGTGCAGGAAGTACTGGACCGTGGTTACTGGTGCGCCTTCACCATTTACCCGTCCACCAAGATGGGTAATGAAAGACTGGCCGATATCGTCAACCAGTACGGCCCTGAACGCATCATCGTCAACTCTGCCTGTGACTGGGGCGTATCCGACCCGCTGGCCGTACCCAAATCAGCCCGCCTGATGGCCAGTCGTGGCATTGCAGCCGATGTAATTCATCGAGTTGTTTACGCCAATGCCTTGTCCGTCTACGGCCTGAACCAGGAAATGCAGGAAGCCCACTGGTGTCAGCCAGCCAAAATAGATCAACGTAACCTGTACAGTGGCAATTCTGTATTACGTGGCCAGGCACCCAGAGTGGATGAAGACGTGCTTGATCCTGACATCATCCGTTAAAATAATTGAGATTCATCATTTGCCATCCACCTGATTTCACGGCACAACTTCAGAACTCAGGTGAGGCTATGACAGGACGAAGGCGTAACAGGCATGCCTGAGGATTTGCGTTGATGCGCATTACAAACACCGGATCATGCCGGCATATCGCATATGACATCTCGCAGGCCGATCACCATGCCAGCGCAAGGGTCAATCAATTACAAAGCTCACCTGGCCCTCATCCACGCACAGCCGGGCACTCTGCTGCACCTGTTCAAACGCCGAACACAAGCGGTTCCCCTGCGGGTCTTCCAACTGTGGATGGATGCGCAACAGGTAAGTCCCAGGACGCCAATTCCGCGCCGGCGTGAAACGCCATTCCCGCTCGCCTGCCATGAGCGTGGCAGTGCCGGACATACGCCGCCCATCCGGGTCTTGCACCGCAATCAGTGTTGCAGCAGCGCCATCCAGCGCAGCGGGGACGATGACGCGCAAAGGCTGTATGCCTCCACGCCGGACTGTTTGTACCAACCATTGCTGCGGATCAATGCGCTCGCGCAGCGCCGCCGTCACCAGCCAGCGCCGTTCCAGTGGCTGGTCGAGTTGCGGATCATCGATGCGTAGCGTCACGGACCCGCCGTTTCGTAAAGCGGGCCCCAGTGCGAGATTGGGTCCGACCCCGCTCTTGATGCGTCCCGGATGCAGCAACAGTGTCACGTTCCTGCCACTCTGGTCGGACAGCGGCAGGTCGAGAAAGGCGTCGCGGATAAGCGTTCCGGTGCTGTCGTACAGCGCCACATGGGCCATATCCAACGGTGCCGCCAGTGGCCGATCGAGGTGCAGTTCGATCCGCAGCAGATTTTCTGCCACTGTTGGCCCGGAAGGCGTCAGGCCGGCGCCAGCCAGTGCCAGCCCCGGCGCCACGGCCAACAGTGCCGCGCTAGCGAGCCAGTTCAGGATAACCCTCGATAGTGCGTGCATATTTGTGGAAGCCACGGAATTTATCTCCTTCCGGGTAGCGGTAGTCAGGAAAATCGTACTCGTTGACGAAGTCGCTCAGACGCAGGTAGCCACCTTTGGGAATCGACACCAGTTGCATTTCGCCGCCGGCTTCCGAGCGGCGTAGCGCAAGCAGCAATTGCGGATTCAGGTTATCGATTCGCATCACCGCCGACAGGGGCGTCATGGTCGCCTTGATGCCGAGATAGGGTTTGGCCGGCCAGTCGATCGGCGTGCTCAGGCCAGGCGCAGCGATGGCACTTGCAAGATCGGCGGCGCTCAGCAAATCGGCTGAACGGCTGGAATTGACCAGCAAGGCATATTCTGTATCGCCCACTTTGAAATTCACCAAACCGTTAGGTGCACTACCCCAACCTAGTTCCCCGACCGTTCTGGCAACGATATGCGCACCGTCCTTTAAATCCTTGAGTGGAATGGTGACCAGCGGCGTGCAGGTATAGGCAGCCACCAACGTCGGTTCGCCGTCAATGGTCATCACCGTCATGCTGCGAATGGGCGCACGGGTTTCGATCTGATTATGCACCGGATGGTACATCTCGACCGTGGTAGCACTTGCCTTGCCACTGAATGGATAGTCGTACACCCGCAGGGTTGAAGCGAAACTGCGGTTCGACAACCCTGCCACATACAGCTTGTTCTGGTAGTAGCGCATGTCGGTCACGGTCAGTGTCTGTTCCGGCAGGTTGCGCCAGAAGGCGACGTCGGCCGTCGGCGCATCGGTAATTGGCGCCGAAGCTGAAGCCCTGGTCAGATCCACCCGAGCGACTTTGCCCGCCGCATCAATACTGACGATGGCCGGTTTGCCCGGCCCCTTGCCGCCGCGTACTGTCAACGCTACATATGCCAGTTCGCCGTCCGGCTGCACGGCCAGGTCCTCAAAGCGCAGCGCGGTAGGCGCCACCCCGAGTGCTTTGGCAATCGGTGCCTGCACATCCATCAGATTGAACGGTTTGCCAGCCGGTCTGGCAGGCACTGGCACCGGTAGCGCAAAAATGCGTGCGCCCTTCCAGTCGGCAACAAACAGCGTATTCGCATCGCCGAAACTGAGCTTGCTGACCGACTGTATGGCCACTGGCGCTGCATGTGCCACATGTGCCGAGCTGACTGCAAGGAGTAGACTCAACAACAATCTGCATGGGATATTCATTGCGATACCTTCCTTTCATTGAATGACAAAAAATCAGAATAGTTTTCTGTAGACATGGGATACCGTGCCTGTCGCTCCGCCATAAGTCAGTTATTTCACCCCCATCGAGTGTTGAACGGCCTTCAGCTTTCCCAATAACCACGCCGCATGGCAATCGTCACAGCATGGGTACGATCACGTGCCTCAAGTTTTTGCAAAATGGTTTTCATGTGGGCCTTGATGGTGTCCTCACTCAAGCCCAGGTGATCGGCCACGCGCTGATTTGAGTTGCCGTTACCAACCAGACGCAGCACTTCGATCTCGCGCTTGCTTAAGGTATTCAGTTGGAAGCTGTTCACCAGGCTGGCCGCGACTGGTGGCGGCAACAGCCGTCGACCAGCATGTGCGGCAATGATGTAGTCGATCAAGGTATTGCGGGCCAGATTTTTCAGGACATAACCAATCGCGCCGGCGCTCAACGCGCGCGCTACCTGTACATCGCCGCTGAACGTGGTCAGAATGATGATACGGGCCTCCGGGTCGATATGACGTATCGCACGGGTGACCTCGATGCCGTTCAATCCGGGCATCTGCAAATCCATCAGGGTGACATCCGGGCGCCATCGTTGATACAGTTCAATGGCAGAGTCGCCATCCTCCGCTTCAGCCACCACCGAGAATTTCGGATTGGACGATAGCACCGCGATGATCCCGCTGCGCATCAAGGGATGATCGTCAGCGATCATGACGCTAATCAGGCCATTCTCCATGACTGTGCTCCTGTATTTTCGCTCAAGCGTATCACTGGCAACGCCATCGCGCATCACTCTATCGGGTATATGCCAGTGCAGCCGGAACATCCAGTTGCCACACGGTGCCGCTACCTTCACGGCTGTGCACCACCAATTTGGCCTTGATCCTGGCCGCGCGCTCGTACATCCCGCACATGCCCCAATGGTTCTGACGCCCCCCATCGTTGAGAACGGCTGCAGGAATACCGACGCCGTCGTCGCGCAGAATGCAGCGGAATTCCCGCTTGCCGTAGTGGATTTCAACTTCTATCCTGGTCGCCCTGGCATGGGTATAGGCATTTGCTACCGCCTCGGTGACGATCGCCAAAGCGTCTTCATAGATCGTCACATTGAGCTGGCGGGCGGAATCGGAAATAGTCAAATGAATCGGGCCGGCATCGCCATGCTGCAGGCGCGCAGCCGCAGCCAGTACTGCATCCGCAAAACTCACTTTCCCGGCGTCTTCGCCGCGCAATTCACGTATTCGCTCCCGCCCCTCGTCGAGCACCTCATCTGCCTGCTGCAATGCGGTTTCGATCTGTAGCCGCGCCGTATCCCTCGCAGGCAATTTCAGTAACGCTGCATGTACATGCAGCACCAGTCCCTGCACCGATTGCAGCAGAGTGTCGTGCAGCTCTCTGGCAATCCGCTCTCGCTCGTTGACCCGCTCTTGCAGGCGGCCGACCATCTGCCTGCCCAGACGCCGGATATGCCATCGGTAAGCGATGTGGGCGACCGTAAGCAGACTGAGTACACATAGCGCCTTGAACCACCATGTCTGCGTCGCTTTAGGCGCGATCACAAAATCCACGGTGGTAATGATGTCGGACCACTTGCCGTTGTAGTCTGTCGAAGTGACGCTGAAGCGGTAATTGCCAGGCGCGAGATTGCTATAGTAGGCGTTGCGGCGCCCACCTGCATCCTGCCATTCCGTATCAACTTCCTCCAGACGGTATCGGAAACGCATACGTTCCGGGATCGATAACGCCGGGCTGGTGTAATCGAACTGCAACACGGAACTGCCGGGCGCAAAGCGAATAGGCAACTGCGGCGGTCTGCCGTTACCGGGCGGTCCCAGCGCCTTGATGATGACGGGCCGTTTGGGTGCAGGCGGCAACGACTCGGCAGGATTCATAAGAAACATGCCGGTGGATCGGGCGATCCACAGACGCAAATCGGACGCCAGTACCAGCGACGGAGTAGGCGCGATGTAGGGAGCGCTCCCCTCCAGTCCATCCAGTTGGTCCAGTCGCTCGTACTGCACATGATAATCACGCTGTCGTTCGAATTGGGCGATTTCCGAACCCGGAATGCGGAACAGGCCGGCGAAGGCGTTCAGCCAGAGATCACCGTTCTCCAGTTCGACGATGCCGGAAATGCCACGAAACGTCTCACCATTGACGCCGCTGATCTGACGAAAATGGTCTGCCCCAAACAATGCCAGACCCTTTTCGCCGCCAGCCCATACGTGCTGACCGTGCAGATGCAACGCCATCACAGTGCCCAGCGCCAAGCCTTCGGCCGCACCGTAGCTGCGCCACGCAGCACCTTGCGCATGGACCACCAGGCCGGGATAATAACCAAGCCAGAGTCCGGTGGTATCCGAGCGGGCCATCACATTGACTTCGCCCTCGCTCCCTGCTTTTTCCCATGTTCCCTGCGGCCTGCGACGATACAGGCCATGCTGCAACAACGCCACCAGCAAACTGTCGTCCTTGTCCGCCTGCAGCGCCTGCACCCTCACCCCGCCGATGGCGGCAGGCAAGGCAATCGACCGACTGCCGGCGCCCTGGAAACGCCGTAAGGTTCCGTACGAAGCGCCCCATAGCGCCCCATCGCTGGTACGGGTAAAACTGGTCAGCCTGCGATCCCATCCGTCGCCAGCCTGCGGCAAGAGCGGCGTGGCTGTCGCCTGGCCGATCTCGTTGGCGACCACATGATAGCTGCCGATCCAGACGCCGGCGCTATCGTCGGCGATGATCCCGCCGCCTATGGCCGCTTCAGGAACCTCCAGCTTGGTCAGCCGTTTATGACGAAACCTATCGATTCCGCTTGACGTTGACGTCCAGATATTTCCCTCCTGATCTTCGAAGATCGCACCGACGGCACGTCCACTCAAGCCCTGCCGTGGCGTCGCACGCGTGATTCTCCGCGCAGTATGAAGCTCGAGCCCATCCAGCAGACCTACCCAGAGATCTCCGTGACGGTCGATCAACAGACTACCGGGATCACCTATGGATCCCCACTGCCGATATACTGTATTCTGCCTGGGTCCTGTCAGCAGATTGAGTCGCCCATGCAGCGCATCCCAGCTGACCACATTGCCATTGGGGAGCTCGAAAAGTACACCGGTCCCTCTGTCGACAGCAGCCTTGGCAAACCGTGTCTCCCCCGGCTTGAGAGAATACACGCCCGCATCGCCCTGCGCCCACAGTACGCCATGCCGGTCGCGCATCAGTGTTTTATATGGGCCGCCAGCCAGGCCCCATGAGCTGGCCGGCTTCTGCCAGTGGTCGCGTTCCATGTAGAACAAGCCAAGCGTGGTGGCCGCCCACATGCGGCCACTGCCATCCTGCTCCAAACCCCACACGGCGCGATTGGGCAGGCCGTCCTGCACACCATAATTGCGTATCAGCCCGTGGCGCAAAAAACTTGCCCCGCCACTGCGATAGCCTATCCATAGCCCGCCGTCGGCCACCGCATTCACCAGGCTGACGTTTTGGGTCGGCAAAGCCGCATTGACCGGCGCAAACTGTTCGAACTGCATGCCATCGAAGCGATACAATCCGGCCGGTCCGCCCAGCCATAGCCAGCCGTCGCTGGTTTGCGTGATCGACAAGATTGATTCCGGCGCACCGTCGCGCGCGCTCCAACTGGTGTGATGCAAATTGATCGCCGGTGCTGCCAGGCCCTGCGACAGGCTGACCGCCGGAAAAACACCACAGCAAAACAGCACGCAGCAGGCCACCGCTACGTGGCAATAGTCAAGTAATAGACTCTTCATCGTGTTAGCTAGTAATTAATTCTATTATGCAACTATTATGTTCGAGATTGTATCGAATATACCTACCCGATAGTGTGTATATTTAGCATGATTGCTTGGCTATACTGTGTTTTCAACCACAGGAGTCAACATCATGCGTATCAACCTTGCCAGCGTAGTTGCACTAACCGCCGCCCTTCAGTTTGCCCCGGCGTGGGCAGCGCCCCTGCCTTATCCGGCCACTTTCAAAATCGAAAACATCAAGACACCAGAGGTCACCATCCACGTGCGCGTGGGCGGTAGCGGGCCAGCAGTAGTGCTGCTGCATGGCTTTGGCGACACCGGCGATATGTGGACACCGCTGGCGATTGCGCTGGCCAAGGACCACAAGGTTATCGTGCCTGATCTCCGCGGACTGGGTTTGTCTTCCAGACCCGAAACCGGCTATGAAAAAAAGAACCAGGCCGGTGATCTCCGTGCCGTGCTGGACAAGCTTGGTGTCGGGCAGGCCGTCATCATCGGCCACGATATCGGTACTATGGTGGCCTATGCTTACGCTGCGCGCTATCCCGACCAGACCACCAAGCTGGTGGTAATGGATGCGCCGGTGCCGGGCATTCCGCCATGGGAGCAAATCGTCCGCCTGCCCGCTTTGTGGCACTTCGATTTCGGTGGTAAGGATGCATTGCGCCTGGTACAGGGCCGCGAACGTATCTATCTGGACCGCTTCTGGAACGAGTTCGCTGGCAACCCTGCCAAGGTCGACGAAAGCACCCGCGCCCACTACACAAAACTTTACGCTGCACCTGGCGCCATGAAGGCTGCCTTCAACCAGTTCCTGTCTATCCGCAAGGATGTCGATGACAACGCCGAATCCATGAAGACCAAACTGAATATGCCGGTACTTGCGATCGGTGGCGAAAAATCGTTTGGCGCCAATGAAGCTGCCGTCATGCGCAACGCAGCCACCAACGTCACCGAAAAAGTAATCCCCAACGCTGGCCACTGGCTGATGGAAGAGGCGCCCGACGCAACCATTGAGGCCGTGTTAACATTCATCCACGCCAAATAAGATCGCCGCACGGCCACCAGCGGGCACAGATGTGTGCCCCATCCTCGCGGGATTTCCCGCGCCCAACCAAGGAGCATCGACATGGACTTACAACTGAATGGCAAACTGGCACTGGTAAGCGGGAGCACGGCCGGAATCGGCTTCGCGATCGCATCTACGCTGGCCAGGGAGGGTGCCAGTGTGATCGTCAACGGCAGGACTCAGGCCGGGGTCGATGAGGCAGTGGAGCTTATACGCGCGGAAACGCATGGTACGGTCCACGGCTATGTTGCAGACCTTAGTCAATCCGAGGCTGCCAAGGAGCTGGTTCGACGACATGTGGGTATCAATATTCTGGTCAACAACCTCGGTATTTTTGAACCCAAGGCCTTCGAAAATATTCCCGACGAAGATTGGCAGCGTTTTTTTGACGTCAATGTCCTGAGTGGCATCCGCCTTGCGCGGCTGGTGCTGCCGGAGATGAAACGGGCGAATTGGGGACGCATCATCTTCATCTCAAGTGAAAGCGCGGTCCAGATCCCCACCGAGATGATTCACTACGGCATGACCAAGACCGCGCAACTCGCTGTTTCGCGCGGGCTGGCGGAATCAGTGGCCGGTACAGGCATTACCGTCAACAGCGTACTGCCTGGTCCGACGAAATCACGCGGCGTTGGCGACTTCGTCGAAGGCATGGCACGCGCGAGCGACAAGAGCTTCGAGCAGATCGAGGCGGAGTTTTTCGATCAGGTGCGCCCGACATCATTGATCAAACGCTTCGGGACGCCACAGGAAGTGGCTTCACTGGTGGCCTACGTGGCAAGTCCGCTGGCGTCGGCGACCACAGGTGCGGCGTTACGGGTTGACGGTGGCGTTATCAAGAGCGCTTTCTGATAAAGGGACGACAAAGAGGCGATGAACCTCTATCAACCCGAAACCGCAAACGAGATGGAAATCGCCTGCTGCTTTCAGTATGTGGATAGGTGATTGTCAATTCAGCGCACAAACATAAAGACAGCCTGGCAAAAATTTACAAGGCAATAGCGAAAATCAGTCGCTCTTGCCTTTTAAATTTTGCCAGCTTGCTTATGTATTCCGTGGCCAGGCACCCAGGGTGGATGAGGGACACTGAGGCCGGACATTATTCGCCAGGCCTGGTGGCCGTTGCCGTATGTCGCCATTTCAATATCAACGCCAGACCTACCACCCAGGTCAGCGCGGCGGCCCATGCGGCCATGACATCTGATGGATAATGAACACCCAGATACAGCCTGGATACGCTCACCATCAAAACGAAACATGCACTGATTGCTGTAATCAGCCAGCGTGCCTTGCTTTTCCAGCCAAGAATAATCAGCAATGCTGCCAATGCCATTGCGTTCATGGAATGCCCGCTCGGAAAACTGAATGTGGTTTCTGGCTGCAATGAAATCCAGAAGTCGGGGCGGCTTCTGGCAAAAAAATTCTTTGCCAGCACGTTCAACGCTGCTGCGCCAGTCAAGGACAGGAAGGCAAACAGCGCATCCATTCGCAAACGCTTATATACAAACCAGGCAAATAAGACCAGTTCAAAGGGTACGACCCATGGTGCCGAACCGATATGCGTAAAGAACAACATGATGCTATCCAACTGCGTATTCGCATGTGCATGAAAAAACATCAGCAGAGGCTGATCGAAGGCAAATACTTCATGCTCTGCCACTTCACTGGCCAGTGCGCTGAATATATAAAAAGGCAGCAATATTCCAATGAAAAGCGCGATTAGTGTTGGTGCACGTAGTTGTAACCGGTAAAAAAGAGTAGTCATATTGTCTTAAAAAATCTGGCCGGATTCATCGGCAATAACTGCCGCCGGACTATTCACTTGCGGCTGGCCAGCCGTTCTATCGAAGCACACGTACAGGACCGGCGTAATAAACAAGGTAATCAATTGCGAAAACAGCAGACCACCCACTATGGATACGCCCAGCGGCTGACGCAATTCTGCCCCCGCACCCAGGCCTAGTGCAATCGGCAATGCTCCCATGATGGCGCAAAATGTCGTCATCATAATGGGACGAAAACGCAGCAGGCAGGCCTGACGAATAGCGTCCAATGGCGGTAGCCCCCGGGTTCTTTGTGCATCAAGCGCAAAATCTATCATCATGATGGCATTTTTCTTGACAACACCAATCAGCAATAGCACACCGATCATGGCAATGAAGCTTAGTTCCAGACCGGTGATACGCAAGGCGAGCAACGCCCCCACTGCGGCAGAAGGAATGCCCAGCAAGATTGTCACTGGATGTATCCAGCTTTCATACAACATGCCCAGTACGACATAGATGACGGCCACCGCAATGAGCACCAGCCATAGCTGGGTGGTTTGTGCCTGCTGGAACAAGGCGGCCTGTCCGGCAAATGCACCAAACACAAATGTGGGCAAACCTATTTCCTGGCGGGCTGCATCAATCGCGATGGCGGCGTCGGACAATGACTTGCCCGGGCTAAGATCAAAAGTCAGGGTTACGGCAGGCAATTGCCCTTGATGATTAATGGCCATGGCACCTTTGGTCCGCTCTACACGCGCCAGTGCAGCAACAGGAATCAGTGCACCGGTGTTGCTGCGTACATAGACCTGGTTCAGACTGGTTTCGTCACGCCGGCTTTCCAGTGCCATTTCCATGATGACCTGGTAACTGTCTTCCGGTGCATAGATAGTGGAAACCTGTTGTGTCCCAAAGGCGGTGTATAGCGTGTTCTTGATGACATTCATGTCCACGCCCAATTGCGATGCCTTGTCACGGTCAATCAACAATTTTGCCTGCAATCCATCTTTCTGCGCATCGGAAGCCAGGCCAACAAACACATCGGATTTTTTCAAGGCAGCCATCAACTTGTCAGCCCAGACATCCAGTTCACCCGGACTGACAGATTCCAGGGTGTACTGGAAACTACTTTTCGAACCTCGTCCACCAATGCGGAGATTTTGTACAGGGCTGAAAAAAACCTTGATACCTGGCAGGAAGGCTGTTTTCTTTCTTAACTCTGTCAATACCTCTGCCATGGGCGGCCTGCTACCCTTTTCCTTCAAGGTAACGGTAAACGCAGTTGTATCGTGATCGACTTTTGCTACAACATCACTGATGGATGCGTCATGCAACAAGACTGTTTCAAGTTGCTGATTGATTATTAGCCTTGCGTCATACGCCATATCTTGTGGCGTATCGACATTCACTGAAATCTGGCCTATATCCTCTTGCGGGAAAAACCCCTTGGGTGCGGCAATATACAGTACACCAGTCAACACGACAGTAGACAAACCGACTAGCAATACCACAACGCGATGTGCCAGTGCCCATTCCAGACCCCGGGCATAGGCAACGAGCGTCCGTTCAAAAATGACCTCAAAGGCCCGGGTCCAGCCAGGTCCCTGTTCATGATGTTGTCCAGATTTAAGCAGCATTGGCACCATCAGTGGGATCAGCGTCAATGCGACTGCCGCAGAAACGATGATCGACAGCGATACGACCACAGCGAATTCATGGAACAACAAGCCGGTCACCCCAGGCATGAAAAAAATGGGGATGAATACTGCGATCAATGAGACCGAAATGGAAATCACGGTAAAACCAACTTCACGCACTCCCTGACGTGCCGCCGATTGTGGTGTCATACCAGCTTCAATATGGCGCATGATATTTTCCAGAACGACTATGGCATCATCCACAACCAGGCCAACGGCGATGGTGAGTCCCATGAGCGAAATATTATCCAGGCTCAGGCCAAGCGCATACATCAATCCAAATGTTCCCAGCAATGAAATCGGCAGGCTGATTGCCGGAATCAGCGTAGCAGCCAGGCGACGCAGGAACAATAAAATCACCATGATCACCAGTGCGATGGTCAGCAACATCGTCAAATTTACGTCGTGCACCGCATTGCGAATGGAAATGGAGCGATCCGACAGCAGCGTTACCTTGACCGATGCAGGCAATTGCGTTTGCAAAATGGGGAGCATATTCTTGATGGCATCTACCGTCGCCACGGTATTGGCACCGGGCTGCCGCTGTATCGTCAGCAATATGGAACTGACACCATTGATCGCACTGGTATTTTGCACATTCTCAATACTATCCTGGACATCTGCCACATCCCGCAGCCGGATTGTTTGCCCGCGCCTGCTGGCGACAATGACATTCGCAAAGTCAGCCGCTTTCATCAAGCCACCAGGTACATTCAGCATCATCATCTGACGCTTACCGTCAAACTGACCGGTCGGTGCATTTGAATTGGCAGCTTTCAGTGCGGTGCTTACTTCTGGTAAAGTCAGATTTACGGCAGCCAATTTGTCTGGCTGGATTTCTATCCTGACGGCATAGCGCTTTTGGCCGGTAACATTCACTTGCGCCACGCCATTCAGGGTGGACAGCGCAGGCACAATCAGGTTATCTGAAAAACCGTTCAAATCCGTCAACTTCATGGAAGGCGAACTCAAGCCTACCAGCAATATGGGTGCATCCGCAGGATTCACTTTGCGATAAGATGGCGGCGTGGTCATTTCTGCCGGCAAGGAACGAGTCGCCCGAAACAAGGCAGCCTGTACGTCACCAGCAGCGGCATCAATCGGCCTGCTGGGATCAAATTCCAGCGTGATCTGCGTTTCTCCCTGTATGCTGGTTGATGTTGTTGCCAGCAAGCCAGGAATCGCGGAAAACTGCTTTTCCAGAGGTGTCGCAACGGAGGTCGACATGGTTTCCGGACTCGCACCAGATAGCTTTGCGCCGACCTGAATGGTGGGTGTATCGTAATTAGGTAAAGCTGCAATCGGCAATTTTAACCAGCACACGGCACCTGCCACGATAATACTCAACCACAGCAACATGGTCGCAATCGGCCGGTCAATAAAACGTTCGTAGATATTCATAATGATTTGCCGACCTTTTCACCGGCTTTGTCACCAGTTTTATCTCCAGCTTTGTCTCCGGCTTCATTACCTGGCCTGGTTGACAGGGTTTTCCTGTCAACCATCACAACAGCACCATCAGACAGATTTTGCCCACCTTCAAGTACGACTTGTTCATCACCAGACAAACCTTCAAGTACCGCTTTTCCATCCTGTATGCGCAATAGGTTCACAGGTTTTGATCTGACTTTATTTTGATCTCCGAGCAAGTACACAAAACGTCCGGCAGGGCCTTCTAGTACTGCTTGCGGCGGCAAGACTACTGCAGCTTTGCTGATGCCTGCATGTATTACGATCCTGGCGAAACCGCCTGGCCACAATCGGCGCGAAGTATTGGCAAAACTGGCTTTCAGGCTGATAGTGCCGGTATCCTGGCTAACGCTGTTGTTCACAAAAGTGATATAACCTTCGACATATTTTTTGTCCTGCGTTTCCAGTGTTGCGCTGACCTTACCCTGCTCACGTGCGGCCAGAACGGCTGGTAATGCCTGCTCGGGAAGATTAAATTCCATGGCAATCGGATCCATCTGCACCAGCGTGACAAGTGGTATTGCAGAAGATGTTTGCGCCAGGCTGCCGGGGTGAATACTGATTGCTCCCGCCAGGCCGGAAACAGGTGCCGTTATGCGGGTATAGCCTGCCTGTATTTTTGCGCTGTCTGTCTCGGCGCTTGCTGCGTTCAATTGCGCCTGTAATGCTTCCACTTTACTCTGTGCGCTGGTGACGGTGCTGTCAGAGATAAAGCCAGATTTGACCAACTCTTTGGACCGGACATAATCACGCTGGGCATCGGCCAGCAGTGCCTTGATCTGGGCCGATTGTGCGTTATAACGATTGATCTGGGCGCTAGCATCGCTGGCATCCAGCGTGAACAACAACTGCCCTGCCTGCACCTGATCCCCTTCGTGAAAATTGACACTGCGGATGATGCCTGTAATTTGCGGTCGCACATCAACCTGATTCAAGGTGACCATATGTCCCTGCGCAGAAAATTCTATTGGCAGATCAATGCGTTGTGTTGTTGTGATGGTTACCAGCGGCAAGGCTTTTGGTGCAAGCGGTTTTTCAGTTGTACGCCCCCAGATATAGTGCTGGCCAATCACTGCAAGAAGAATGATGCCGGCGGCAGCGGAGATCACCCAATGGTTTTTTCTTTTTAACATGATAGATCCTGAAAACCTCAACAATTTCGCTGTAGAGACAGCACTTTCATCAACACGCCCTAATCCCTTGCCTTACATTTTTCAGGCAATACGTCCCTGCCCAGCCTCATCGTCGGATACAGGAAAATGCAAAGCCTCAGACATAAGGCGGACAGTGACAATCAGTCCGCTGCCGGCAGGGTTACTGTCCAGATGCACTTCTGCCGCATGGAGGTCGGCAATACTTTTCACAATGGACATACCCAGACCACACCCCCAGGTGGTGTTGCCATCGGGGCGATAAAACCGGTCAAACACGCGCTCACGTTCTGCCAATGGAATACCAGGTCCATTGTCAGCGACACGCAGGATAGGACGGCCACCATCCAGGCCGGAAAACACATCGACCTTGCCGCCATGCTGGGTATACCGCAGGGCATTGTCGACCAGGTTGCTGAGCATGATGCCGAGTGCATCAATGTTTCCTGAAATCTGTACCGGCATGGAGTCACTGGCAACACCCAGGTCTATCGATTTGCTGTCGGCGTAGGTAGAGTGATCCATGACGGCCTGTTGAGTCAGCAAATGCAAATCGCAAATAACCGGGATATGCATGACGTCATCCGGTTCATGACGTGCAAGCGTCAACAGTTGATGCACCAAATGACTGGAACGATCCAGCCTGTCGTGCAGTTTTAAAAATGCGATTGCACGTAACTCATCTGTTGAAGAACGTTCAGCCAATTGCAATTGCAACTTCAACGCAGTTAACGGAGATCTCAGTTCATGTGCAGCATCTGCCACAAAAATACGCTGCGCTGACAGCGTTGTCTGTATCCGGGCAAGTAGGCGATTCAAGGCAACGACGATGGGTAACAAATCCTCCGGCAATCCTGTCTGATCTATCGCCTGCAAGGCCTGCGGCGAACGTATGGCGACGGCACCCGCAACTTTATCCAGGGGAGCCAGTGCTTTCCCAACGACCAGATAAATCAAGGTGGCCAAAGCCAGCAGCAACAATAGCAAGGGGGATAACATGCGCAATGCCATATTCACTGCAAATTTATGTCTTACCGAAAGGGGTTGCGAAATTTGCAGAAGACGCCCGCCTTTGGTTTCGGTATAAACCCGAAAGGTTTCACCTGCAAAGAAAACGCTCTGATGCCCCATTGTTTTCTGGGGTGGCAGGTGCATATCAGATTGAGAGAAGTAGACTTTCAGACCATCCTGCTCCCATACCTGAACGGCAATCTTATCGTCCAGGTCTTCCGTTGCAGGCAATAGCTGATTCGCGACCAATTGCAGAGGCAAGGCTGCGGCGATTTGTTTCAGTTGCCGGTCTGATTGCTCATTTGATTCATGATCGGCCTGGTGATAAATGGCAAAGCCAGCCACCAGCGTGCATATCAATGCGCCCACCAGTAAACCGAGCATGAGCTGGGTTCGTATTGTTTTCATTCGGCAGCCATCAGTTTATATCCGACACCTCTGACATTCTTTATGAAATCTGCGCCCAGTTTTTTGCGCAAATGATGGATATAGACATCTATTGCGTTACTTTCTATTTCATCATCCCAGCCATAAATCTTGTCTTCCAGCTGCGTCTTGGAAACAACATTGCTGCCCGAATCCAGCAAAGCACGCAAGACAGAAAATTCACGGGCTGACAGATGTACGATCAGACCATTCAGGGTAACTTCATGGGTAGCCAGATTCATCGTGACGTCACCATGACTGATGCTGGACTGGTTATAACCGTGACGTCGTCGCAAAACCGCACGTATGCGTGCCATAAGTTCGTCGACATCAAATGGCTTGATCAGGTAATCATCTGCACCTGCATCCAGCCCTTCTATTCTGTCTGCCTTGGCGTCACGTGCAGTGATGATCAATACAGGAACGGCACCACCTTGCTTGCGATAACGCAGCAGCACATCAAGTCCGCTTTTTTTTGGCAAGCCCAGATCCAGCAACATCAGATCATAGTTTTGCGTATCCAAAGCCAATTCTGCGTTATGGCCGTCGCGTACCCAGTCCACCGCATAATTTTCACCATGCAAGGCTTCTTCTATACTTTCTCCGATCATGGGATCGTCTTCTACCAGCAACATTCTCACGTGACATTTCCTTTGGGACTTAGCCTGCTTTAATACTTCCTGCTGCTTACTGCGCGACTTCTGCATTAAAAATCACGGTGATGCAAAACATGAAAATTACTGACAGATCGCCAAGTGTTATTTACAGCTTAGCGCACCTATCGTTAAGCCAGTCTTAAAACCCGACGATCCGTGACGATCTACTTTGGCGTGAAAATATCCTGTAATTGTTAATGAATTCTTAATCTTCGCACTATATGCTGGCTGCAACATTAGTCTATTCCAGCAAGACAGGGATTTTTCAAAGAAAGACTCAGAATGCAAACATTGCAGCAGCAAAAACAATTCCAGATGTTGAATAAAGTACCCGAAGTCAGCATGTATTTCTGGATTATCAAGATACTCTCGACGACCATAGGCGAGACTGGTGCGGACTATCTGGCTGTCCATGCAGGGCTGGGAACCGGCATTACCGGACTGCTCATGGCCAGTCTGTTATCCATGGCCCTGATATGGCAAATACGGCTGAACCAGTATATACCCTGGGTGTACTGGCTGACAGTCGTGCTATTGAGTGTCGTTGGCACTCAGATAACCGATGCGTTGACTGATCGCCTTGGCGTCAGCCTTTATCTCAGTACGTTCGTGTTTTGCGCATTACTTGCATCCGTTTTTGCTGCCTGGTATTGGCGTGAACGTACGCTCTCTATCCACACTATCGTGACGCGCCGCCGGGAATTATTTTATTGGGCAGCCATCCTGCTGACGTTTGCTCTTGGAACCGCCGCAGGTGATCTGGCAACGGAAGAACTCAGCCTGGGTTTCAGGTTTGGAGTTGGCCTGTTCAGCGCACTGATTGCACTCATTTATGTGGCCTGTCGACTCGGAGTCAATGCTGTTCTGGCTTTCTGGCTGGCATACATTCTGACTCGTCCCTTAGGTGCCTCGCTGGGTGACCTGCTATCACAATCCCCAGAATATGGTGGCGTAGGTTGGGGAACCATCATGACCAGCCTTATATTTCTAAGCATTATTGCAATTCTTGTGCTGGTGGTCAGCCAGAATCAAAACCGGTCAGCAAAGAATGTGGCCGACAACCAGGGAAATGCGCCCTGATAAATGTGTTCACACTCATATATATACTAAATAAGGTAAATCAAATGAAAAAGCAGAAAGTACAGCAAAAAATAAGGCCAATCATGCTGGCAATCAGTGCAGTTGCGATACTGGGTTCGGGTACTCTCCCCTTCACGGTTTCCATGATCAGTCCAGCGCAGGCGGCAAGCAGCAAACTCGGCGATCTGAGCAAATTCAGAATCATAGCGCAAGACACTTCGGCACTTATTGAAAAAGGTGATCTTGCCGCTGCCAAAACACGCATCAAAGACCTGGAACTAAGCTGGGACGAAGCAGAAGCCGGGCTGAAACCCAGAGCGGCGGCAGACTGGCACGTGATAGATAAATCTATCGACAAGGCTTTGACTGCCTTGCGTGCAAGCAGCCCTAATCCGGCAAGCTGCAAACAGAGCATCAGGGATTTGCTGAATGAATTTGACAAGGCGAATGCTGCCACAGCGAAATAACAGGTTGTGGAGCCCAGTAAATACTGCAAGGCATATTGATTTGCTACACGCCCATACCCAGGGTGTATATTAATTCATCGATTTTTCTGTGAGATTAAAATGAATTCATCCAATAGCTGGTTTTACTGGGCTTTCATGTCCGCTGTATTTGCCGCATGTACGGCAATTTTTGCAAAGATCGGGATTCGCAATGTGGATTCGGATTTTGCGACATTGATCAGGACGGTCATCATTATCATCGTCCTCACCGCTTTTGTCTGGTTTACCGGAAAAATGAGTAACCCGGCTGCGCTGTCGCCGAAAACCTGGCTGTTTCTGGGCTTGTCCGGCCTGGCGACGGGCGCTTCATGGGTATGCTATTTCCGTGCCCTGCAAATTGGTGAAGCATCAAAAGTAGCTCCCGTCGACAAACTCAGCCTGGTGCTGGTGGCCATTTTTGCCTTCATATTTCTGGAGGAAAGACCATCCCTGCAAGAATGGACAGGCATTGCCCTGGTTGCCGGCGGTGTCCTGGTATTGGCCATCAAACGTTAAGATTTATCGTCCTGAATATAACGGGAACCGTGACCTGACTCTTATGCGATGCGGGTATGCGACTTCCTGCATGCGCTGCCCTCTGCACCATCATAAGATACCGGCCTCGATTAAATTCGGAGAGCGGTAACTTTGTCCCAGATCAACAATGCCTTGATCACCTGCTTTCTGCTACTGCAACGCTCTTCTCAACATCTGGTACGCATGAGATAATGCAAATAATTCTCATTAACATATAAATTTGCAAGTAACACGCATTAGCAAGGTTTCAAAGGACATATCATGATGTTACATATTCCAGGTGTATTGACACCCGACGAAGTTGCGCAATTTCGCCAGCGTCTGCATGAGACATCGTGGATTGATGGACGTGCCAGTGTCGGTCCACAGGGGGCGCAGGTCAAGCGTAATCGCCAGTTGCCGGAAGGGTCGCCTCTGGCAATCGAGCTGGGGCAACTCATTGTCAGTAAACTGAAGTCGCATCCGCTGTTTTTTTCTGCGGTGCTGCCTTTGCGCATCCTCCCACCTTTTTTTAACAGCTATGAAGGCGGCGAACACTATGGACTGCATATCGATGGTGCCATCCGTACTCCAATTGGTGGTGCTTACAGCATGCGCTCGGATGTATCGTCTACCCTGTTCCTGAGCGAACCGGATGATTACGAGGGCGGTGAGCTGGTCGTGGTGGATTCTTACGGCACCCATGAAGTGAAACTGCCGGCAGGCGACCTGATTGTCTATCCATCCAGCAGCGTACACAAGGTAGAACCAGTGACTAGCGGCGTCAGAGTCTGTTCTTTCATGTGGACGCAAAGCATGGTCCGTGACGACTGGAAACGTTCCATGCTGTTTGACCTGGACCAAAACATCCAGCAATTGCGCGCGGCATATGGCGACAATGAAACCATCGTCGGCCTGACCGGGCATTATCACAATCTCTTGCGTCTGTGGGCTGATGTCTAAGCATCTGTCCGGGTTGCGGGTATTTCTGCCACACTGAAATCCATAGTCGCCCACCTGACAGGCTGTCAAGTTGATGTTGCCGTCGCCTGACAGCGTCGTCATGGCCGGTGCTGGCATGCACTGTTAAAATGCGGCATGCTCATCGAGGCGGGTCAACATGTGTCGTCATGGACAAATTGGATCTGCGTCAGAGCCATTGACGATTACCCGGGACAGACTGCCTATGCATCTTGATACTTTTTCGATCTTGCTGTCGCAATATATGCGCCGTATTCGTGCCAGCGCATCTGGCGTCGCCACTGAAATTGGTTTAAGCCGTGAATCAGTCAATAATTGGAGAAATGGCACTTCACTCCCCAGCCCAAGATCCCGCGATAGCCTGCACGCCTGTGCACGCTACCTCCGTCTGACAGAAGCAGAGACCAATCTTTTCTTTACAGCCGCCGGTCTGGCTCCCGAATTTCCATTGCAAAGCGAAGAAGAAGGTGAAACACCGTTTGCTGATTTCATGAATCAGTTATTTGTGCGACTAGCGCAGGCAGCCCCCTACCCCATCACCTTACTGCTGTCACAGGCACACTGGGGTCAGCCACCGTTCAGGCAAAAATTGCTGGCCCGTGCACGCGCCCAGTATGGTGACGCTGCGACCCTGCATATACAACCACCTTTCAGCGTCAGTACGGAAAGCAATGACTATTTTGCTGCGATAGCGCGCCAATGCGGTTTTGCAGATGTCAGTTCGGATTATGAATTTGAAGCAGCGCTGGAACAAAAGCTGAATGCAGGTGAACGTGTATTTTGCCTGGTCAGCCGTTTTGAACAAGGCACGCCAGCGCTGCGTGAGACACTGGCCGGTATCTTGCGCAGCCTGAGTGAAATGCATGGCGGACGCCTGCATCTGTTGCTTTGTGGCGGTGAGGCACTGGCCGACCTCAAATATCGCAGTGGCGATTTGTCCTTGCTTAATATCGCACAGGTAAGCCATTGGCCAGATGCGAGTACCGACGATCTCAACATCATTGTCAAACAGCGCTGGCCAGATCATACGGTGCCTGCAACCAGCATTGCAGCACTGGCCTCTTTGTGTGGCGGCCACCCTGCTCTTTTTGAGGAGGGTATGCAATGGCTGGCAGAGAATACGGGCAAGCTGCCCGACGACCTGCCTGCCCTGCGCATGCATTTAATCCATAGTGCCCGCCTGTGGCAAACCTTTTTGCCATTGACACACAGCCCGGATACCAAGGCCCGTTTGCGCGAGCTTTTATTGGCCGAAGACCTGGGGCGCGCCCGCCCCTATCTGCAAGATGAAGATTTGCGTCGCCTGTTCTGGGGCAATCTGATTCATGTCCGTAGCCAGGGTGACCAGGCGCGCCTGTACTGGCGTTGCGACATCATTCGTGATGCAGGTTTGATGGTGATCGAATAATGTTGAAAAAGCTGGCGCATATTCTGCCGGGCAAAGTATCGCGTGTTGTCTTAATCGCCTTGCTTACCTTATTCATTGCAAGCGCCATACTGACACCCAAACTGAACCCCATGACACGTGGCAGAATACTTGCCGCAGAAAACATGGGGGTCATCTGGAATGATCTGATTCAATGGCGAATAGCACTGGCAGAGGCGCGCAGTATTGAAGATGGCTGGCCAAAAGACATCCGGAAGTATGCACCGCAGACGATGACTTCCTATCTCGTCGTCAGTTCACCACAAGCTTATGTATTGCAGGCAGATATTGCCAATCATGCTGATTTGGGCGCCATCTCGGGCACTCAGATCATTTTTGAATTAAACCCATCCAGCTCAACATGGCGCTGCAAGGCTGGCTCACCGCCGATTCCATCAGGTTTTTTGCCCGTCAATTGTGATGGTGGCAGTACAAGTGGACCAGGTCTGGGCATGTTAAAGATGCTGCCGCTGTTTTGCGCACTCATCTTTATTATCGCAGGTATCTTTTTATTGTTACGCCATCCCTTGCTGGGACCAACACAATTACGCCCGGAACGTTTGCGACGCACGCCCTACCCCATCTTGCCCAAACTGGATAGACTGCTGCGACTGGCTGGCAGGCGCCAATCTACCCTGCAGGCAGCGGCTGTATCCATGTCGGATTGGCAGCGCGCAGTCAACTATGTTAACGACAACGCCAACAGCCGGGCTGCCTGTCTGGCCAAACAACTGGGTGCGCAATGCAAGGCTAGCCAGGATTGGACACTTCCTGGTGAGGTTTTCGAATGGCAATTTGCCAGCAACCTGCCGATTTCCCTTGACCGTTGCCTGGTCTTTATTCCATCCGAAGACCTGGATGAAGATTCATTGATACGTTGCCTGGTAACGGCACAAACCGGCTCAGATGTGATGCTGATTCTGGCCAAACACTCACCAGAATATCCCATGCCCCTGTTACAGGCTTACTGTGATGACAGGGCCAATATGTTTGTCATGCTGGACAGTGCCAGCCAGACGGAATGTCTGCTCAGCAGACAAGCGACGGCTGTTTTATTACGCTTGCTGGCGGCACAATTGCGCGTTACCCGTATTTCACCTTATCAGACACGCGGGGCCATCACCAGTTCAGGCGCATTTTTCGGGCGGGATCAATTGCTGGCACGCGTCATCGGTCGTGAGCCAGCCAATTATCTGGTGGTTGGCGGACGCCAGCTTGGCAAGAGTAGCCTGTTGAAAGCAGTACAGCGCCGTTTGCAGGAACATCCGCAGATCGTCTGCCATTACATTTCCTTGCGTGATCACCGTCTGACGCCGCGCATGGCCTTGCAGTTTGGACTGGCTGCGACAAGCTCCATAGAAGACATCATTGCCCACCTCGAAACCAGTTTTGTCGGCAAACGCTTATTCCTGTTGATTGATGAGGCAGATCAGTTCTTTCGTGATGAAGCACAAAATGGTTACCGGCAATTATCTGCCCTGCGCGCATTGAGTGATGAAGGACGCTGCTGGTTCATGCTGGCCGGTTTTTGGGATCTGTATGCAACGGCAGTGCTGGATTATCAGTCACCCCTGCGTAATTTTGGTGAAGTCCTGAGCATAGGCGGACTGGAACAGGAAGCATGCAGGGAACTGGCCAGCGTGCCCTTGTCCCGCCTGCGCTTTGGCTTTGCCAGCAACCACCTGATTGATCAACTGGTGGAAGCCAGCGGCCAGCGCGCCAACTTGCTGGCCATTCTTTGCCAGGAATGCCTGGAAGTCCTGCAACCGGGCGAGCGTGCGATTGAAGCACGTCATACTGCACTAGCCCTGTCTTCACAGGCTGTTCAGGATGCGCTGGCAGGCTGGGGCCGGCTCAGCCATGATGAAGCTGCCTGCAGGCTGGACCGCATAGTCGTCTATCATACCGCCCTGCACGGAAAAACCAGTTTATCTGCATTGGTCGCGCTATTGGAAAATGCCGGGACACATCAAATTCAGCCAGAAACCCTGCGACATGCCTTCGCCCGTTTGCAACTGGCTTATGTATTGAAACGTGAGGGAACAGAACTTGTATTTGCCATTCCGCTGTTGACTAAACAGTTTGAGCAAAGCGAGGTTGCGCTTTTGCTCAGGCAAGAACTGACGTCCCTGCATGCAGCCGCTACAATGTAAGTACCTGCAGTAAATCAATGGCTGCAACTGTCATAATTGTCGCTTTGCAGCAGCTATATAGAGTTCATTTAGAACTCATTTTAGAACTCATTTCATAAATAAAGGAGATCATTCATGTCTGATTACATTTCAGTCTTGCAAACCTATATGCAGGCACTGGGTGATGCTGATTACGCCACCATCAAAAGCCTGTTCGCCAAAGATGGCAAAGTTCTTTCGCCTTTTCTTGGTGAAATGGATGCAGGTCCTTTCTTTGACAGACTGGCAGAAGCCTCCAGCCGCAATGTCATCACCCCGATTGACATCTTTGTCAGCACGACAAAGAAACACCATGCAACAGCTTATTTTCAATATGACTGGACCGTACGCGACGGAACCTTAATCAGCTTCAAGGTCATGGACCTGTTCAGCTTTGAGCCAGACAGCGACAAGGTCAGGTATCTGGACTTGATCTATGACACACATCCTATTCGCTCGACAGCGGGGAATAAGTACGAGCTTTAATCAAACCAACAGACTCTGGCGTTTGAAAGGCGACACTTACTATTGTTAGCCACATGAAAAACCCCTGCAAGATACGAATCTTGCAGGGGTTTTCAGGTTACAGCAGTCTTACTATATTACTCTGCGCCCATTTCCTTCAACAGGCGGTCAGCCTTGTCCACATGTTTCATCTGCCACAGCATGTAGCGCAGATCGACCTGTATGGAACGGGAATTGGCCTTGTTGTAATCCCAATCGGAAATGATGGAATCCAGGGTGCCGTCAAATGCCAGACCGATGAATTCGCCTTTGGCATTCAATGCAGCAGAACCTGAATTGCCACCAGTGATATCCAGCGTAGCCAGATAGTTCACAGGGACTGTTTTCAGTTGCGGGTCAACATACTTGCCAAAGTCTTTAGCTTTAATAGCGGCCAATTGTGCGGCTGGGGCATTGAATTCGCCTGTGCCGGTTGCTTTTGGCGGGATGCCATTGACGGTAGTAAAGGCGCTCCATGCCAGACCATCGGCGGTACCATGGTCACGGCCCATTACTTTGCCGAAGGTGACGCGCAAGGTGCTATTGGCATCAGGGTAGACTGCCTGCCCTTTGCTCTTCATGTAAGCGATTTTTGCTTTCATGTAGTTGCCATAGGCTTGCTGGATTTTACCCATCAACTCTTCTTCTTCAGCCTCACGTTTCAAGCCACCTTCATACATGGCAACGGCTGCCTTGACGAAGCTGTCGTTGCTGGCCTTGAAGTCTTCCGGCTTGGCGGTCAGCCAAGCACTGCGTGCTGCCTTGTCACCCAGCTTGCTGCCTGCATACATAGTATCAAGCAGGGATTTAAGATCAGCTTCTGACATGCCGTCCTTGATGCCTACTACAGCATCAAAATTGGCACTACGCTCTGCCTTGGGTTGTGCTGCATATTTGCTCAGGTTATACAGGACCAAAGCCTTGTCGACTTTTTCATCGTAGTTGCGTTCGACTGCATCGACGGTGGCCTTGAAGCGAGGCAGGTCACGTACCTGGAAGCCGGATTTGCGTTCTGCATCCGCCTTGGTTGATTCATTGGACAGGCGGTACAAGGTACGTGCGGTGCCCAGGAAGCGTGGATAAGAGCTGGCCAGATAAAAGTCACGCTTGGCCAGGGCATCGCGTTCGGCAATCAGTTTTTCAACCTGATCAATGTCGCTGGCAAATTCTTTGGCGCGTGCAGGATTGCTGTTGATCCATGCTTTCAGCTCTTCATGCTCTTTGGTCTTGCGTGCCAGGATGTCGCTGCCCGCATAGCTGTCGAGCATGCCCTGACGATTTTTGTAGTAGTTGTTGATGCCCGCAACCTGACCGGCGTATTTGAGTTTTGCATCTGGATTGCTACTGGTTTCCTTGGCAATGATGGCCAGCGTGTCGCCAGAGCTCTTCACAAATGTTGGGTAGTTCCAGTCAAAAGTGTAGGCCACTTCTGAAGGCAGGCGATGGCGGTTGGTGCGGCCTGGGTAACCCAGTACCATGATGAAGTCGCCTTCTTTGAGATTGTCTTTGGCCAGTTTCAGGAAATGCTTGGGTACATATGGCACATTATCCTTGCTGTAATCAGCAGACTTGCCATCCTTGCTGACATAGGCGCGGTAGAAACCGTAATCGCCGGTATGACGTGGCCACATCCAGTTGTCGGTATCGCCGCCAAATTTGCCCACACCTTCTGGTGGAGCATGGACCAGGCGTACGTCTTTGATTTCCAGTTGTTTGATGAGGTAATACTCAAGGCCGCCGTAGTAAGGATAGACGTTGCAGCGATGGCCAGCATCTTTTTCGCATTCTGCGATGATGGTTTTGGAATTTTTTTCAATGGCATCAACACGGGCCTTGCCATTTAACTTGGCAGTTGCCTTGTCAATAATTTTGGCGCTGACATTGCTGACGTCTTTGGTGACCAGGATGCGCGAGCCAGGTGAGGCCGGCAATTCTTCGTCCAGGCTGTTTGCGAGGAAGCCGTTGGCCAGCAAGTTGCGCTCTGGCTTGGAGTTATGTGCCACGCTGTTATAGACACAGTGATGGTTGGTTGCAACCAGGCCCTGTGGCGATACAAAGGATGCGGAACAACCGCCCAGACTGACGATGGCACCCATAGGGAATTCCGTCAATTTGGTGAGTGTTGCCGGGTCCAGTTTCAAGCCGTCTGCCTTCAGTTGCTTGGCGACTTGCGGCAGTTGTTGCGGCATCCACATGCCTTCATCTGCGCTGGCAATCTGGCATAGGCTCATGACCGCCAGAGTAGTAAGTGTTTTTTTCATCATATTATTATAGAAAAATGTGAAAATTAAAGGTAATTCCCCCTCGAAACCCTGGATCATTAATCCAGGGTGCGATTTGCTTAGTCTGGAAATTATAGGGAAAGTTCATTATTTCGGTACTCGTACGAGTACACGTATCCATGACTCGTTTGTGCACGGGCATCATGTAATTAAACCTTCCAGTTCTTGATATTTATTGATAATGATTCTCATTCAATATAAAATATCGACTTTTCAATCTTTGAGCAATTGAGCAAGCACGACATCCATTTGTTTTAATCCATCTCTTCCCTGATGTTTGATTTCCTGACGATTTTTTGTGCTGTATTTTGTTTTGCATAGAGCCAAGTCGCCCGTCATTATTTCCCCTATTGAAAGTTTTTGCATCATGCCCAAGCGTCATCCGAATACCTTGCTTCCTGTCGTAGCCTTGCTATCTATCGCCTATGCCCCACACGCGGCCTTTGCGCAGGAAGCAGATGACAGCATCATGCAGGCAGTGAAAATCACCAGCACCAGGGCGGATGGTTTTCTCCCCAAAAGCACAGCCGCAGGCAGTTTTCGCGGGTCAAATATCATGGATGTACCATCAACAGTGAACGTGATTACGCGTGAATTGCTGGAACTGCAGGCTGCCGCCGGCTTATATGATGCCCTGCGCAATACGGCAGGTGTCACCAGACAGCAAAATGGTGGTGACACCTGGGACCAACTGGTGATTCGTGGTATCGCAGTTGAGAACCGTACTAATTACCGTCTCAATGGCTCGCTTCCCATCATGAATTTTTCCCAGATATCGATGGAAAACAAGGAACGGGTAGAAGTCCTGAAAGGTGCATCGGCACTGTACTACGGCTTTACTTCCCCAGCCGGAGTGGTGAACTTTGTGACCAAACGTGCCGGCAGCACGCCAGTCACCAGCATTGGATTGATGGCAGATCAAAATGGCAGCGCAATTGCCAATGTTGATCTTGGCCGTCGTTTTGGCGCAGAACAGGAATATGGCATTCGCGTCAATGCCGCAGGAGGTACGCTGGGACCTTACCTTGAAAAGGCAAATAACGGCAATCGCAGTTTTGCCTCTGCTGCACTGGACTGGCGCGTCAATAAGCAGCTATTACTGAAAGCTGATTTTGAATACGACAAACGCAAACTCATTGAGCAGGCGGGCGTCGCCTTGCCGACAGTTGTCAACGGCGTCATTCCGCTGCCGATAGCGGTTGACCCTACGCGTCTGATCGGTCCTGAATGGGCCAGGTTTGAAACCAGGACCACCAATGCGCAGTTGCGTGCCGACTACGCCATCACTGATGACTGGGCTTTCACTTTGGAAACGGGCGCATCAGAAACCGCACGTGACCGCAGCCTGCCAATTTTTCGTTTCAATAATACTGCTGCCGTCAGCACCGGCGCTGGCCGCATTACCGGCAACCTGCAGCATCAGGTGACTGCATCGAAATTGATACGCGCAGAACTCGCAGGGAGCCTGGCGACAGGCATGCTGAAACATGAACTGACTTTTGGGGTAACACGTACCACCAAAACCCAGGACCCTATTTATCAGAGCAACTATACGATCGCGGCACAAAACCTGTATGACCCGACACCCATTACAAGCGTGTCTTTTGGTGCCATACCTACCAGCCCGACAACTGTTGCCCTGGATACGCGCGACAGCGGCGTATATCTGCTGGACCGGATAGAAATCACGCCACAATGGCAAAGTGTGGTGGGCATACGCCGGGCCAATTACCAAAGCAATCAGGGCACCAGCCACTATGATGTGAGCAAAACCACACCCATGGCATCGGTCATTTACAAGCTGTCCCCTGCCCTGTCTTTTTATGCCTCGGCAGCGCAAGGTCTGGAAGAAGGCGAGCCGGGACCAACCGGCACGGCGAACCAGAATGTACGCCTGGCACCCGGCGTCAGCAAACAAAAAGAAATTGGCCTGCGCTGGCTGACTGCTGGCAATACCCTGGTTTCTGCTGCCATGTTTGATATCACCCGCCCTGGCTACTACACCAATACCAGTAATGTTTTTGTCGCTGATGGTGAACAGCGTTATCGCGGCATTGAGTTATCAACACAAGGAAAACTGAGCCGTCAACTGTCATGGCAAACCTCTTTGCAACTCCTGAACCCGGAGTTTCAAAAAATCAGCGTTACTTACAATGGCAAGGCGCCAGAAAATGCAGCCAAACAGACTGCCAGTACTTTCCTGTCGTATGAATTTGAATCACTGTCTGGACTGTCTGTAAATGCTGGTGCCTACTATAACGGTAGTCGCCCTGTGAATGATTTGAATCAGGCTTATCTCGGCGGCGTGACACTGTTCAGTGTAGGCAGCCGGTATGTCACGCAAACCATGGGCAAGCGGACTACATGGCAGATCAACGTTGAAAACGCAGCGGACAAACGTTACTGGGCTGGTGCCGGTACGCGTCTGGCATCTGGCATGCCCAGGCTAATTAAACTGTCTGTGAAAGTGGATATCTGATTCAGCTTTTGTTGAGTCCACTCCTTATCGATATAGTTATTCCAGAAAAGCATTAAACTCGGCAGCGGCAACAGGACAACTCTGTTGCCGCTGAACCGTCTGAAAGCCTTGCCAGACATATTGTTAATGCCCGGCAATTCCCCTCATGTCCGCCTCCCCTCCATTGCTGCACCCCACTCATGGTGGGCTTTTTGTGCGCATGTCCCTTGTATATTTGCCTGTTGGTAAATCAAAGTAGCAAAAAAGCAAATAATTAAACATTAATTAAGCAATTATTCAAAATGCATGCTAAATTACTATTCAATCGTTAATTGCATTTTTTGCATTTCACTTAAACATTTCATTTAGACATTCCAGCGTTTTCTAAAACAGTGCGTAGTTGTTGCCACCGATTTTCTGTTGGTAGCCGGTTATTGGCTGTCTTCTTAATCGCTGCTTAATATCGCCATCCATTTCGCCTGGCAATGCCAGGCTGATTAGCAGTGTGTCTTGGGTCTGTACTTCGTAGTCTGATGAAACACAAGCGAGAGAAAATTACACCTTTCGTCTTCAAAACAGGGAGAAATACAATGAGCGGATTAGTGGCAGCAAGCCGGCGCAATCGCGTCATATCAACATGTCTGGGATGCGCGCTGGTGGCAGTGACGCAATTACTAAGTGGCCTTGCGCAGGCACAGGTGACCGTGCCGCAGGATGCAAAACCTTTGTGTGCCGTATCACCACAAACGTTTGCCAGCTGGTTTGGCGGAACGGTTACGCTGAACGGTGCGGTAAATCCGGCCAACAGCGTGACCTTTCCAAATACCGGCGACTGCAGCTTTTATCAATGGTCAGAACAGATGTTTTTGTGGCTGACCTCACCTGCCCCCAGTACTTACGGTAGTGGCAAGAGCCTGGTATTCAATTCGCCGATTTTCTACAACGTATCCGGCGCAAATAAGCAGGGGAAACGAACATATACACAAAATCAACCTGACCTTCCCCTGCCCTTGCTGAATATCCGCAGCGCACAGGCAGGGCCAAATGGCCTGCAACTTCTCACCAGCAAAGATGGCCACATGTTTGAGGTTTTACCTGCCCCACAAACGGAGAAAGGCCAATCTCTGATACGCAATAGCGCTGGCAAACTGGTCGAAATTAACCGCGTAGAAGCGCAAGACGGCAAGAAGCCAACATTCTTTGATGCGAATGACAAAAAAATTACCTTGCCAGGCAAATTGACCATGGACACGACGCTCGCCGCCCTCGTCGCGCCCAGGCTATTGACTGCGGACAGCACCGCCACAAAAAATATGGTGCAAGGCTTCCAGGTGAATGGAAAAACAGTCTTCATTGACAGTCTCGGCAATACCATAGAGCCTACGCAAGGTCAGGCCGGTAGTTTGTCGGGCGTTTTGGTCGGTCAAAATCAGTCATTGGTGTATTACGCCACCATGGTCAACGATGTTTTCGCCTATTTCCAGACAGGCGTCGCCAATGGCGTCATTCCCAACCCCAACAACGTATTCCCGACTACCCAGGCGCAACTGGATCCAGTGATTGCCTATGCTGCGTCAAAAGGAACCAAATTCCCGGCACCTGAAGCACTCGCGATGGAAGTAAAAACATCATGGATAGATGTCGTCGGGCTGGATGCATTGGGCCTGAAAGCCAGTAACTATGTCACTGTCACCAGTACCGTACCTTTATATAACAAGAGCAATACTCAGCTTTGGATCCCTACCGGACAAACCAAATCCGTCGTACTGGCCCTGGTCGGCATGCACGTCGTGGGAAGTGCCAAAGGCCATCCAGAAATGATATGGGCAACTTTTGAACATGTCAGCAATACACCCAATGCTGCCTATAGCTACACAAACACCAGTGGTACAACGGTGAATGTGGCACAAAATACTACCGGTACCTGGCTGTTTTCATCACTGAAGTCAGCAACACCCAATGTACAACTTGCCAATTTCACGTCCTCACCAAATATTACCGCAAACACCAGCGCGGCTATCGGCCCCAGCGATACCCTGCGCTGGAAAGCCTGGGGTACAGGCTCGGACGCCACCAATGTGTTGCTGGAAAATACCGAGGTCATTTCATCCAACAGCAGTGTACTCAGCCAGTTGATCAAAGGCGATTTGCGTGCCAACTACATGATGACAGGCGCAACCTGGACCATCGGTGGGCAAACGGTCACTCCCACCAATCAGGTAGGTACCAATCTGCTCAACAATACGACACTGGAAACTTACGATCAGGGTACGAGCAGCAAGATCAATGGATCAAACTGCTTTAGCTGCCATTCAAATAAATCACAACCGGCGGGGCAACCAGCGAATACAGTAGTCAGCCATATCTACAACACGCTCATCCCGTTGTATCCGAAGTAAGCAGCTTTAAATACGGGGCCAGGATGGCCCCGTATTTGTTTGTCGCAGGCATTGTCAGAGTATTGGGGCTCGGGTATGTCATCTGTTGTGGAAAATCAGGAGATACGCGTGAAAGGCACCGTGCAAGGTGTGGGCTTTCGTCCGGCAGTTTACCGTCTTGCGCTGGAATGCCAATTGCATGGTGAAGTATCGAATGATACCGATGGCGTACTGATACGCCTGTCAGGCATGCAAAACGATATCAGTGAATTTTTGCAGCGACTGGAAGCCGAAGCACCACCGCTGGCAAAAATTGATTCCATCTCCAGCGAGACCGTCAGTGAAGCCTGGGAATATGAGGATTTTCGCATTACGCAATCCACCCACACGCAAGGTCGTACCGAAGTAGTCGCTGATGCAGCCACCTGCAAGTCTTGCCTGGCTGAGACCATGAACCCAGCGGAACGCCGTTATCGCTATCCATTTACCAATTGCACGCATTGCGGGCCGCGTCTGTCCATCATTGAGGGTATTCCTTATGATCGTGAACAGACGACCATGAAGGCATTTACCATGTGCCCGGCCTGTCAAAAGGAATATGATGATCCGCTGGATCGTCGCTTTCATGCCCAACCCATAGCCTGCCATGCATGTGGCCCTCAGTTGTTTTTGCATGAAGCGGGGCAATTGCTGGTCCACTGTAGCAGCACTGATATCAGCGGATATCATGACAGAAGTGCACAGCAACTACAGCATATTGATCAGGCCCTGAAAGATGGGAAAATAGTTGCCATCAAAGGCTTGGGTGGCTTTCATTTGTGTTGTGATGCAACCAGTCACGATGCCGTCCAGGCTTTACGCCAGCGCAAGCAACGCTATGCCAAACCTTTTGCTGTAATGGCGCATGAACTTGCCTGCATACAGCAATACTCTGCCGTTGATCAACTGGAAGCAGATTTGCTGCAAAGCGTTGCTGCGCCCATCGTCCTACTGGAAGCCAGACAGATCACTGATGCCGTTGTACCAGCTTTATCGGCAGACATTGCTCCAGGCAGTCACCTGCTCGGCTTCATGTTGCCGTACACGCCGTTGCACCATATGGTCTGTCAACAATTTGGACGGCCACTGGTAATGACCAGCGGCAATGTATCAGGTGAACCCCAAATCATTGACAATGAACAAGCGCTTGAAAAACTGGCGGGCATTGCCGACTTGATTGTTTGCCATAACCGGGATATTGCCAATCGCATTGACGATACTGTCGTGCGCTGCGTCGCAGGTAAGGCCCGCATCCTGCGACGTGCGCGTGGTTATGCGCCACGCTCAATACCATTGCCAGCAGGCTTTGAAAAAGTGGATGGCATACTCGCTTATGGCGCAGAGCTCAAATCCACGTTTTGTCTGGTCAAACAAGGCACAGCCATCTTGTCACAACATCAGGGGGATCTGGAAGACATCAGCACGCTGGATGATTATGAACATAATCTGGCGCTCTACCAGCGACTGTTTGACATGATACCTACCCAAGTGGCGCAGGACATGCATCCCGAATACGTCTGCAACAAACTCGCGCACGATGTGCCAGACTTGCTGCCGTCTGTTGTAAGCACGGTGCAGCATCATCATGCACATATCGCCAGCGCCATGGCAGAGAATCAGATTGCACTCGCGCATCCACCGGTTTTGGGTATTGCTCTTGATGGCCTGGGCCTGGGTGACGATGGGCAATTCTGGGGTGGTGAATTTTTGCTGACCAACTACCGCAACTTCCAGCGACTGGCGCGCTTCAAACCAGTCGCCATGCCAGGTGCAGCACAGGCTATCAGACAACCGTGGCGTAACACCTATGCACATATTCTGAATAGCATGCAATGGGATACCTTTATCCGGCAATTTTCTGACACTGATCTGGCTAAATTTTTTAGCCAGCAACCCATCACCATGCTGGAAAACATGCTGGCAAGTGGCATGAATTGCCCACTTGCCAGTTCAACAGGCCGCCTGTTTGATGCGGTAGCCGCGGCGGTCGGCCTGCATACGCAACAAGTCCAGTTTGAGGGCCAGGCCGCGATGGAACTGGAAATGCTGGTCGATAAAAACCTGCTGACTGACTGTTTGGCGGGCAAGGCCGCGTACCCAGCCTATGACTTTTACATAGAAAAACCCGCTAATTCACCAGCTTCAACTGAAGCCACGCAAAAGCTCCTTGAACTGAATGCCGCCAGCATGTGGCCACAGTTGCTGGGTGACTTGCAGCAAGGCCTGTCGGCTTCGATTATCGCGACCCGTTTTCATGCTGGCGTGATCAAAGGTATTACGGCAATGGTCTGCGCTTTACGTGAGCAACATGTTTTTAAGGATGTTGTGTTATCCGGCGGCTGCATGCAAAACGCGATTCTTTTAGCAGGGTTGGAAATGTCTTTACGTGAACAGCAATTCAACTGCCTGAGCCATACACTGGTGCCTTCCAATGACGGTGGAATAGCACTTGGCCAGGCAGCGATTGCGGCGGCCAGATCCCTCGAATTAGTGAAGGTATCAACAGCACCAGCAGAAGCGGTACAAACCGTATCAACATTACAAACAGCAGCAAGATTTATGGCAGAAGATTATTCGTCCAGGCAGAAAAACTTTACCCAACACGCTATCTCACCATGAAGGAAACATTATGTGTTTAGGAATTCCAGGAAAAATTGTCAGCATCAGCGATGTCGGGCAACTGCTTGGCATCGTGGATGTCGGTGGCATACAACGCGCCGTCGACCTTAGTTGTGTTGCCCAGGATGGGAAAAATCTGCACGAACTGGTCAATCGCTGGGTGCTGGTACACGTGGGCTTTGCCATGAGCGTGATCGATGAAGAAGAAGCCCGGGCAACGCTGGCCATACTCAATGAACTGGGGCAAATGCAGGAAGAACTGGTCGCCATGCAAGAAGGTGACTCCTGAAGCAAGCAAGAATTTATCAATGAGAGCGTCATGACCAATACTGAAAATGCCAGCCACCTGCAAGCACTGTATCCGTTTCTCACTAAAAAGAAATCCGATACTGTCAGCATGAACCAGGCGCTACTGGATTCCGTAGAACAAAAAATGGCTCAACACCAGAGTGTGATCAGTCATTTCTTTGCCAACCATCAACAGGCAGTCGTCGATTGTGCAAATGCAATTGCCAGCGTCTATAAAAAGCAGGGTCAACTGTTCACCATGGGTAATGGGGGATCCAGTTCGGATGCCTCGCATATTGCGGTGGAATTTTTACATCCTGTCACCACCGGACGCCCCGCATTGCCTGCCTATGACCTGAGCTGTGACAAAACAGTGATGACAGCCATTGCCAATGATGTCGGGTACCAGCATGTCTATGCACGACAAGTCGCCAATCTGATGAAGAGAAATGATGCGCTGATAGGCATTTCCACCAGCGGCAATTCAGACAATCTGCTCAGGGCCTTTGTGCAGGCAAAGAAAATCGGTGCAGTCACGATAGGTCTGGCAGGCGGTACCGGCGGTGAAATGGCAGCGATGGGGCTGGACCATTGCCTGGTCGTCGCGTCCGACAGCATACACCGCACCCAGGAATGCCATGTGGCCATCTATCACGTCCTGTGGGATCTGGTACATACCCTGCTGGCGGATGAGCGCGGCTATTTGAGCAATAAAACCAACCAGAATACAGAGGCCGAACATGAAATACGTTGATGAATTTCGCGACCCGGAAAAAGCCAAATCCCTGATACGGGAAATTACCCGGATCTCTGACGAGCTGTCAGAAGGTTTGAAACGCCCGGTATACATCATGGAAGTCTGCGGGGGTCATACGCATTCCATTTTCCGCTATGGCATAGAAAACATGTTGCCAGCCAGCCTGGAACTGATACATGGGCCCGGTTGCCCGGTATGTGTATTGCCCATGGGACGTGTGGATGACTGTGTGGCCATTGCCGAACAAAAAGACACCATCATGACCACCTTCGGTGATGCCATGCGGGTGCCTGGTTCAAAGCGCAGCCTGCTGCAGGCCAAGGCCCTGGGTGCAGATGTGCGCATGGTGTATTCACCACTGGATGCACTCAGCATAGCGAAAAAACATCCTGACAAGGAAGTGGTTTTCTTTGGCCTGGGCTTTGAAACCACGATGCCCAGCACCGCCCTGACGGTGTTAAAGGCCGAGGCCGAAGGCATACGTAATTTTTCTTTATTCTGCAACCATATTACGATTATCCCCACCATCAAGGCCGTGCTTGATTCGCCAGACCTGCAACTTGATGGTTTTCTTGGCCCAGGCCATGTCAGCATGGTGATAGGCAATCAACCGTATGGTTTCATCGCTGAACACTATCAGCGTCCTGTGGTGGTATCGGGTTTTGAACCACTGGATATTCTGCAATCCCTGTGGATGGTGTTAAAGCAATTGCATGTGGGTGAAGCGCGGATTGAAAATCAGTATAACCGCGTGGTACCAGAACATGGCAACCGCATGGCGCTGGAAGCTATCAGCAAGGTGTTTGAATTGCGACCATTCTTTGAATGGCGTGGCCTGGGCTCGATCGACAATTCAGGTGTGCAACTGAACCAGCAATATGCGGCCTTCGATGCCGAGAAAAAATTCTCACTGCCTTCGGTTACCATCGCCGACCCCAAGTCCTGTCAGTGCGGTGAAGTGTTGAAAGGCGCTATCAAGCCCTGGCAATGCAAGGTCTACGGCAAAGCCTGTACCCCGGAAACACCTTTGGGTGCACTGATGGTGTCGAGTGAAGGTGCCTGCGCTGCCTATTATCAATATGGTGGCGCCCCCAAAGACAGTATCAAAATACATCAGCTTGAGGAAACCAGTCTATGAACATGATAGAAAAAAATCTCGCCCCGCCTGACAATACAGCAGCGGTCGCAAACGTGACAGATATCCGTACCCGGCGCGGCAAACTGGTCAGTTCTGTCATTACCCTGGCACATGGCGGTGGCGGCAAGGCCATGCGCGACCTGATTGACGATGTGTTTATCGATGCCTTCAGCAACCCTGCCCTGAACACACTGGAAGACCAGGCCCGTTTCCAGCTCAGTGATCTGGCGAAACTGGGTGACCGGCTGGCAATGACGACGGATTCCTATGTCATTGACCCCATCTTCTTTCCCGGCGGCGACATCGGCAAGCTGGCCATTTGCGGTACGGTCAATGACCTGGCCGTAGGCGGTGCCACACCACTATACCTTACCTGCGCCATGATCATAGAAGAAGGCATGCAGGTTGATACCTTGCGTCAGATCGTCAAATCCATGGCTGACACGGCAAGGGAAGCCGGCGTGACTATCGTCACCGGTGATACCAAGGTAGTGGGACGCGGCAGTTGCGACAAGATTTTCATCAATACCGCAGGCATAGGGGTGATTCACCAGAACTATAAACTGGGTGCCCATCAGGCGCAGGCCGGTGACCATATCCTGGTCAATGGTTTTTTGGGTGATCACGGCGCAGCGATTTTGAATGCACGTGGTGACATGCATTTGACCAGTCCCATAGAAAGCGATTGTGCCCCCCTGCATGATTTGATACAGACCTTGCTGAAAGCCGCACCACATACCCGCTTCATCCGCGACGCGACACGTGGTGGGATTGCATCTGTACTCAATGAAATTGCCGACGCGTCGAAATGCGCCATAGAAATTCACGAAACCAAGACGCCGCTAAGGCAAGAGGTAAAAGGTTTTTGCGAAATCCTTGGCCTTGACCCCTTATACCTGGCGAATGAAGGAAAACTGGTTGCGGTCGTTCCTGCGGAAGAAACCGAAGCTGCCCTGATAGCCATGCGCGGGCATGCCTTGGGCAAGGATGCAGCAGACATAGGCACCGTTTTACACGAAGGACGGCCTGGACGTGTGCACATGCAGACCCTGTTTGGCGGCAAACGTATTGTTGACATGCTGGTTGGGGAACAGTTGCCGCGCATCTGCTGATGCGCCATAAATATAGGACTTACGCAAAATCGCCCCAGCTGCGTTGCAGCTCCTCTCCTAGGAGCCGCGTACTATTCGTACTGTCTTCGTCGCTGCGCCTTGCTGGGACAATTTTGCGTAAGTCCTAAATCATTAATTATAGTAAAAAAGGAAATGCCATGACCAGTTTTTCATCCAAAGAGTATATTCCGGCGCAAGGCCTGCTGATACGTATCGTTGACCAGGGCAAGGTGGTGACACTTGATTATCAGGAGGCCACAGCTCAGCATCAACGTTCACTATGGTGGGGAACCGCTGTCGGTTACCGCGCCATGCAGATGGCCGCGCTGGCCTTGTCGCGCGACCAGTTATGGCATAGAGATAATCTGGTTGTTGTAAGTGCACATCCTGGGCCCGGTGTGCTTGATTCGCTGAACTATGTAACCCACTGCGCCGACAAAGGCAACCTGACCGTGATGGAAAACGATAACTGTGTCAGTCGTTGCAATAGTCAGATGAAATTCGAATGGTGGGTCAGCGATGGCAAACAGACTGCCCACGTCATGCTGAACGAAGATTTCGTACCAGATGAATTCTATCAATTGATAGACCGCCGCGTTTATAGCGAAACCAAGGCTGACGATGATAAATTGTTTGAACTCTATAAGGTCAATCTGTCATCACGTATCTGGGTAGCACCACTGGAAGAAAACTTCACTGTAGAGTTATTGCCGCCCTTGCGCAAAGGTGAAGTGCCTTCAAACCATGTCTGGAACAAAGTGCTGGCCTGATGCTGAACCTGAAACCGAATCTGAATGATGATCCGCATCAGACCAACAGCAGGATAGTGTGTCTGGAGGAAATTACCTCCCTGCCCTTGCGCTTCGATGCGGAATTATATCGCCATTACCCCGGAATGAAACTGGGGCAATGGCAGCAGATCGATTTTTTCAGCAAAAAACTGAGTTATCTGGTAACACACATTTTACGGCAGGACGCTGATAAAGACACAGGCAATCCCGCCGGTGATTGGGTAATTACTGCACCTGCTTTTTATCACCTTCCTTCTGCTGCGAATTTGCTGGCAAGACGCGTTCACGCCTTATTGCAGTTGCAGGGGTTCAGCCTCAGCTTGCTGGAACCACGTTTAAACCAGCAACAAGTCGCAGTGAGCAGCCAGTATGATTTTAATCTGACCAATAATTACAGTAAAAGCCAACTGGCACAGCGTGTACGGCAAAGGCAAAAAGTGCAGGATTTGGTGGAAAACGATGATCAACTGAAGCAGTTTAGTCAGCGTAAGGTCATTACCATCAACGATATTTATGTGACCGGTACCCAGCAATATTTCATGCAAAAAGCACTGGATACGGTCGCAGTAAAAGACTGTCACTGGCTGTACATCTTCAAACTGGAGAATGGACTTGCCCGGCGACACCCCGAAATAGAATTCGACATCAACAACCACGGCGTCAATGATATAAAAAGCTTTGCAGCCATTCTCAACGATGAGCAGACGACGCATACGACACGCTGCCTGTCCAGATTATTTGCTGAGAGTATGGATAATTTTTATCAATTGATTTCCCTGCTTGAACCAGAGGCAAAGGCAAGAATTTTCTCACAAGCCCAGGCGGAGGTGCGTTACCTGAATTCTATTTTCGAAGAGCAAATGCAGTTACTGGCCGGTGACTATCAGCACCATTGAAGACCACGCTGGTCATATATATCTAAAAAACTTGCCCGGTTTAAAATATAAGGATCAAGACATGTATGACATTCAATACCAGATTCCGCTGGCAGATCTGAGCAAGATAAGAATGCCGCATTACCAGATTCCGCTCGACACCAGTTCTCCTTTGTTCACGGAAGAACTGGTCAATGTGCGTGATTATGGTTTGGCCTTTTCGTCATGGCATGCGATGGATAACGGCCAGAATTCACCGTATTGCAAGCGTATCAAAGGAAGCCGCAAGGATGGCTGGCTAAGAAAGACGTTCGCAGAAAAACTGGCGCGTGCGAATGCGGTACTGTCATCCTTTGGCGTTGAGCTTTTCATACTGGACGCCTATCGCTCCATAGAATGCCAGCGCGGCTTGTGGGCGTATTACTGGGATCGCGCACGTGCGGCCAGACCAGATGCCAGTGAAGAAGAGCTGCGCCAGCAAACACTTGGCTACCTGCGTGACCCACGAAATTTTGATCCCGGGGATGCGCGCAGCTTTCCCATACACAGCACAGGTTCGTCGATAGACGTGGTATTGCGTGATCGAAAATCAGGCAAATGGCTGAACATGGGCTCGGATTTTGAAGAATACAGCGATGTCAGCGCCACAGATTATTTTGAACGCAAGTTACTGACAGGCGCCATTGATGACAGAGATGAACGCCTGTGGAACCGCCGGCTCCTGCATTGGGCCCTGTTTGCCGAGGATATGACCAATGATCCCATCTTTTACTGGCATCACGACTGGGGCAATCAGATCTGGATCAAGGTGAAAAACGCTGTGTATGGCAGTGCACCCGATATGGCGTGGTATGGCTACAAGGGACCACCTGAATGGGAACCAGAAGCCTGATGGACAACAAGTGAAGGCAAGGCATTCAACAGCAAGCGATAAGGAAACGGCATGGATCTGGATTCAGAACAACAGACACAGCGCACAGATACATTCAGCGTAACAGCAGAAAATGGGATAGATGCTGACCTGATGCGGCTGATCAGGCAAAAGAACAAGGCCAGCATGACAGCCAAAGTCGATCCACTGAGCCGGCTGGAAGGCGCACTTGCCGTGCATTGCCGGGTTGATCTTGAAAGCCGCACCGTCCTTAATAGCGCATCCATGGCGACTCTGTTCAAAGGATATGAATCATTGCTGCCCGGTCGTGCGTTGAAACAGGTAGGCATGGTGAGCGCAACTGCATCCGGTATTTGCGGCGGCGTGCATGCGACCGCTTCTGCATTGTGCCTGGAAATGGCGCTGGGTCTGAAGCCTCCTCCATTGGGCATAGTATTACGTAATCTGCTGCTCAGTTGCCAATACCTGAATGACAATTGCATGCATCTGTTTGTATTGGCTGGTCCTGATTATTCACAGCAAGTGATAGAACAAAGCAATCCAGAGATATGGGTAAAAGCCTGCCAGAGTCATTGCCGGCATCAGCAGCTTCACGGCTATCAGCATGTCAGCGACATTTTGCACGACCTGAACAAGGGCGGTGCGCTATACCGCGAAGCCCTGCATATGGTTGCGCTGGCGCGCCAGGCATATACTGTGCTGGGTGGCAAATATCCGCATTCAGAATCCATCATTCCCGGTGGCGTGAGCGTTCATGTGGATGCCGGAAAAATGGCCGATTTCAGCCGTATCCTGCAACCCTTTGCATCGTACAGTCGCAAGACAGCAGCGGTGTGGGATGAGGTATTTGATTTCATGCTGGATGCCAATCCGCTGTATGAAGACATGGGACGCTCGGTGGCGTCCATGCTGGATTTTGGTCAATGGGACCACCCCAATCACTATGATGGCAGCTACGCACATTGCGATGCCTGGGGAGAAAAACGCTGGTCCACGCCAGGAGTGATGATACGCGGCGAATTGCTGTGCACTCGCCTGAGCCTCTTGAATGCGGGTATGGAAGAGTTTCTCGATTATTCGTTCCAGCAACGCAGTCCGGATGAACAAGATCTCATCAAAGCTGATCCGCTGGGCAACCCTGTCTCGGCGTATCATCCATGGAACAAGCGTACCCAAAACCCCAAGAGTCTGAATCCCCAGGCCTATAGCTGGGGTTCCAGTTTAAGCTGGCGCGGACATAATTTTGAAGTGGGTGCCTATGCCCGGTTATACCTGACGGCAGCAGCCCGCAAAATTCCCGACAATCCATTTGTTGCTGCCACTGGCCACAGCCTGGAATTTTGCCTGCCTGTCAGTGGTGGCACAGGCTTGCCTATGCAATGGCGTATACCGCCGGTCTGGAATGCTTTTGAGCGCAATCGTGCGCGTGCCTATTCACTGGCATTCAATTTTTCAGTTACCCAGGAAAACATTGCCATTGCCGGGCAATTGATACGCAAGGGTGAAACCCTGACCTATGTAGCGCTCGACAATAATAAGCCGGGTGTACAACTGGGTGTCGGCTTATGGGGGGCCAGTCGCGGCTTCCTGGCGCACTGGGCTGTGATCAGGGAACATGTCATCGACAATTATCAGATCGCCATACCTTCACGTATCAATGTCGGTACCTGCACGCCGGGACATGTGCCTGGTCCACTGGAAATGGCTTTGCAGAATACGCCAATTATAGAAACTGGTTTTAGTAATGCCAGTGATTTCAGCGGCATAGACATACAGCGTACGATACAAAGTTTTGACCCCTGCATGAGCTGCACTGCACATGTACTGATAGACAAAACCGAAGAAGTGCTGGTCAGGGAAATTGATACACACTTCCCTGCTGTCTCTGTTTGATCAGCGAGGCATTTCTTCGGGTCTGAAATGCCTCGCCCGATCACTTCATTATGGCTTGCTTACTTTGAGCTGCAATGAACTGTCATTGATTTCAAAGGTATTGGCCTTCATCAAGTTGATGACTTCTGCACCGGCCAGCAATACCGGGCCGTAGCTATGCGCGGCAAACACATTCACCGGGCGATAATAATAAAATGCCGGATCAAAGCCCATACCAGTACCGACACAAGTACCTTCCACCTGGCCTTTTTGCGTCACTTTGCTGGCTACCGCATTCCATGCCAGCATGACTACTGGTGCGTAAGCACGTTTATCGATAAAGCCGCGATTGATGGCGTGTGCCATGGCATAGGTGTAGATGGCAGTGGCAGACGTTTCCAGGTAACTGTCATTACGGTCCAGCAGTTGGTGCCAGAAGCCTGTGCCGTGTTGATAGGACGCCAAACCTTTGACATGGGCCTGCAATTGCGCCAATACGTCGGCATAGCCAGGATGGTCTGGTGGCAGTACATCCAGCAATTCAACCATGGTCATAACGGCCCAGCCATTAGCCCTGGCCCAGTGGAATTGCGGATGCACACCCATATCCTGCACCCAGCCATGCATGTACACGCCTTTTTCCTTGTTGAACATGCGTTCAGAAAACAGTTTGACCTGTTTTACGGCATCGTCATAATATTTTGTGTCGCCTGTCAATTTACCCATTTGCGCCAGGGCTGGCACGCTCATGAACAGATCATCGAGCCACAAGGTATTCGGTTGCGGACGGTTACGGGCCAACGTGCCATCCGGCAGACGGAACTCTTTGTTGCTGACGTAGCTGCTGCAAATATCAATCAGGCTGGACAGTTTATTGGACACACCTTCCCTGGTGGCTTTGATCATGGCGGCACACATGGCCCCCGCATCATCCAGTGCATGGGGTTGCAACAACGAACGGATAGGTGAAGGGCTCTTAGGATTAGCCTTCAGACGGGCAATGTAATGCGGTGCCAGGTCAGCCAGCAAACCAAGGCGTTCACTGGCGTAATTGCTGAAACGTTTATCACCTGTGGCACTGCCGGCCAGCAGCATGCCTGCGTAGGTGACGCCCCATTCGTAGCTGGTCAGGCGATAATCGCCCGGGGCCAGTATCGTATCGTCATTGATCTGCGAAAAATCAGTAATCTGCTTTTTTGTTTTGCCGTCAATAATTTTAGCGGGCGTAACATTGTCCAGATAGGTATGCACACGGTACAGCACTTTCTTGACATCTTCTGCTGTTGGTTGCCCATACGGTGTGGGGTAATCTGGTTGCATTAAATGCAGTGGTGCTGTCACGTCATTGGCTGGTTTGCCTGTATTGTTTGTTTTGCCTGCGGCTACTGCCGTGCTCAACCCCATACTTAATGGCAGCATGCAGCTGATGCCTGCGATGGCTAATAATTTCAATGTTGAACGCAGGCCTGACTGTTTTTTTTGTCTCATCTTTATCATCTTTTTTGCTCTATCAATAAATCTTGCGGATATTCATTCCAACTGGTAAATCTTGAAATCACGTACTTGTTGCCGGGATTGGGTGGTCCGGAATCCAAAGTAGCCATCCCGCAAGGCATCTTTGTCCTTGTATGAAAAGAACACTTTGCCATCGACCAGAACGCGTGTGCAGCCTTGGTACACCGTAGTTTCTATGACGTAGTCGCGGTTCGCCTGTAATAAGGTGTCGCGTTCATTCAACTCGGTCAGCAAGCTACGTTCACCATTGCCCTGGTATTTGCGAAACCTGGTCGTGGTATTGGTGTTGCCGCCGATGCCCGCGTAATACAGTCGTAAATCATCATATTGCTCAAAAACGCCCTTACGGGTAAAGATGTTTTGATCACGCGGGTCGGTCGCCATCCAGAATTGATTCAGGTCAGACAGTCGGTCATTGCGCCCCTGTTCCATGACGACCCTGCGGGTATACCTGATCAAGATATCGCCAGATAATTTTTGTTTGAACCACACCGTTGCACCTTTCGCTGCATCAATCAAAAGCTGGTGATTGGCGACACTGATGTCGGAATTCTTTGTGTCGGCAGACTCTACCTGCCACTGCCGCAGATCTGTATCAAAATCATCCTGGTAAATCAGTTTGCCAGGCTTGCCCCATAGACTACAAGTGGCTTCGCTGGATTGTGCTACCGCAGGCAAGGCAGACGCCATTGCAACAACTACCGTAACAACGACCAAAATAACGACCGCCGTAATCTTGCAAGCCGGGCGCGAGACTGTTTGCAAATGAGGCATGAATATGATTTCCTGAATTACTATTTTTGTGAAACCGCAGTCGATTTGATGTCGACCGATTTATCATTCAAATAGTTCTTCAACTGTGCATATTGTAGAGTCTTAATACCAGCCACGACCACACGTGCATTGAATTCTGCACCGGCCAGATTGGTGTGGGTATGTTCATCCGGTGTCACTACGGGGAACAGTTTCATCACCTCATCCTTACCCATGATGTCATAGGCAGCGGCGATGTTTTCATTTAGATCGATGAAATCCGCTTTTTCCTGTTTCGCCACCTGTTCAGCCCAACCACCATAGCTGGCTTTGCTACGATTGATTTTTCCATTTGCATCCCAGTTCTTGCGAGGTATGGGAGAACATACGATGGCCTGCACGCCTTTGGCTCTGGCCTCGGCAATAAATTTGCGTAAATACCAGCCGTAGCTGTGTACTGTTTCTGGTAATTTTGTCAGCAGATTATCGATTTCTTCAGCCTCTTCGCCGATGCCTTTGATGGTCCCTCTTGCACGGCTGGTATCGTTCAAGGGGCCATTATCATTGTGGCCAAATTGCATGATGACAAAATCACCCGGCTTCATCAATGCCAGGCTTCTTTGCCAGTGCCCGCCAGTAAGATAAGTGCGACTGCTGAGACCGCCGATGGCGCGGTTAACGACATTGATTTTATCCGTCTGAAAATAAGCCTTGATGGGATTACCCCAGCCCCACTGGCCTTCTGCGCCCTTGTTCTGACCATCATCCCGGCCATTGCGCACAGTTGAATCGCCGATAAAAAAAACAGAAGGCAATTGCGGATTCGCCGGTTCCGGCAATACGATACGTGCTGCTGCATTGGGGTCGGTATTCACCGCTGGTGGCGGCGTCGTTTGCGCCAGGGCAGAACAAGTCCAGCCCAGCACACTTACACAGATCAGGCGGCGTACCGCAGACATACTGGTATTCATAAATGGATGACAGGAATAATGGTTAAGTATCGTCAGGTAGCGAAAGACTGAAGGTCATCATACACGTGAGTGCATATGGGTAAATCAATAGCCTCGACATATGATTTCATTTTATTCGAGAGCTTGTAACTGACTGCAAGACTTGCTTAAAGAATCAAAAAAATGATCACTATTGATTGTGCAGTGCAAATTATGAAAAAACTGCCTGAAAACCAAGCACAATAGGCTGCACTGATGCCATTCCACTCAAGCATGTTGAGAAAATGCGCATCCGGGATTTAACCGATTACTCCCACACATATCAAAATTCCATGAAGCGCTTATCTGTTCGTATCTCTGCTCGTATCTCTGTTCGTATCTTGCCTGCTCGCCTGCCCAGTCTTTTTCTGAATCTCTTCCTGTGTCTGTTCTGTCTGCTGTCAGCGTCTGCCTTTGCGCAAATAGGACATCGCTTCCCTAGTGAACGCAAAGTGGTCAAAGACCCGGTTACTGAAGTCATGCTGACCTTTCTGACCAGCCAGCCGCATGGCGATTCAAAAATCTATCCTACCCATCCACAATGGACTTCCGATGGGCAATGGGTGATCTTTCGCTCAAGTATCGCAAAAGGTGAAGCGATGGCCGTCAATGAACAAACCGGGGATATCGTGCAGGTATCTGAAGGCGGCTATACAGGCATGTTGAATGTGTCGACACGTGCCATGAAACTGTATTTCATGCGCAGCACGGATAAGTCTCCACGCGAAGGAAAAGCTGGCCGGCCACGTCAGGCATCGCCGGTAGAACTGGTAGAGGTTGATCTTGCTGCGGTATTTGCCGATAGCAAAGCTGGCAAGATGAAGCCTGCAGAAAGCTACCAGCGTATATGCGGCGTAGTACCTGCTGAAGTCGGACAAGCTGCCGACCTGGCGCTGGATGCTGCCGATGAATGGATATACTTCCGCGAGACATCGCAGGAGGCGGCAAAATACCTGGCAAAAAATGCACGCATAGAGAAAAGCTTCGGCCCCAGACACATGGGTGCCGGCCCCGGCGGCATTGCAAAAATGCATGTGAAGACGGGTGAAATCCGCCACGTCATTTCAGTCCCTTTCCAGATCGGCCATATTCAGGCGAATCTATGGAATCCGGGTGAAATCATTTTTTGCTGGGAAACTGGCGGCAAATCACCTCAACGCACCTGGGTGGTGATGGCAGACGGCAGTGGCTTGCGCCCGCTGTATCCTGAAGCCGACTATGAATGGGTGACCCACGAAGCAGTCATTTCAAAAGATGAAGTGGCGATGGCGATTATGGGTCACCGCACTATAGGCGGAACAGCTAATATTGCCAACAAGGGCACTGCCGTTGAAGGTGCCAATCCAGGACAAGATCCGGGTTGGGGCAATGCAGGCACACGCGAAAAACCCAGTGGCCTTGCCATTGTGAATTTGCGTACACGTGAAATGCGTATTGCAGGGCAAACACCATCAGGCAGCGGCTTATGGCATGTGCATGGATCAAGCGATGGACGCTGGGCGGTCGGCGATGATTTCAGCCGCAGCATCTATCTGATAGACCGGTTAAGCGGCAAGATGAGCCTGCTCAGCACCGGACACAAGGATACAGCCGCTGATCACCCTCACCCTACATTCAGCCCGGATGGCAAGAAGATAGAAATCCAGTCGGCCATGCTGTCTGCAGACAACCGTACACTGAATATCTGCATTATTCCTGTATCCAATTGACCAAGCTGTCCAGGTCATGTGGCGAGCATGGCCTGGCTTGTGGGCATTAAGCGTGTATTAATCCTGTATCACTCGGCCATCAATCGATCATCAATCGAGTTTTTGAATGCGCACATTACGCAGTTCATAGGCGGTGCCTTCAAGCTGAAAGCCGATGTGACCAGAATCTGGACTGGATTTGCTGATTTTGTTTTGTACTATGCCATTAATTTTGACTTCAACCGATCCATCCCTGGCAAGAATGTCGCAGCTATTCCATTCACCGACAGGCTTTTCACTATCAGCCAGTTTTGCCTTGATGGGAGGATACGCGCCCTCGGCCGTCGTCAGGGGTTCGGCAAAGCTGGCACCGGCCATGGGCAGCAGGTCGCCAACATTTTTGTACTTGGTCTGGATTTGCAGGCTCAGTGGCCAGACCTTGTCTTTGGGGCCAGAACTGATGTGTATCAACACGCCACCATTGCCAGGGGCAGCTGTCCAGCGCCATTCTGCATGTAGCGTAAAATTTTTATAGCTTTCCGTCGTAGCAATGTAACCTGAAGGTTTGCCAGCAGAAGCAATCACACCATCCGCTGTAATACTGAAGACTTCTTCAATCTTGCTTGCCGGTGTAGTTTGGATTTCCCACCCCTTGAAATCGCGGCCATTGAACAATTCATCCGCATTGGCAACAGGAATGACCATAACAGACAGAAAAGATGCCACAGGCAATACTGATAATTGAAAAGACTTCAAAAAACGGGAAAGTTGACGCATGATGTTCTTTCTCAAATGGAATCGATATTTTTTGTATTGATACAAAACCGCTTTACACAGGATAGCCGGATTTTTTTATAACATACTTCATTTACTGCCATGAAACGACTTTTTTTTACTTTGTTACTGGCCTTGTCGGCCATTTCTTCTCATGCACAATCCAGTGCCATCAGCTTGTGGCCAGAAGGCGTACCGGGCGCGAAAAACATAGGGCCAGAACAGGTGATTGATGGCCGCACTTCGAATGTCAGCGAACCGAACCTGACTTTTTATCCTGCTGCTGCCGACAGAAAAAATGGCAGCGTCGTGATCATTTGTCCCGGCGGCGGCTATGTACGTCTGTCTACCCTGCGTGAAGGCGAGCAATACGCACACTGGCTCAGTACCCTGGGTGTCAGCAGCTTTGTGCTTAAATCCCGCCTGGCTGAATTTGGCCACCCTGCCCCTTTACAGGATGTCTTGCGTGCCATTCGTCTGGTGCGTTCCAGCGCAGCGCAATATGGTATAGATCCCAATCGCATCGGTGTAATGGGAAGTTCGGCGGGCGGCCATCTGGCAGCCAGTGCCGGCACCCTGTTTGATCACCCCCTGGGCCGCACCGGTGCTGCGCTTGACGGTGTCAATGCACGCCCTGACTTCATGATACTGATGTATCCTGTGATTACCATGCAAGACCCGTCGGTACATGCCGGATCACGCAAAGCCTTGCTGGGCGCATCGCCCAGTGCAGAATCAATGCAGTTGATGTCGCTGGAAAAACAGGTGAGCAGCACGACGCCACCTACTCTGTTGATCCATACCCAGAATGATAAAACTGTCCCGGTCGAAAACAGTATCCTGTTTTATCAAGCTCTGACCAAAGCTGGTGTACCAGCGGAAATGCTCTTGTTTGAACGCGGCACACATGGCATGGCTATGCGACTTGGTAACGGCAATGCATCCGATTGGCCGCATCGTGCCGAAGAGTGGTTGAGGGATAGAAAAATACTGCAAGCCGACAGCCAGTCACAAGGGAAATAAGCAGTAAAATAAACTGTAAAACACATATCAAAATCGTCAGCCCATATCAGATTATGGGCTGGCGATTTTTTATTTACTCGAAATAAAACACAGATTTCAATGCCAATTGTTTGGGACGGTTATCCGCCTCGACTTCCATCAGGTCGGCCATGTAGTCCCACCAGCGTTGCATGACTGGATGTTTGGGCAAATCATCGATCTGGTGATCAGGATGCAATTTGAGTACGCCAAACAGATGCAAAGTCTCTTCATCCAGAAAAATGGAATAATCATAGATACCGGCAGCGCGCAATGCATCTGCCAGATCTGGCCATAAATTGTCGTGGCGGCGGTGATATTCCTCTACATTGCCTGGCTTTAGTTTCATCCGGAAAGCACGCGTTATCATGGCTGGCTCTCCTGCTGTTATTTCGCTGGTTTGACTGTGACCATCTTCTTCAATTCGGCAGCGGCCAGCATGAAGCCACCGACACCATAATCAAAGCTGGATGCTGGCCTGTAAAAGGCTGGTTCGGCACCGGTCTGCTGTATGCCACCCAACCTGCCATCTGCATAGACGTGCTTCAGGATACCCTTCCATGCCTTGGCGATTACTGGCTGGTATTCTTTGGGGTCAAGAATGCCGCGATTGATGCCATAAGCCATACCATATACAAACAGGGCTGAGCCAGAAATTTCAGGCAAGGGATACGTAGCAGGGTCCAGCAAACCGGCATGCCACAGGCCGTTTTCATCCTGTAACTGCGCTATTCGGGCTGACATTTCACGTAACTGCTGTATGTAGAATGGACGTTGCGGATCATCTTTGGGGATGTAGTCCAGTGTCCTGGCTATACCACCCATGACCCAGCCTTCGCCGCGTGACCAGAAAATCTTCTTGCCATTGGGTTCAGTCTTATTGATATAGGTGACATCGCGGGCATACAGGTGCTCTTGTTTGTCGTATAGCAGATCGTAAGTATTTTTCCATTGGGTATGGACATAATCAAGGTATTTGCGCTCACCTGTTGCCACATACATTTTCGCCCATACCGGCGGTGCCATGAACAAGGCGTCACACCACCACCATGGCAGCCGGTCATCGCCTGGTTTAAGAGTCTTCAGGTCAATCAGGGTATCGAGGTCGCCTTTAGTTGGGGCGATGAATTCAGGCTGCTTGTTGAGAAAATACAAATCCAGATAAGTCTGCGCCACACTCTGGTCATCCGCATTCGGCAGGCGTTTCGCCAGTTGCCATTGATGTTGCTGGCTCATGGCAAGCATGGCGTCTTTGTATTTGCTGTCATTTGTGGCTTCTGACGCTGCCATGAAACCGGTGTACATCACGCTGGATGTCCAGATACGCCCAAAGTGCGCCTGCGAACGGGCCAGTTGCCAATCCGCTACCTTGCGCAAGACTTTTTCTATCGCTGCTGGTTCCAGCTCTGCGGACAGATCGGTTGCCAGAGGGCCGCCATCAGCAGGTGCATCACCAAAATGACGCGAAGTATCCTTGTCGATGATCGCCTGCATGGCTGGCGTAGGAAGCGGATAGTTCTGCGTCCAGGCCAGGGCTGGCAACATGCTGCCGACAAAGCCCAGGCTGGCAAGCATCAGGTATTTTTTTTGAAATTTCAAAGTGCTCTCCTTCATTTTATTGTTGTTTACTTAATTTTTATTTTGCAGGTGCGGAACCATTGACGCTCAGCCCGGACACCTCAGAATCTGCGGAAATATTTACCGGTTTGCCATCCTCAAAAACCAGCCTGGAATCCGACATTTTCCAACGTTTTACGTAACGGATAAAGCCCCCAGTGTTTGCTTCAATATCAAGCTTGCTGAGCTTAAAATCCTCTAGCGGTGCTTGCGCGTATCCTTCAATTTCAAAGGCGGTTTTTGCGCCACGCGCCTTGATGCCGGAAATATTGACACGACGCAGTCTGGATATACCGTCTTTTTCTGGTACGGGCGTGACCAGTACTTTCCAGTAAGCTGGGATATCTTTCACATCATCAGGAATTTTTGCATAGCTGTATTGCGGGTTCCAGTTCATGATCACGCGCAATACCACTGGTACGTCATTCATGACAAAATCATGGATATTCAGGTCTTCGCCAAAACCACCGCGTGTATGCGCTGATTTGAACAGTATGCCTACCGGCACATCTTTCATTACCGTAAAGCGATATGCTTCAATACGACGAAATCCGCCTGAAGTCTCACTACCAAAACTCAATCCGGCAACTGCTTCCCGGACAGTGATATCGCGTATGACCACATCTTCCGTTGGGCGATTAACCCGCAGGCCGTCCGAATCCCGCCCGGCCTTCAAGACGATCGCATCATCATTGACTGCGATATCTGCGTGCTGGACCAGAATGTCTTTGGATGAATCGATGTCTATGCCGTCAGTGGATGGGCCATGTCCACCTTCGTTATTGCGAATGGTGAGACGATCTACGACCACTTTATTTGAGTAACAGATATGCAAAGTCCAGAAACCTGAGCGACGCAACAGCAAGCCATCGCCCACACGCACATCGGATGCCTTATAGATTTGTAACAAGCGAGGGCGACCAGCATCATAGTCCGATGCCCATCTCAGACCACGTGGTTCATAGGCCTTGCGCAGGTTCCAGTAACTTTCCCAGAATACCTTGCCGTCACCGTCAATCACACCTTCACCAGTAATGGCAACCTTGTTTTGTTCGTACACATTGATCAGCGCTGCTGGCCAGCTCATCTCTATGCCGGCAACCCGGGTAGGCATGACAGGATAATCCTGTATGTTTTGTGAACCCAGCAAGGTCACGCCCTTATCCAGGCGCAGCGTCACGCCGGTTTTAAGGAACAGGGCACCGGTCAGGTAGGTGCCCGCCGGAAAAGTCAGCGTGCCACCCTCTGTTGCAGCAGCATCAATGGCGCTCTGTATAGCGCTGGTATTGAGCGTCTTGCCATCGCCGGTGGCACCGTAGGTACTTGCACTGATTTCTTTTGCCGCTGCGGTAAACGACGTCAATATCAATACGGACATCAAAGCCGCAGCGACTGCCAGATGCAAAAGCACAGGCAAGACAAATACCATTTCAGTATGGCGCAACCAGCGCCGGGCTAACAATTTCATTGCAACTTCGCGCCTATCAATTTAACTGGTCCAAGAATACCGGCAGGTTGAGCCTGTATCAGATGCGTGTCCTGAGGGACGAATCGCTGCCCATACTTGGCAGATAACAGGCGATAATCTGGCAAGGCATGGCCGGCCAGCGCATTCAATCCCAGGTTGGCGACCTGTATCTCAAGACGGTTATTACCGGCACGCAGTAATTTGCTGATATCCAGTTGATACGGTGGTTTCCATACCGAACCGGCACGCTGACCATTGACGAAAACGACCGCAGCTTCCCGTACCGGGCTGTCAAGCATGGCACGCATGCCGCTTGGTACTTTGGGTGTGGCCTCTAATGGCGTCCCCGGACCGAAATCCAGCGTCAGCCTGCTGTCCTTTAATTGTGCCGCGCTCAATTCCAGGTCTTTGGTATAGCTTGCGATACCAGAAAAATAGCGCGTTGCCTCATCTTCAGTCCATGAACGCAGGCTGGACATGTTGACCACCTGTGGTTTTTCGCTGAATTGCACTTTCCAGTCACGACTTAAATCAACAACGGTGGTGGCATCTGCCAGTTTTGGTTCCTGTGCTGCATTCTGCGGTGTATCGGTCAGTACCAGCACCCGTGATTCATAAGGTGCCAGACGCAGAGTCGGCTTGACATCGGCATTGCTGATCTTGCCGTCATACGGATTCCACCAGTAAGCTGTTTTGTATTTGCTGCGGAAGGCGGCATTCGCGGTCACATCACGATTGCTGGTATTGGCGATGAAATAGACATCAGAATCAGTCAGTTGTCGACGGATGAAGCCTATGTTTTCTTTTTCAGCACTCAACTCCATGTCTGCGGGAACTGCAGCCTTCAAAGCGGCGCCCACGGCGCTATCGCTGCTGACCAGGCTGACCTTGTCCTGATTGGCAAACAGGGTATCTGAGGCAGTCTGCACTTCTGCACTGATGCGCGCTGCATTCAGGTAGCCTGGTGCCAGTGATGGTTTGTTGCCAACCGCAATGATTTTGCCACCAGCACGCACATAATCATTCAATTTGGCAATGACTGCCGGTGACAGCCGGGTCACATGCGGCAAAATCAGAACGGGATAATTGATGCCCAGCTCCATGACGGATTCGGCATCCACATAATCAATGTTATGCCCGGCATCAAGTACCTGCGCACTGAGTTCTGGCGTCACATATTTACCCATTTCTGCCGATACAGACACCTTGCCCAAAGACAGGGTCGCGTACACGTCATCGGTAGGCAGGAATACGGCAACCTGATTTGCCGGTTTCCCCTGACGCATCAGATAACTCATTCTTTGAAGATAGCCATTGACGTCAGGCATGACATTCCACCATGGCAGATGGGTGTTAAATACCGCCGCGGCATAGAATGCATAGCCAGGTTCCAGCGTTCCCGGTGGTGTATAGGGCCAGCCATGGCCAACGAACTGATTAACGCCCTGCAACAGCATGCGGTCAGCTTCGACTTTCATATCCAGCGGTGTCGCGCTGAAAGCTGGTGAATGCAGCCAGGTCCAGGTTTCAGCAGAAATGACGGGGCGGCCATACAGGTGACCAGCGGAAGTTGCCCAGCGTGTAAATGAAAACTGGCGGAACTGATAGCCCTCGCCTTCTGGCAAATCAACCAGTTTATTACTCGACATGGTCACAGCCGGTTCACCATAGGTTTGTGAACGGAAGCGGGTACCATGGGCTTTTGCCCATTGATTCACTGGCACCAGATAACGTTCGTTCGCCAGTTCGGTCTGCGTCAATGCCCAGTCACGTCGTATGGCAGCGGCGTCAGCACCAATGCCATATTCAATTTTTGGCAGATGTGGTTTCAGGTCGTAGCCACGACGACGCTGAAATTCGGCCAGGAAATCATCTGTCCAGTCGGTACCATAGGCTTCCAGGCTGTCAGAAAATACGGCGTATGGTGGATTTTTTCCAAAGGCTTTCAACAGTGGTTCAGCCACGGTTTTTAGGTGATGATCAATGGCATTGCGGCTCAGATGATCAAGTACAAAACCTTCTGCCCCTAAAGCTGCACGTTTAACCTGCTGACCGGTACGGCTGGCGATATAGCACACCACTACGCGGTCAGCGGCGGCAGCCTTGACGCCTGCACGGCCACTTTTACTTGCCAGTAGCTGGGGTTCAAATAATTGCAATTTGCTGCTATCCAACTGTTTGGGCGTACCATCGGCCACGAAACTGGCCAATAATTTTTCACCATTCATGATAGCCGGTAAGGCAAAACTCTCATTACCGGCTGGCAGCTCAATCACAGCTACCCGCAAACGACCAGCAGCATCACCTACAGTGACATGTGGACCGCCGTATGGCCAGCCGCTGCCCAGGGTAATATCAACCCTGAGTTTGTTGGCACGTGCCTTGTCATTGGCAAAACTGACGTGTTCAAGAAATTGCTTCGACAAATACGGATAATTGTGTGTACCTTTGGCCGCATCATCCAGTTCCATGGGGTAGACGGCCTGAATCTCAAAACCACCAAAACCGCCTGCCTTCATGTCCAGTATTTCGCGTTCCAGCTGCTTCTTTTCCACCGATGGTCCAAACCACCACCAGCGCACCATGGGACGTGCATCATCGGGCGGTGTGGCAAAGGCTTTGACGACTTCTTTCACAGATGGAGAGTTCGTCGCTGCCCTGGCTTGTGCCATTGTTGGTGCGGCACATAGCATGGCAAGAGAAAGCAGGACGCAGGTGCGCAATTTGTTAAGCGCAAATGCAGGCAAGGTAGACTTGGTCATAGAAAATGATAATCCAGACAAATAGAGAACAGGCGCCTATCCTGAATGGACATCAGCTTATTGCTAAGTCTATTCCATCCGGAGACATGGCTATGAAAAAATCCCCCTGAAGCAGATCACCATTACGCAAGAATGCGCAACAGCAAATATGCTTCAGAGGGAGTTGAATCAGACTATACCGCTACCGCTGGCACCAGCCTTTGGTGGACGGAGTGTAGCCTGTTTTTCACGATAGCCAGTTGCACGATAGCAGGCAACCGGATCAATAGCCGCACCAGAACGGGCGCGTGCCATGGCCAGGATAGGACTGACATCAGTGCGGAAAGCCTGTTTCAATGTTTGTGCTGCCAGCAGCACGTCATTGTTTTCCTGATATGCGCTCAATGCCTTGCGGTCTACCAATGCAGACTGTACAAACGAACGTTGTACTTCGATAGCACTGGACATCAGACTTTCTATAGGATCGGTCACATTATGTGACTGATCCAGCATGTAGGATGGTTTAAAGGCATCACCGTCACGCTGTGCTACATCGGCCAGTTCATTGAAGATCAGGAACAGCTGGAAAGGATTGATACTGCCGGAATCCAGATCGTCATCACCATACTTGCTGTCATTGAAATGGAAGCCACCCAATTTGCCAAATTGCGCAAGGCGGGCAACGATCATTTCTATGTTGGTATTTGGCGCATGGTGACCAAGATCAACCAGGCATTTTGCTTTAGGGCCTAACTCATTAGCGCAGGCATAGCTGGTGCCCCAGTCGGCAATCGTGGTGGCGTAGAACGCTGGCTCAAACAGCTTGTGCTCGATGTACATCAGCCAGTCTGAAGGCAGGGCCTTGTAGATGTCGCGCATACTGCCGAGATAACGCTCAAGCGCACCACGCAAATTATGCTGCCCCGGGAAGTTGGCTCCATCGCCTACCCATACGGTCAAGCCTTTGGAACCCAGTGCACGACCCAATTCTATGCATTCGATATTATGTGCTACCGCCTGCTCACGCACGGCTTTGGCATTGGCTGTCAGGCTACCAAATTTATAGGTCTGTTCCTGATTGGCCTGATCCTGGAAAGTATTTGAATTGACAGTATCAAATCCCAGGCCATGTTTGCTGGCAAATTCACGCATGGCTGCCGGATCACTGCTTTTATCCCAGGGGAAATGCAGAGATACAGTAGGTGTAGCCTGTGTCAGTTGATGGATGACAGCGCAGTCTTCCAGTTTTTCCATGACATCGCGTGGCTCGCCCTTGCCTGGGAAGCGTGCAAAGCGGGTACCACCGGTACCAACACCCCAGCTTGGCAAGGCTACGGCAAAGGTCTGGGCTTTGGCTGTCAGTTGTTCGATATCCTGTCCCCGTCTGGCCAGGATGCTGCCCAGGGCAGCATAATCGGCATCCAGATTATTTTGCAGTTTGGCGTTGTGTTCTGCCACTTGGCCGTGGTCAATTACTTTATCCATCTCATGTCTCCGTCTCATTGCTGACCTGAATCAGATATTTGATTCAGGTCAATCTACTTTTTATATTTTAGCGCGTGAATGCAGCAGCATTGCCTGCATCTACGTTGATGATGTTACCTGTGCTCTTGGCAGACTTGTCGCTTGCCAGGAAGTACACTGCTTCTGCGATATCTTCCGGCAATACGCTGAGTTTCAGCATGCTACGCTGACGATAGAATTCTTCGATATCATCTGCATCGATTTTATTCGAGACAGCACGCTCTTCTTTCCATTTGCCATCCCAGATACGGGAACCGCGGATCACGGCATCTGGATTGACGACATTGACGCGTATGCCGTGGGCCGCACCTTCGAGGGCGATACAGCGTGCCAGGTGGATTTCAGCCGCTTTTGCCGTGCAATATGCAGACGCACCAGCGGAAGCAACCAGACCATTTTTGCTGGCCACAAACACCATGCTGCCACCGATTTGCTGCTGCTTCATGATACGGAATGCACTGCGGCTGACCAGGAAGTAACCCTTGACCAGAATATCCTGATTACGTTCCCAGATTTCCAACGTCGTTTCATCCAGCGGGGCTGAAGATGCAATACCGGCATTCGAGATCAGCAAATCGATACCACCAAATCGCAGGGAAGTTTCGCTCAGTATGGCTTCGACATCGCTTTCACGGGTGATGTTGGCGCTGATGGTCGCCACATTATCTTTGCCTGCCACTTTGGACAAGACCTGATGTGCCTGGCTCAATGCCTCGCCATCGATATCTGTCAACATGACACAAGCGCCCTCTTGCAACAACTGACGTGCCACTGCCTGACCGATGCCACCGGCAGCACCAGTCACCAGTGCAATGCGGCCAGCCAGACTTTTCGGCTTGGGCATGCGTTGCAGTTTGGCTTCTTCCAGCAACCAGTATTCGATATCAAAGGCTTCCTGCTCTGGCAAACCTACATAACTGTCAACACCATTCGCACCGCGCATTACATTGATGGCATTCACATAAAATTCGCCAGCGATACGCGCAGTTGCCTTATCTTTCGCAAATGACAACATACCGATACCAGGTATCAAGTAAATAATCGGGTTGGCATCGCGTACTGCCGGGCTGTTATCGTGTTTGCAACGTTCATAATACGCAACATAGTCTGCGCGATATTGATTCAGGCCCTCATCCAAACCACTCAAAAGTTGATCAAAGTTAGGATTAGAAGGATCAAAATCAATCACAAACGGGCGAATCTTGGTGCGCAGGAAGTGGTCAGGGCAAGATGTACCCAGCGCTGCCAGTGCCTGCAAGTCTTTGCTGCACACAAAATCCAGTACTGTAGTGCTGTCATCAAAGTGACCGAGTTTGAATTCTGTTTTACTGATTTTGCCACGCAATACAGGCATTAAACGGGCTACCAGGCTGGCACGCTCTGCGGCTGGCAAGGCGCTGTATTTAGCACCGCCAAATGCTGGCTTGCGGCTATTTTCTTCCAGCCATGATTCAGCACGCTGGATGATTGCCAGTGTAGTTTCATAGCAAGATTTGGCAGTATCACCCCAGGTGAACAAGCCATGGCCTTCAAGGATGATGCCTTTCAGATTTGGTTGGGCTTGAGAAACTGCTTCCAGTTTCAGGCCCAGGTCATAGCCAGGACGCTGCCACGGCAACCAGCCCAGCTCGCCTTCGAATATTTTTTGCGTCAAATCCTTGCTATTGGCGCAGGCCGCAATAGCGATGACTGAATCAGGGTGCATGTGATCAACATGCTTGCGATTGATATACGCATGCAGTGGCGTATCGATACTGGCAGCGCGTGGGTTCAGGTTGAACGTACAGTGTGGCAAATAAGCCACCATTTCATCTTCCAGTGCCAGACCGCGATAGCGACCTTTCAAGGAATGCAATTTGTCCATGTACAGGGTCGAGAAGCCATCCATCTTGATGCTTCCCAGATCACCACCAGAACCTTTTACCCACAATACTTCTACCTGCTCGCCAGTCAGGTAATCCGGCATCATCACCTTGGCCGAGGTATTGCCACCGCCAAAGTTGGTAATGCGCATATCAGAGCCGAGCAGATTCGAGCGATACAGCAATAACTCTGGCTCAGACAAGCCTGCTGCATACGCGTCGTCCCAAATTGAAGTGATAGCTTTTTTCTGCTCGGTTTGAATCGTTGAGGTCATACACTCTCCGTGATTGATTAATATTTTTATGACAAATTCCTTAGCCCCACCTCTTGGTCTCCTGAGAGGTTACCGGAACTATTGAGCAGTTTGTGATTGCACTGCATTTTTGCCCGGTACGGCAGTGGCAGTCAGTAGAAAACAGCCAGCATTGAGTGTCAATACAGAAGCAATCAAGACGCTGATTGAAATTAGAATAGTCAGCATGATGATTGAATTTCCAGGGAGCAGATTGCAATCAGGGGAAATAATCACCTGATTGATCAGTTTTTGATTGACGTCCGATTTTTAAGTGATTAGTCTCGTTATATGCCAGCAAATTATTACAAAGCAATGACTGGTAGTAAGCCTCGATAAAGACAACAGACGGCTACAGATGGAGACAAAAATGGTGAATCACAAACGTCGTAAACGTTTGCTGAAGCTGCTCGTCGAGCATAATTCAGCAAGCGTCCAACAGTTGGTTGAGTGGCTTAGCGCATCCCCGGCAACCGTCCGGCGCGATATAAGTTGGCTTGCTGCACGTAATCTGCTAACCCGCACTCGTGGCGGCGCAGAAAATCTGCAACAGAAAAAGCGCTCTATAGCACTGACCAGCGAAACCTTTCAAAACAATATCAAATGCTACGCTGATCGTAAACGGGCTATTGCGCGTTATGCCAGCAATATGTGCAGCGATGGCGAAACCATCATCATCAACGGTGGCACCACCACCTTCATGATGGCTGAATTCCTGGTCGACAAACAGCTAAAAATCCTGACGAATTCGTTCATGATGGCCGAGCGCCTGCTGGTCTCGAGCGAAAATGAAATCATTGTTCCCGGTGGTCGCGTCTACCGTGAACAAAATGTCATCCTCAGCCCATTCGATAACGACATCACCCAGCATCACTATGCAGGCAAGATGTTCATGAGCGTATATGGACTGTCCTTGCTGGGTTTGATGGAAGTGGACCCCCTCCTGATACAGGCAGAAAAACGCCTGATCAGCCAGGCCGAAGAGTTGATCGTACTGGCAGATAGCTCAAAATTCGCCAAGAAAGCCGGTTTGATACTCTGCGGACTCAATCGTGTTTCCTGCCTGATCACTGATAACAATGCTTCTGATTCTGCCGTGCAGTTGCTTGAGCAATCTGGCGTCAAAGTCATTACCGTTGCACCAGAAACAATGCCGGTAAAGTACCCGACAACAAAATTTAATCAGGCTTATGACATGGAGTCAGCAAGCATGTTCCAACCGGAGACCGTGGAATGAAAAGAAGAAAGGTATTACTCGCAGCGATAGCACTGAGCATGCTGGGTGCACTGCAAGGTTGCGAGCAAAAATCAGATAAGGTCAAGATCGCCATCGTCGTTAAAAACCTGGGCAATGGCTTTTTTGATGCAGCACATGAAGGCGCAAAGGAAGCCGCCAAGCAAATCGGCAATGTGGAAATCATTTATACCGGGCCAACTACCCCTAGCGCTGAAGGACAGATTGAAATCATCAATTCTCTGATCAGCCAGAAAGTCAATGCTATTGCCATTTCTGCCAATGATGCCAATGCGCTGGTTCCTATCACCAAAAAAGCCATGCAGCGCGGCATTAAGGTCATTTCCTTCGATAGCGGCATTGCGCCGGAAGGCAGATTGATGCAGTTGAACCCGTCAAATGCAGATTTGATCGGTCTCAAGCAATTGCAAATGGCATCTGATGCCATCGGTGGCAAGGGTGAAATCGCCATATTGTCGGCATCTGCCCAGGCAACCAACCAGAATATCTGGATCAATGTCATGAAGAAGGATTTGGAGAAACCTGAATTTGCCGGTCTGAAACTGGTAGCGACCGTCTACGGCGACGATCAGTCCGACAAGAGTTATCGTGAAGCAATAGGCCTGCTGCGCAGCAATCCCAATCTGAAAGTGATCATCTCGCCTTCTACAGTCGGCATCAATGCCGCCAGCAAGGCGGTGGTGGATGAACATCTGGTCGGCAAGGTATTCGTTACCGGCCTTGGCTTGCCATCAGAAATGGCTGGACATGTTAAAAGCGGAGCCGTCAAGGAATTTGCGATCTGGAATCCTATCGACCTTGGTTATGCAGCGACCTATATTGCCAATGAATTTGTCAAAGGCAACCCGAATGCCAAAGCAGGTGGTAGTTTTGCCATAGGCCGTATGGGTACGATTGCAATTGATACCAATGGTGAAGCGGCGATGGCTCCACCTTTCACTTACAACAAAGATAATGTGGAGCAGTTCTCCAAGATATTTTAAATAAGACGCCTACGAACGTTGACCTGAGCGACTGCGTCAGGTCAACTGCAAACTGAAAATCAGCTGTCTGCCTCAGATTCGTTTCTTGGTTACAGACAGACGGACGGCTGAGTTTTCCTTTCCATTATCTCCTTGCCTTATGTTAATGACGAACGAGCACAATCCGTTTCCTATCGCGCCCGACGGTTCGCTGGCACCACCCATCCTGACACTGACTGGTATCTGCAAACGCTTCCAGGGCATCATTGCATTGCATGAAGTTGCTCTGAATGTCCGTGCTGGCGAAGTCATGGCCTTGATAGGTGAAAACGGAGCAGGCAAATCCACGCTGGTAAAAACTCTGACTGGCATTTACCAACCCGATAGTGGCAGCATTCATATCGCAGGCAAAGAGGTCCGCTTTGCCACGCCACAACAGGCCATGCTGGCGGGCGTCACCGCAGTACATCAGGAAACTGTCATGTTTGATGAACTGACGGTTGCCGAAAATATTTTCATAGGCCGGCAACCCATGCACGGTTTTCCGGCACGTGTGAACTGGCCATTGATGGAAGCCCAGGCAGAACGCCTGTTTACCCGGCTTGAGGTTTCATTGCCAGTACGCGCCAAGGTCAAAGACCTGAGCGTGGCACAACGCCATTTTGTAGAAATTGCACGTGCCTTGTCACAAGATGCGCGCGTGGTCATCATGGATGAACCAACGGCCTCCCTGTCCCAGCGAGAAATCCAGGAACTGTATCGTATCATCAGACAATTGCGCGCTGCCGGCACTGCCGTGATTTTCATCTCGCACAAGTTTGATGAAATTTATGCCGTAGCAGACCGCTACACGGTATTGCGCGATGGGCATTTTGTCGCCGAAGGTGCATTGGCCGACATTTCCGAACCGGATCTGGTATCTCTGATGGTGGGACGCTCCATCCATCAGATCTTCCCCAAACAGGAGGTAGAGATAGGCGAAACCCTGCTGGAAGTGAAAGATTTTTGCCATCCTACCGAATTCGACAATATCAATTTCTCCCTGCGTCAGGGTGAAATACTGGGTTTCTATGGCCTGGTTGGTGCCGGTCGTTCAGAAGTCATGCAGGCTCTGTTCGGGCTGAGCAGCAATGTGCGTGGCAGTGTCAGCCTGGCTGGCAAGGTCCTGGACATCAAGTCCGCCAAAGATGCCATTGCTCATGGCATCGCCTATGTACCGGAAGACCGGCAACACCAGGGCGGCCATCTGACCATGTCTGTGCAACAGAACATCACCCTGCCCATACTGGACAGAATCGGGTTCTTGCTGGGGACGCGTCGCAATGAAGAAGCCGCAATTTCCAGGCATTACAGTGAACAGCTGGAACTGAAAGCCAGTCACCTGACGCAACTGATCGCCGAGCTGTCAGGCGGCAACCAACAAAAAGTGGTGCTTGGCAAATGGCTGGCAACCAAACCCAAGGTCATCATTCTGGATGAACCTACCAAGGGAATAGATATCGGCTCCAAAGCTGCCGTGCATCGCTTCATCAGTGAACTGGTATCAACTGGCCTTTCAGTCATCCTGGTGTCATCCGAATTGCCTGAAGTCTTAGGCATGTCTGACCGCGTCATTGTCATGCATCAGGGACATATCAAAAAAGTATTTGACAGAGCCCATGCCACGCCAGAGAGCGTTGTCGCAGCAGCATCTGGCAGCGACGCAATTGTAGTGGAAATGGCAGAGGAAATAGCATGAACCGTTTGAAGTATTTGCTGAAGTACCTGCAGCAAAGGGAAGTATTGCTGGGATTGATGATCGTCTTGCTGATCGGATTGGTTGGCGTACGTGCGCCCATCTTCCTTGGCATGTCCAGTCTGTCCAATCTGTTGACTGACAGTACTTTGCTGGTCATGCTGGCAGTGACGCAGATGTTTGTCATCATCACACGTGGTATTGATTTGTCTGTTGCTTCCAATCTGGCGCTATCGGGCATGATGTCGGCCTTGCTGGCATCTAAATTTCCTGATTTGCCGCTGTTGCTGATTGTGCTGGTGGCGATGGCCATAGGCCTGGGACTGGGGCTGATCAATGGCTATCTGATCGGTTACCTGGGCTTGCCGCCTATCGTTGTCACACTGGGTACGATGAGCGTTTACCGTGGCCTGGTCTTTGTATTGTCTGGTGGTGCCTGGGTATCGTCACATCAGATGCCTGCCGCTTTCATTGCGTTCCCGCTTAGCCAGTTACTGGGGATTACGCATCTGGTCTGGATTGCTTCCATTGTGGTTATTCTGATGTGGTATCTGGCCCGCTATACGCATTTTGGCAGGGATTTATATGCCATCGGTAACCAGCCAACCGCGGCCAACTATATCGGCATCCCTACCCCACGCCGCCTGTTCTGGACATATGGATTGTCAGGCCTGATGGCCGGCTTGTGCGGCTATCTGTGGGTGGCACGTTATGCAGTGGCCTATACGGAAATTGCCTATGGCTTCGAGTTTACCGTCATTGCAGCCTGCGTTATTGGCGGCATCAATATTGCAGGTGGCGCCGGCACGGTATCTGGCGCGGTATTAGGTTCATTATTTTTGGCGGTGATCAATAATGCGCTGCCAGTCGTGAAAATTTCCCCATTCTGGCAAAGTGCATTGACTGGTGTAGTCATTCTGACTGCAGTCATGATCAATGCGCGCAGCAATAAGAAAGGCAGCCGTCAGATTTTGCCTTTGCAACTGCTGCAAAAAAATGCAATCAGGAGTAGTACGTGAACACGACCACCATGACATCACCAAGCAACAGCTCACGCTATACCATACGCGACAAGGAAGAATTCCAGTTCAAGAAATTCTTCTCCCATTGGGAAACCTTACTGGCTTTGCTGTTCGTCGCAGCATTCATCATCAATAGCCTGCTATTGCCCAATTTCTTTGACTTGCATAACCTGGCAGACGGCACCTTCAACTTCAGTGAAAAGGCGCTGATTGCCCTGCCCATGGCCTTGCTGATTATCTGTCGCGAGATTGATATTTCTGTTTCCGGCATCCTGGCGCTTTGCTCTGTTGCTATGGGTCTTGCCAATTCACATGGTTTGCCAGCGTACAGCCTGCTGTTTATTGCCGTTTTTACAGGGGCAGCCTGCGGCAGTCTGAACGGTTTACTGGTCACGCGCTTTGCCCTGCCGTCCATTGTAGTGACCATAGGCAGTGTGTCCCTGTTTCGCGGGCTGGCCAGCGTGGTGCTGGGTGACCAGGCATTCACGGCTTATCCACAATTGCTGATTGATTGGGGCCAAGGTTACTTTTTTGATTTCATCCCCAGGCAGTTTGTCATCTTGCTGTTCTTTGTTGTTGTGTTCGCCATCATTCTGCATGCGACAAGCTGGGGGCGCAAAATTTACGCCATAGGCAATAACCCGGTTGCAGCCAGATTTTCAGGTGTATCCGTAGACAAGTACCGTTTCATGTTATTTACCCTGACTGGTGCAATGGCCGGGCTGGCAGCGTTTTTGCTAACCGGTCGCATAGGCAGCACACGCCCGAATATTGCGACAGGATGGGAACTGGAAATCATCACCATGGTTATCCTGGGTGGGGTCAGTATCGCTGGCGGAGCCGGTACCATTGTCGGCGTGTTCCTGGCTGTACTGACACTGGGTGTAGTCAATTACGGTATGGCATTGGCGAATATACCCGGCATCATCATGACTATTGTAGTCGGCATTTTGCTGTTGATTACCATCGCCCTGCCACGCCTGTTGAATCGTAAAAAACAAAGAAAATAATATGCAAGGCAGTAAAACAGAATCCATGAAAACACTGCAAACGAACGCCAGTATCGTATTGGACATAGGCAAAACCAATGTAAAACTCAGCTTACTGGATGCACAGGCAAATACTTTGGCTGAGCAGCGTTGCCCCAACAATATCGTTCAGGATGGCATCTACCCGCATCATGATACTGACAGAATCTGGGCGTGGATGTTGCGTGTTTTTAGTGAGTTTTCGCGTATTGCCACAGTGACCGCGATTATACCCGTGACCCATGGTGCGACTGCTGCACTGGTAAATGACAAGGGTCTGGTATTGCCTGTTCTGGATTATGAGTCTGACTTGCCGGAACAGGAAAACAGCAAATACCGTCCGTTGCGCCCGCCTTACCAGCAAAGCTATTCCCCCGATTTGCCGGCCGGACTAAACCTGGCTCGCCAACTGGCCTGGCTGGAAAGTACTTACCCCTCTGATTTTGCACGTGCATCACATATCCTGATGTATCCGCAATATTGGGCCTGGCGCCTGTCTGGCATCGCTGCAACGGAAGTCAGTTCTCTGGGCTGCCATACTGATCTGTGGGATACGAACCGGCAGCAATATTCGTCCCTTACAGAACAAAAGGCTTGGACGCCGCTATTCCCACCCATGCAAAAAGCCTGGACCAGGTTGGGGAAAATACGCCCTACATTGGCAATGGAAACCGGTCTGCCTGAAACCTGCCAGATCGTATGCGGTATCCATGACAGCAATGCTTCCCTGCTGCGCCATCTGCACAATGCAGGCACGAATAAAAAATGCACAGTACTGTCCACCGGCACCTGGATGATTGCAGCAGCCCTGGGGGCATCGCAAGCTTGCCTGGATGAAGATGCCGACATGCTGGCCAACACCAATATTCTGGGTGAAGCCGTTTCATGCATGCGGTTTATGGGCGGGCGGGAATTTGCCACTCTGGCAGGCCAGACACCCGTAACCTGCACCCCATCCGATATCGATAAACTGATCAGACAGGAAACTTTCGCCCTACCCTGCTTCGCAGAATCAGGTGGTCCGTTTTCCGGGCAACTTGCCAGGATAGAGGGTCAGGCACCTGACAATATGCAGGAACGATATGCACTCGCCACCCTGTATTGCGTGCTGATGACGGACTACTGCCTCAATAAACTGAGTTCGGAAGGCGATATCATCGTCGAAGGAAGTTTTACCAACAACCCCTACTTCGCCTCTTTGCTGGCAAGCCTGCGACCACAGCAAAACATCAAGCTGTCAAATGATACCAGCGGCACGACATATGGAGCCTGGATGTTGCATCACTGGGAGCAGTTACCAAAAACGAGCGAGTCCTCGGCCGTTGTCAGTGAGCTGGAACCGAAGGGCTGGTCAGCCTACAGAGATAAGTGGCTGAATCTGGTGAGGGCCAGATAAAAATAATGGATGCAGACAGAAACTGCAACAATGGAAACAAATGAGAACAAATGGGAGCACACAAGTTGCTCCCATTTTATTTGCTGATTACTTTGCCGGCAAACGTACGTAAGCAGGTGCATCACGATCGGCCAGCAAGCCCTGCTCCGTATGCAATAATTCAACTACCTGCAAGGAACTACGCCTTTGTTCCCTGCCATCTTTTTTCTGATCCGGACCACGCTTGCCAGGATGAGTAAAGTAAAATAAAAACGCCCTGTCACCGTTGACAACGACATCAGGATGTCCACCGATTACTTCATCGTCCTCACCATGTCCGGGCACCTCGAGCAGATTACCCAGCTGACGTTTCCAGTTTAACAGGTCATCAGAACGATAGACAGCCAGGCCACGCCATACATCAGTAATCATCCACCACTGATCTTTCCAGCGAAAGACTTTGGGGCCTTCGCCACCCTGATCACCGACTGCTTTGCCTTTGTTTGTCCAGTTTTCCAGATCCGGGCTATCAGCATAGTAAATCGATTTTTTATCCACTTCATTGTTGTACCACATGCGGTACCCGCCCTGCGGCAAGCGCAATACGGTAGCGTCGATCACACGCTCAGACGCCAGTTGCAAGACTTTGGCATTACGCCAGTGCCGCAGATCCTGACTGGTCAGATGTACCATGTAACGAGGATGTTTCCAGTCTTCAAAAATGCCAGGTACCACCGTCAGATACATGTGGTAGCTGCCATCATTCGCACGGATAATGTCCGGTGCCCAATGGGTAGCTTCTGCACCACCCATTTGCGGCGGCAATTCTATGTCGGCTTCGCCAATGTAATGCCAGTTTGCTCCTTCATCATCCGATTCAGCGATACCTATGCGTGTGCCATGCACCCATGTGACACCGCGTGCTTCGGAAGCATTGGCCCTGCGATTGGTATAAAACATCCACCATTTTCCCAGTTTGGCATTGCGTACTAGAACAGGATCGGCGGCACCATCCATCACCGGGTCACGAAACAGAGGTTTGGCTGCCTGCTTTCCCAGGTTGATGGTGGGTGCGCCGGGTGCGCCGAAATCAGGAGTACCATCGTCACGCCAGTAAAATACCTGTGCCCGGGTGTGCCGGTTAGGGTCATACAGGGAATCGCCCTTGATTTCGCGATAGTCACGCGCGTGATATACCAACACATCTGTTTTACCATCGGTGGTGGTCGTGAATGAATTATGTCCAGGCCCATACTGGGCATTTGCCACACTCGTCTTGAACACTGGCTGAGCAGACTTTTGCCACACCCTGGAATCAAGCAGATCAGCATCTGCGGGTGCGGTCAATAAACCCATGCTGTAATTTTCATCTGTCGCACTGGCTGAATAGGTAATGAAAACGCGGCCATTCCTGATCAATACGGCAGGCGCTTCATTGACTTCATACTTAATTTTTTCCCAGCTATAGTCAGGACGGGACAGCAAAACGACCGGCCCGGTAATAGACAAAGGCGTATCCATTTTCGCCAGATAAATATTGGTATTTTTTTTGTCCGGTGCCGGGTCGCGCTGGGTCCACACCAGATATCGCTGCCCGCCAAGCGCAAAGGTGGTCGCATCCAGTGAGAAAGATTCGCGGCCAGTTTTTAACTGCCCACGCTCTACCCATTCCCCTTCCAGCGGATTGGTGGAAGCGTTCTCCAGTACATACAAACGAATATCCCAAATGGCGTCAGCCCTGCCGGCTGTAAAGTACACATACCATTTACCCTGGATAAAATGCAATTCCGGTGCCCAGATATGATGACTCATGGGGCCACTTGCATGTTTGCGCCAGATCACTTTGGCATCTGCTGCGCCAAGATCATTAATACCGGAGGCACGTCGCAATTCAATGCGATCATACTCCGGCACGGTAGCGGTGAAATAATAGTAGCCATCCGTATGCAAAAACATTTGCGGATCTGCCCGATTTTTCACAAGTGGATTATTGAAAAGCGGTTGCGCTGCCAGCGAGCCACAGGCAGACATCATGATCACGCATAGCAGTGAAAAAATGCTTGTTCGATGTTTAAAAAATGTGGTCATGAGATAAGTAAAAGAGAAGCGAATATACAGTTCGGAATATGCAGCTCGTTTTAATTTTTCATGATGAAAAAAAACCAGCCATCTGGTCAAGAATGGCTGGCATGAACTACTGCGCTTTCCAAAACGCCCTACAAATTAATTCTTGATTGATACACCAACAAAGTAACGACGACCGGACCATGCCAGTTCATTTGGACGAGAAATGTCACCAGCATCAGTAATATTCGCCTGATCAGTCAGATTTTTCCCTTCGAAGGAGAACGTAACGAACTGGTTGTAACGATATTGGAATTTAGCATCCAGATAACCAGTTTTCTCGATAAAGTTAGGATTTCCAGACACGTCATTGGTACCTGTGTAATAGCGGTCACGATAGTGATAGGCAAGACGTGCATTGAACTTGTCCTTGTCATACCACAGGCCCAGATTGTAAGCATTTTTAGACAAACCGGCGTAAGGCAGGATGGAGTTATCCAGCGGATTCAAACGTTCTGTACCTGGTGCATATGTGAAAGTCATGCGGGTATAGTTGGCGTCAACACCAAAACCACTGAGGAAGCCTGGCAAGAAAGTCAACGCTGTTCTGCCTGCCAACTCAACACCACGTGTCACAGCACCTGGATAGTTGATCGGCATTTTAACGTCCCACAATGTACCGTCTTTGAACAGATCCACATTTTTTACGTTGGTCGATACACTGTTACCAACCGTGATGTTTTTACGGAACAAGGCAAGGCTGAGTTGGCTATCCGCATTTGGATAATATTCCAGACTCAGATCGGTATTGGTTGCCTGGAACGGTTTCAGAGAAGGATTGCCGGCCGTGCAATCATCCGTACCGTCGCCACCAAACTGGGCAGCGCCACTATTTTTTGTACATGTTGCATTGGGGACGATATCCAGAATTCTAGGACGCGCCATGACCTTGCCCCAGCCGACACGCACCAGGAATTGATTTGGTATCAGCCATGCACCTGCATTAAAGCTAGGCAATACATTTGAATATGTATTATCTATGCTGGTAACAGAGTTAGACAGAATAACTGTGTTGAACGTCGTGGAGCCAGGTGTTTTTTCAACGTTGATCTGTTGTTTGAACAAACCTTGAGAAACGTCACGTGTTTGTGTATAACGAACACCGATATTACCGAAGATATCTCTGCCGAACAATTCAGTATCAAAGTCCGCACGCAAGTAAGTAGATTTAACTTTTTCGTCTACGACATAGGCAGGTATCTGCGGATACATTTTGCCATCACTACCAGGTGCGTTATACAGGTAATCATGATTGAAATGTGTCAAGTCAAAATTACCAGGAACGACTGAAAATGATGGGGCAACCCAATTTGCAGGTACATTTCCTGCGCCACTATAGCCCTTGAAAAAAGTTCCTGTCGAAGTCGAGAATGCAGACTGTGCCAAAGCAGCCATGGCAGAACCATTAATCGACTTGGTCCACGCATTGAGATCAGCCAGATTTGTAGGGCCAACTGTCGCACGTACCGTGTTGGTTGTATTCAGCGGGTCGTAGCTATATGTCTGATTGATGTTTGCGGTTTGTACATACACGTCGTCTGCAGTGCTTACCAAATCGTTTCCTGCGCTTGCCAGATAACCGCCACCATTGTACTGGCTGGATTTTGCTCGCTGTGCCTGCACACCAAACCAGATACGCGACAGGAAATCCATATTCAGCTTGTATTTAAAATCAAGCTTGAGTTGGTCTTCCTTGTTGATCGTTTCTGACGGACGATACTGCAACTGAGCTGATATATACGAATTAGGATTCGAAGGGTTGTAGCCAGAAGGGAAAGTAAAATGCGGCAATCCTGAGGAATCAAGATTTACCTGTAGCCCTGGTGCATTTTGTGTCAATATCAGATTGTTCGAATCGCTGCTGTAAGTCGATTTTGCCGAAGAAATCAAACCATCAATATCCAGTTTTTCACCTTTATAGTTGAAACCGGCTGTCGTGTACTTTGAATCAATCTTTAATGCATAATCGCGCAACGATGTACTGAAAGCACCCTGACCGCCATTTGGTGAAGCTGCGCTACCCGGTACCAGGCAGTTGCCCAATACATACTGGGTAACGATATGATTCTCCACAACCATGCCCGCTGGAGTGGTCGTTGTAGAAATCGGTGTGCATGAACCACCAGTTGGTACAGCAGTGGTCGCATTATAGGTAGGCAAAGTGCCAGTACTGGACAAGCGTGATGTCGCGCCAAAGTCTGTGCCGTAATTGTAATCACGCAGTCGTTGGTTCTGAATGTTGGTTTGATAACTGGCCCAGGCATTCAGTCGGTCAGTGAATTTGTATTGCGCTGTCAACTCAGCCGATGTTCTTTCATGATCACGTTCCCAGATACCGTAACGGGCAATCTGTGGTGAATAATCATTCCATTGAGATACGCAGCTAGCCTGTAGCGCAGTTGTTGCCGCTGCCGCAGTTTGCGTCGCATTCGCCGGAGCACTCAGGTTGGAGCAATTTGCTTTGGTCGTTACGCCTGCCAGGACCGGGTCTATGCTGGGAACAGTTTTGTCAGCAGAAAAATCCCAGTCACGCAAATAACGCCACGAGGTATTTCGCGAAAAGTCACCGCGGGTTAATACCTTGTCGTAAATAATGTTCGCCATCAGGCCAAGTCGGCCGTCCAGGAATTTGTCAGTGATGAAAAAGTTGGCGCGTGGTTGTACACCACCGCGTTGCGGTGCCTGCTCACCAGCGATACTGCCAACGATAGTCATTTTCTTGAAATCGAGTGGCTTGCGTGTGGTGATTTGCACCGAACCACCAATACCGCCTTCAGTCATATTGGCAGTCACGCCTTTGATGACGTCAATCGAAGAAATCAGTTCGGCAGGTAATTCACGCAGATCGGCACCACGACCGGCTCCACCGGTCGTACTCAAGACGGATACACCGTTAACTTCGATACGGTTCAAATCCGGTTCAACACCACGGATGGAAACACTGGTACCTTCACCAAAGGAACGTTCGAGCTGCACACCCGTCACACGCGACAATGCTTCACCGACGTTTTTATCAGGGAACTGACCAATGTCTTCAGCAACGATGGAATCGGCAACAGTGTCTGCACGCAATTTTCTGTCAATGGCTGAAGCAACCGATTTACGTGTTCCAGAAACGACAACGACCTGATCTGCCTGTTCCTTGGTATCGGCTGGCTTTTTTGTTTCTTGTGCCATGCCCGAATTGGCAGCCATGACAGACAGTACAGCCAATGCTGTACCTTTGAGTTTAGGATTGAAAAATACTTTCTTGCTGCGGTTATCTAACACGATTATCTCCTCCGGTTGTCGGCCATGTATTGGCTGTGTTATTGGCTGTGTTCCGACCATCGATTTTGGTCTGTCGTTAAAACAAGCACATTCAATGAAATCGATTCTAAGTGATGATGAATTCCGATTGGCAACTTGAAAAAAAGAATCAAGAAAGTGATTGGTTTTTAAGCAGAAAATTGATCGTTTCAGACGAGAAAATATAGAAATAAGCAAATACGTTTTTTGAATTTTTATGTATTTTCATGCGCTGCAACATGTTTTATTGAAAATAAAAACAGATGCTGAGGTGAAGATAAATTCGCTTAATTTTTCATCACACCGCCCGCAAAACTATACCCAGCTTAGTTTCCGCATAGCAAGCGAAGAGAGAGATGTTGTGTACTGGGTGAAGCGCAGAGAGAAATTATTTATTCGCGCGTTGCAGTGCCAACTCGCGTAAAACATCGAGCATGGCTTGCGCACCCGGCGAGAGACGATGTTGCTTTCTGGTGACAATTCCATAGGCATCCATGCGCAATCCAAGATCATATGGGAGCACAGTGAGCAGATTTGAATCAAGATAAGTCTTGATCAGGTCTTCTGGCAAGGCGACGATCATGTCACTGGCCATCAACAAGCTGGTGATCACCGGCAGCGACAGGGTTTCAACCGTTTCTGTCGGCTGATCAAGCCCATGAGATAAAAATAAAGCGGTCAGACGATCGCGCAAAATACTGCCCCCTGGGGGCAGTATCCAGGCTTCCTGCGCCAGATCTTCCAGTGTTAATTTTTTGCGTTGTGCAAGTGGATGTGTGCTGCGAGCAATCAGGCTATGCGGCTCATCGGTCAGCGGTTCGAAATTCAATTCCGCAGCGGATTCTGTGTCCAGAATACGTCCTATGACCATATCCAGTTCACCGGCGCGCAAACGTTGTATCAGTATCTTGCTGGTATCAACCTGTATCGCCACATGCAAACGCGCATGACGTGATTTTAGCAAGGTTACCGCTTGTGGAATCAGGTTGGTAGACGGCGTCATCACGGCACCAATCGATACGCAACCACTTAAACCGGACAGGAGTTCCATGACTTCTTGATGTGCCGCATCCATTTCTGCCAATGCGGCACCAGCACGCCGTATCATGATCTCGCCATACCAGGTAGGTGCTATCCCCCGTGGCAAGCGTTCAAACAATTGCACACCCAGCGCATATTCAAGCTCGGTCAATAACTTTGACGCTGCTGGCTGGGTCAGATGTGCTGCTTCAGCAGCATGAAAAATGGAACCATGCCGGCCCAGTTCGACCAGCAACACCAGGTGTCGTGTTTTTAAATGTGTACGAACAAAACGATCAGGGCTGGAGTTGCTCATGGCATCAGCGATATGGAATAGTGGTCAGGTGTTAATCATGGTATAGCTGTGATCGACCTCCATCAATCAAGATGTCGGTGGCATTAATAAAACGTGCTTCATCACTGGCAAGGAATACCGCAGTATAGGCGACTTCTTGCGGCTCACCTATACGGCGACATGGCAAAATATCAGCCTGCCGTTGTTGTTCTGCCACGGGGTCAGGGCAACTGGCAAACCAGGACTGTATTGCCTCGGTCATGATCAACCCGGGTGAAATCGAATTCACACGTATTCCGCGTGCGGCATATTCTATGCCCAGTGAGCGTGTCAGCCCTATCAATGCATGTTTTGCCACCGGATAAGGGAAGCAGCCAGGTATGATTTTATGGCCGTGTACCGATGCAATATTGATGATGCTGCCAGCACCCTGTGCCAGCATGGCTGGCAAGACAGCGCGGGTAGTATTCCATGCACCTTCAAGATCGACAGAAAAACAACGCTGCCACTCTTCATCACTCATTTGCAAAGGGTCTGCAAACACATTCATGCCGGCATTGTTGACCAGTACATCCACTTTCCCGAATCTTGCCAGGGTCTGCTCCACCACGGACCGCATTGCTGCTGCATCGGCTACGTCACCCTGAATGAAAAAGCAGTTTTCACTACCGAGTTCTGCGATGATGCGCGCCGCTGCTTCATCATGTTTGTGGCTATTCAAAACAACCAGCGCACCTTGCTGCAAGAACAAACGTGCAATCGCAGCACCTATGCCCATTGTAGAGCCTGTAACTATCGCGACTTTACCCTGTAGCCTGCCAGTTCCGGCAGTATTCATTTGCGGAGCTTGATCAATCATGATTTACGTGTCGCATGGCTTTTCAACTGATCCAGCAGCACGGCAGCCAGCAAGATAAAACCACGCATCAGATATTGGTAAAAAGCGTCAACATCCAGCAGGTTCATGACATTTTCCACTGTCCCCATGATCAATACACCAACCAGCACACCGGATATTCTGGCCTTGCCACCTTGCAGGGATACGCCACCAAGTACACAGGCAGAAATAACATCCAGTTCAAAGCCTTGTGCAGAATTTGGCTGACCACTCGTGATGCGCGAAGCCAGGATCAGACCAGCCAATGCAGTCACCAGTCCCTGCAAAAGGAAGATCCATATGCGCAAACGTTCTACCCGTATACCGGCCAGACGCGCTGCATCCGGATTGCCACCTATCGCCAGCGTATTACGACCAAAAACTGTATGATTCAGCAGCACGCCAAATACCAGAAAACAAGCGGCCACTACCAACACAGGATAAGGCAAGCCAAACAGGCGTCCATCACCAAAACTGATGAAAGTCTCATTGGAAATACCTACTGCCTGCCCTTTGGAGACGATAAAAGCAAGACCACGCACCATCAGCATGGTGGCCAGTGTCGCGATCAGGGCATTCACACGCAAATAAGCAATCAGCACGCCGTTGCCTGCACCGATCATGGCACCGGCCAGCAAGCCGCCACCGACTGCCAGTGTGATGCTTTGTGTACGTTCCAGGATAATTGCGCCTAATACACCAGAGAATGCAATGGTAGACCCGACCGACAAATCAAAGTCACGCGATGCCAGGCACATCATCATGGTGCAGGCGACCATACCAATTTGCGCGACCGAAAGCATCAGCCCGACGATATTGGTAGTCGAGAAAAAGTTCTCTACCGTGAATGACAACACCACGAAGAGTAAGGCGTACGCCAGAGGCATGCTCTGTTCCTGTAACCAGTGTTGTGTAGTTTTCATACCTGTACTTTGCTTGAGTGTTGGCTGCTGGACTGCTGGTTCATTATCTGCCTGTGCAGGACTGAGAGAGGACATGAATGATTCCTGAAAAAAATTATGTGGTTTGCATATCCGGCAAAGCCAGACCAAGCACTGCTGTTTCGTTTGCCTGCGCACGTTCAAGCTGACCGCTGATCTGCCCTTCGCGCATGACGATGATGCGATCACAGATGCCCAAGACTTCAGGCAATTCGCTGGATACGACAATGACACAGCAACCGCGCTCTGCAACTTCATGAATGATGCGATAGATTTCGTTTTTGGCACCGACATCAATGCCACGTGTGGGTTCATCCAGTATCAATACTTTCATGCCGGGTTCAGCCAGCCAGCGTGCCAGAATAACTTTTTGCTGATTGCCACCGGACAGCAAACGAATTTCCTGTTCACGGTTCGGAGTCTTGATTTTTAATCTCTGGATAAAGCGATCAGCCAGTTCTGCTTCGCGTTTATGCCTTAAAAACAAACCACCTAATAATCCATGACGACGACAACTGATGTTGATATTTTCGGCCACCGATGCCTGTGCCAGAATACCCTGCTCTTTGCGGTCTTCCGGGCACAGGACAATGCCTGCTTCAATCGCAGCGGCAGGCCCATTATTAGAAACTGCAGCGCCATCCAGTACGACACTGGAACCACCACCACGTTTATCAACACCATACAAGAGTCGCATCAACTCGCTACGACCGGCACCAACCAGACCAAAAAACCCCAATACTTCGCCACCGCGTACGCTGAAATCCTGGCCAGTGGGAAGTGCATCCCCCTTCAATTGCCGGACCACCAGTCTTTCAGACTGAATTGCCCTTGGGCGGTAATCATAGATATCGCTGAGTTCCCGCCCGACCATGTCATTGATCAGCACGTCACGCGGCACATCGGCCATGACGGGATGAGTGACGATCTTGCGACCATCACGGAAAATCGTGCAGGCATCACACAGCGCATACAATTCTTCCAGCCTGTGCGATATGTAGATAATGGTACGCCCAGCCGCTCGCAGGTCACGTATCAGGCGGAACAGAATTTCACTTTCACGATACGACAGGCTGCTGGTCGGCTCATCGAAAGCAATGACTTGCGCATCCTGCAACAAGGCTTTGCATATTTCTGCCATCTGGCGCTGGGCAATCGACAAGTCACATAACCTGGCGTCCGGATTCAAATCCACACCCATCTGCTGCAAACGTTGGCTAACCATGCGCCGCGCTTCGTTTCTGTTCACAAAGCCCAGCTTTTGAGGAAGACGCCCCAATAACAGATTTTCTGCTACGGTTAATTCGGGAACATATTGCAGTTCCTGGTGAATGACTGCTATCCCCGCTGCAATGGCATCGCCAGCGGAGGTGAAATGGCAGACATTCCCATTCAGCAAAAGGCGTCCACCGTCAGGCTTATATTGCCCACCCAGTATTTTCAACAGGGTGGATTTACCGGCACCATTTTCACCAAGCAGGCCGTGAACGGTACCGGCATGTGCTTCAAAACTGACGCCGTTGAGTGCTTTCACACCCGGGAAGAATTTACAGACCTCTTCAAACTGAAGAGATGGAACCTGAGATGACGACATGGCAGGTAATATCCTAAAGTCCGAATTCGGCGCGGACATCGGCCTGATTGCGACGTGTCATCAATACACCGGTAGTCAGAGTCAAGGCTGCTGGCACCTTGCTCTCGGCAATCCATTTATACATATTGACCGAGGTTTCATAGCCATGGCGCTTGGGGCTGATCAATACCGTGCCATAAAATCCGGTAGGGCTGGGTTTGGCAAATTCATTCAATGCAGTTTTGCTGCCACCTATGCCGATACCTATCACGGCATCATTGCGCAGCCCCCTGCCCTCTGCTGCGCGGACGGTTCCCAGGACGGCTTCATCATTCATGCCGAACACAACCCAGCGCTTGAATCTGGTTTGCTTGGTCAGCGCAATATTGGCGGCATTGAATGCACTTTCGGTATCAGTTTTCGCCTGCGCTGCATCGACAATATTTGCCACCGGAAAACCCGCGGCCTTCAATGCATCCACGGCACCCTGGGTACGTTCACGTGCGGTCGGCAACTGGTCAAAGGCCATGCGCATGGCACCAACTTCAGTCATATTCCAGCCACGTGATTTCATTTCTTCTATCAGCCCCTGGCCAACCTGTTTGCCAATTTCATAGGCAGAGATACCCATATGTGGAATCGATGCGATCGGTTTTCCACTACCATCGACAAGCTGATCATCTACCGACATCACTTTCAGGTTATTTCGTTTGGCAGCACGTTCAACTGCCATACCCAGCTTGACATCCGGCGCGCATATCACAAAGCCCTGGGCTTTTTGCGCTGCCAGATTATCGATGGCGGCCATCATTTTTTCACCATTGGCCACACCAATTTTTACCAGGGTGAACCCTTTTTCCTTGGCCGCCTGTTCCGCGTAGCGCCATTCATCCTGGAACCATGGTTCTTCCGCCTGCTTGACGAGGAAACCTATTTTTACAGGGTCAGCCGCCTGTGCAGCCGAAACCGCAGCCAGGCCAAGAAAACCTGCAGTCAGGGTCGCACCTATCAGTTGCGAACAGACTTTTTTTATTGCGTTTTTCATTATCATTGTCTCTTTATTGTTTTAGGGACTGGCTGCAGTACTGCGCCAGCATCGTTGTCATCAAATAAGGTATCGGGAACGGCAAGCGGTTCATCCATCTGCAATAGAAACAGACTGCCTGCACCGGGCATGCGCAACAGTTCTTCAGCACTCATTTCCTGGCGGGCACTTGCCACCATAAGCTGGTCACCATTGGCACCGCCAAAAGCCGGGCAAGTTGGATTTTTTGTGCCAACCGACAGCCTTTGCAAACGACGCCCGTCCGGCGCGTACTGCGTGACACTGCCCGCACCCCATTCGGCATTCCACAGACAACCATGACTGTCTATCACGGAACCATCCGGATAGGCTCTGTCGTCATCGGGTATGGCAAACAGGCGGATATTATCTACCCTTGCCGACTCTGCATCATAATCGCATTGCTGGATACGGCGCGTCAGCGTATCGGTAAAGTACATGGTCTTACCGTCAAGACTGAAGCAAATGCTGTTGGCAATTGCCACTGCCGGCAAAGCCAGGCGGCGCAGACCATACTGCATGGAAAACTGGTAAAAGCTGGCGATGGGACGTTTTTCAGCCGCCTCATTCATGGTGCCAAACACAAAATAACCGCGTCTGTCAGTACGGCCGTCATTGACACGTGTACGTGTTTCTGCCGGATCAACTGCCACCAGTGACTGCACAGGTAATTGCAACGCAGTAGTGCTTGTTGCACCTGCGCTTACAGGGTTGGCTGATGTCGCCCCAGGATTTTTTGGCGGACTGGTAAAGCACAGTCGCTTCGCCAGGCCGAGCAGCATGCGTCCTGACTGGCAGTGCGCAAACGAACCCAGCCGGTCAGGTAATTTATAGGTAGTCACGGCCTTGCCCGGCGACCAGGCTTGCAAAGTCGCGGCCTCGATATCGGTCCACCACCAGCTTCCTGTCGCACCATGCCAGCCGAGGCCTTCGCCCAGAGTTGCATGATGAGTCACCGCTTGTTGCAGGCTGGCCTTATCGCTGGCTAATGACTCGTTTTGAAAAAGCGGATTGACTAACATAGACTTCCTGCAAACAGGCCCATCGAACACAAGGGCAATTAAAATCCATCATCCATATCTGGCCTGGCCAGACTTGTCACTAGAGACTGCACGCTAACTTATTGAATAACTTATCCAATAACTTAAGCAATAAGATAGCAAGCGAAGCTATTCCGAACAAATGCAATTTTAAGAATTATCTATATCCAATTGGAATAGATATTCACAAATAATCAACTACTTGCTTACAGAGCTGCATTACCCTTGGACTGCTCTCTGATCGCAGCAACAAATCTGCGGGCCTGCTGTTGTACTGCCGCCGCATCCATACCGGGCTTGTACAGTGCAGAGCCCAGACCAAAGCCGCTGACGCCAGCTTGCAGATAGGCTTGCATGTTGTCAGGGGTAATGCCACCAACAGGCAGCAAACGCAGAGTGGATGGCAATACCGCCCGCATGGCGCGCACGATAGGTGGCGTGATCAACTCAGCCGGGAAAAGTTTGACCGCATCAGCACCGGCATGCAGAGCAGCAAATGCTTCCGTCAGTGAACATACGCCAGGCACACAGTACAGGCCCTGTGCCTTGGCTTCACTAATGACTTGCGTATCAGCATGCGGCATGACAATCAGACGTCCACCTGCATCACGCACCTGCCTTACTGCATCGGTGCTCAATACCGTACCGGCACCACACAAGGCATCTTCAGGCAGGCTGCGACTGAGCAGGCTGATTGATTCAAGCGCAGAAGGTGAATTCAACGGTACTTCTATAATGCGAAAGCCGGTTTCGTACAAGCCAAGGGCAATGGCCTGCACTTCTTCCGGCCGTATGCCACGCAGAATGGCAACCAGGGGTAAAGCGGTAAATGCCTGATCAAAACTGATAGGGGAAGTTGTCATGTACTGTTTTCCAGATAAGGTAGATGCAGGGGTGAACGGGAATCACACCAGACGGGCAACACTTGCCAGTTGCCACAAGCCAGCAGGTGCAGTATTGACCAGCACGGCATCGGGCTTGACACCCAGGTAGGACAAAGCCCGTGCGTAACGAGCACACAGAGACGCTTCACCGATCAATATCAGGGGAGCATGACCCAGACCATGTGTCGAACGCCATTGCAAACCAGCCAATATTTCATTACCAATCAGCAGGCCAGACAAATAATCTGGTAAGCCAGCAGGCGGCATATCGCCCATCAGACCCAGGGTACGCACACTGAACAGTTGATGACCAAGGCCCTGCCCCAGCATTTTGCGTGCAGCATCCAGGCCCGCTGTAAAGCAAACTTCTTCAGTTTCGGTCTTGCCTGTCGCAGCATCCGATGCTATTGGCATTAATCGGCCCAGCACTGAATGCTGTTTAAGCACGGCAAACAATTCACCTGTCATATGGGTGGCAAAGGCATGCACTTGTCCATCGACGATACTGGCCCATTTGGAATGCGTACCCGGCATGACTATGCATGATTGACTGGCCCAGTCGGACTGCCCTTGCAGGGCACCAACGATTTGCGTTTCTTCGCCACGCATGACATCAGGCGCCCCACCTTCAGGCCGGTACAACAAGCCGGGCAAAATGTGCAGGCTGTGGGGTGCTGCCAGCAAACTGCCGGTATCAACACGAACAGCGTTACGCGCAATATGCTGTGCATCTGCCGGGCAATTCACATAGGGCACTTCTTGCCAGCCATGCTTGCTGCCCACCATGCCACATGCCAGCAAAGGCGCGTCAGACCAGGTCGTCAACCAGTCGCCGGCAAGTTCCTGCAAGGTGCGCATATAACCCGCATTCCCACCCTGTATGACGGAAACGCCGGAGGCCGCTTCACGATTGCCGATGAGCCGTCCATTCTCGCTCATCAAAAAAATCCGCAAACCTGTACTGCCCCAGTCGATACCGATCAGACGCACGTCTTCCTTGCCACTCAAGGGAGCGATGTCCTTGCTGCGTTCCATATTCAGTCCTACCATTCTGCAACACTGCCATCCGCATGACGCCACAACGGATTACGCCAGTCAGGGGCACGCAGGCTGGCTTCTTTTACGCGCTCTTCATCAATTTCCACGCCCAGGCCCGGTTTCGGCAAGGCAGCAATATAGCCATCTGTAATACGCAAATCTTCGCGGTTGATGACGTAATCAAGCAACTCCGCATCCTTGTTGTAATGGATGCCCATGCTCTGCTCTTGCAAGACGGCGTTATGGGCGACAAAATCCAGTTGCAGGCAGGCGGCAAGGGCAATCGGCCCCAGCGGACAATGTGGCGCCAGAGCGATGTCATAGGCTTCTGCCATCGCGGCAATTTTATGGCATTCAGAAATACCGCCTGCATGGGACAGGTCAGGCTGAACAATGGCAATGCCACCCTCCTGGAAGACGCGTTTGAATTCAAAGCGTGAATACATGCGTTCGCCTGCTGCCAGTGGTATTGAAGTACTTTCTGCCAGGCGCGGATAATATTCGGCCTGCTCTGCCAGCACCGGCTCCTCAACAAACAGAGGGCGATACGGTTCCAGAGCACGCAACAAGACCTTGGCCATGGGCGCAGCCACACGACCATGAAAATCAATGCCGAATTCGATCTGGCTACCAAATGCTTCACGAATCTCGGCAATACGACCCACTGCGGCATCAACTGCGGCAGCACTGTCGATGATGCCGAATTCTTCCGTACCGTTCATCTTGAAGGTATCAAAGCCCGCTTCGCGCAGCCGGCGGATATCCGCGATCACGTCAGCAGGACGGTCACCGCCCACCCAGCTATAGGTCTTCATGCGATCACGCACCAGGCCACCCAGCAATTGATATACCGGTACACCCAGGGCTTTACCTTTGATATCCCACAAGGCCTGATCAATACCCGCCATGGCGCTCATGAGGATGGCACCACCACGATAAAAGCCACCACGGTACATGACTTGCCACAGGTCGTTGATGCGGGCCGGGTCTTGCCCTATCAGGTAAGGTGCAAATTCCTGTACGGCTGTTTCTACAGTGCGGGCCCGTCCTTCAATGACAGGCTCGCCCCAACCGACGATACCCTCATCGGTTTCTATCTTCAGCAACATCCACCTTGGAGGAACACGGTAAGTAGTCAGTTTTGTTATTTTCATGACGCAATGGTTTGGCAAGTGAAGTCATGAGTGTAGATGGGCACTCATGATAAGAAATATGAATTAACTAGCCCAAAGTATATGAATTTGGAATAGCGACGAACATGGCTATACAAAGAAAAGCAAAGGTCGTCCGCTTTCGATGAATCCGTTTTTCTTACCAGGTGGGATTACCCGAACGCGTTGCGGATGACGAATTCATCTTCAGACCTGTGATTTTCAGTGTATAGGCGGGCGATGCAGGCAGGTTTTGCGGCATTTGTAGCCTCAAACCGGCCTGATCACGTACGAATGCCAGATTTTCTGCCCAGCCCAGCAAGCTGGTCTGGCTTATTTTTCCTGACACGGTCGTTGTGGATAATGGTGCAATCAACAATTCTGCACCAGGTTTTGCACCGATGATGATGGCATACAGGTTGTCCTCTTTTACGGTGAAACGGATATGAGTGCCTGCCTCATTGCGGCCACCACCTGTGCCAAAGCTGGTCCAGCTATGCGTGCCGTAAATTGCCTCGCCATTCACCGCAAGCCATTCGCCAATGCCAAGCAAGGTGTCTTGCTGCTCCAGCGGAATGCTGCCGTCTGCCCTGGGCGAAATATTCAACAGCAAGGTACCGTTCTTACTGACTGTGTCGGCCAGTTTGGCAATGATGCTGGCGGGGCTGGCGATCTTCATGCCTTCGGTATAGCCCCAGGTGCTGCCTATGGGTTCATCTACCTGCCAGGCACCAGGACGAATGCCGGAAGGCGATCTTTCTCCGATTTTTTCAAAATCGATGATGGAAGCGATCGTCTCGGTATTTTGATTGCTTGGCGAATACGCTGCTTTTTTAGTGCTCAGGGAAACTTCTTTCCCCCACTGACTGGCGCGATTGTAATAATAGGCTGCAATCTGCAATTTCAGCGGATCAAGATAACGCTGGTCAATACCATTATCAAACCACAACATGTCTGGCTGATATTTATCTATCAGCTCCACATTGCGCAGATACCAGTCCACCAGAAATTTTTTGCATGCCTCGTCACTACGGTCTGCGACGTTATAAAAGTCAGCCCATTCAGGATCATACAGATCAGCTTTTTTCGCTTTCAGCCTGGCTACCAGATCAGCAGGCGGATTAATGAACTGAAAATTCTCTATCCCATGATTGGAAACCCCGAACTTCAAACCCTGCGCACGCACAGATTTGGCCAGTTCACCGATCAGGTCACGGGCAGGTCCCATCTGTTTGGCATTGAAACGCGTGACGGCGCTATCCCACATAGCAAAATTATCATGGTGCTGGGCACTGGGAATAACAAACCTGGCACCCGATTTTTTGAGCAGGCTTGCCCATTCGTCAGGATCAAATTTCTCCTGCCTGAACATGGGGATGAAATCCTTGTAGCCAAATTTTTCCTGATCACCAAAATGCGTGACATGCCATTGCCTGTCAGCGCCATACATATGTTTTTCATACCACTCATTGTGATGCGCCGGAACAGAATACAGCCCCCAGTGCATAAAAATGCCAAACTTCGCTTCATTGAACCAGGCAGGCACCTGATAATTTTTCTTTAGCGAATCCCAGTTGGCCTGGAACGGCCCTGGCACCTTGCTGGCTGGCAGTGCGGCAACGGCTGCCTGCACCACTTCCAGCCTGGTTTCCGGTGCCATATCATAGCCCTGAGAATTGCCGCCGGATGCATATTGATCCGGTACTCTTGCCGATACCGGCGAGGCAGATATTGCCGTAACCATCAAGGAAAAAATCAGCAAAAACCTGTTTTGACGACGTAAAACACGATGAGTGGGCATAGGAAAGTGGTAGGGAATGACTCAATGGATAAGGATCGCCTGCTGCCAGTATCGGATGAAGATCAAGCATTGATCGTCAATCCGACACTGATCAATGCTTGCCACTGCCGCTAAGCGTTTTCGTTTTACAAACTCTCTCGTGCAACCTGTTTGCGCTGGGTATCTGCCAGGCCACTACAGTCTTTTACTGAAAATTCTTTCACATCCTGTAGACTGAAACCTGGCGTGCCTGCTTGCTGAGGAAAATTCACCTGACCAAAATAAGCGCGGTTCACGTCATGCAAAACAAAGGCCGGCCGGCTGTCGGGTTGCTTGCAGGTGATATCCACGTGATGCAAGTCCAGATTCTTGACATGGCGCGCAAACAAGCCATGTGCAGGGCTCAGACCAAACATGCTCGGTTCAGGATAACTGCCAGCATTTTCCGGCGGATTGGCAGGTACTTTACTGATGTCGCCACCACCCTGATGCAGCACATGTACATTGCTGATGCGCACATCTTCTATCGGGTAGCCAGGCACGCCACTGATAATGGATGCGTAACGCGAATCGGCACCGGACACCACGATATTGCTGATATTGATGCGTCGTATGGCACCAGTTACTGCCCCATCAGGTGCGCGCAAACGACTACCCAGCCGAATGAACAGTGGCGGATTGGTTAAATCACGCATGGCCAGGTTGCTGACGGTAATATCTTCAATGACGGCACCGTCAACACTCTCGATGGCCAGGCCACGACAACGCTCGAACACGCAGTTGGAGATTGTTATATTGCGAAAGCCACCGTTTGACTCTGTACCCAGCTTGATGCGGCCAGCAACACCCTCCTTGTCTGGCGCGAATTCCTGCTTGCGCTGAAAACTGCCATCCAGGAAGGTACCCAGATCAAAACCGGACACCTGGCAATTAGTGATACTGATGTTTTCGGTAAAGCGTTTATATCCCAGCGCAAACGAACTCTTGAGGCAAATCGCATCATCATTCGGAGAATTGATACTGCAATTGGAAATATGAACATTGCGACAACAGTCAATATCAAATCCATCCCTGTCCGTATCCACTTTCAGGTTATCTATGGTCATATTGTCGGTGCCGGTCGCCAGCAAGGCAAAGTGACCGCCATTAAAAATACTGATGTCGCGCAAAATGACATTTTTACAGTTTTTCAAGGCAATCGCCTTGTTGCCTTTGCCTATCATATCGGCACCGTAAGGCTTGCCACTGCCACGCTCGCCGTGCGGATCACTATCACCCAGGCTGGAAGGCATGTCGCCAGGTTTGGGTACACGACGTGGCCCCGGGCCGGCATGGGTCAGGCCAGCACCATAGATAAGACCGGTACCCAGAATGGAAACATGCTCCAGATTCTCACCCCAGATCAGGCTGTTATGCCAGTGACTATGGCCAAAATCCTGATAGGCATCCCACTCATTCGGTTCTGCTGCATCGTAACTGCCACCATGCTTTGCCGGATCAGCCGCAATCAGTGTGGCGCCAGCATCCAGATGCAGGCTGACATGGCTTTGCAGGCGAATGGAAAAACTCAGGTATTTACCCGCAGGGAAAAACACTGTTCCGCCACCTGCTGCTGCCGCTGCGGCAATGGCACGGTTAATGGCATCGGTATCTGTCTTTTTACCGTCGCCGCCAGCACCGTAAGCCCTGACATTGAAATTACCTGCAAGATTCGCATTTGAAGCTGATTTTTTTTGTGCCATTGCTGGCAGTGCATACACGGGTAGCGTAGCGACCACAGCGCCCGTACCAAACATGCGCAAAAAGCCGCGTCGCAATGGCGATGATGTCTGCTTATTCAATCTTTTGTCTCCGGCTGATCTTTTTAAAATAGACTTTTCATGGCATTTTTTCTTTTTATCCATGCAAATTATCATTCGAGGTTACCATTAAAAAACAAACGAACGTCCAGTCAGAATGTTCAACTTGATGATTAATATTGAGCAAAGCGAGACTGATTTCGCCTGAATGCGCAAAACCAATCGTGCGAAGAACAGTTAATTAACTGCTTATATTCAATTGGTTGACAGGAAAATACAAATATCCCGCCATTGCTCAGAAACGTGATTACATGAAGCAAACCTGCTCAGTTTTGTTGACATGCCCCTTCCTGAAATTGATACTCAAAATAATAAGCTGCATTTCAAGATAGTAATCAAGATAGTAATGCGGCCATAAAAATAGAGACATCTCACACTAAGCCTTATCAAATCAAGCTTCTATGCCAGATGGCCATGGCTCATTGCCAAGTGTGGGCATTCATCTACTCATTCCCAATTCTTTGTTTGACTATGCGTCAGAAGGAACATGATGAACTCAGTAGTGCGATTCGGATTGACCATGCTGGTATTGACTTGCAGCGCGGTACATGCTCAGCCACAAAATACAGCGCAAACTCAAAATCCGCCACAAAGCCCACCTGTGACCGGCGATGCCCTGATGGACAGTTTCGGGCTGACCAGTACCAACAAAGTACAGACCAATAGTACGGTTGCCCCACCAAATGCCAACCCCAAAGTGATTCCGCTCAAGGGTGACACCAGCTTCCTGATGTCAGCCTTTCCTTCTACATCACAAAACAAGCTCAGCCTGTTTACTTCTTACGACGGCACCAGTTTTGCACCGCTAGCTTCTGAAGCGTATACGCCGCCACAAGGCCTGCTGCGTGACCCATCCATTTTGCATGCAGATGATGGTTATTATTATGTGATTTACACTACCGGCTGGGCTGGCGATACGTTTGGCGTTGCCAAAAGCAGTGACCTGCGCCATTGGCAGCATGTACGTGACGTGCGTCTGCAATTGCCGGATGTGAATGCCAAAATCAGCAATGTCTGGGCACCTGAATGGTTCACCGACAGTGATGGTACTGTCCACATTGTCGTGTCCATATCCACGCAGGGAACCAAGGGGCCGTTTGGGGCCTACGTGCTGCATGCGCTGGACAAAACATATGCCAATTTCTCGCCAGCCCAGGCCATGGCAGGTCTGCAAAATAATTATATTGATACTTTCCCCGTCAAGGATGGGTCACGCTATGTGGTTTTCACTAAAAATGAAACCAGCAAGTACATAGAAATGGCGACAGCCCCTGCCCTTGCGGGTCCATGGAAAGTGGAAAAAGCGGGTGACTGGGCAGGCTGGGGCAAGCCTTCGGAAGGTCAGGCCCTGGTCAAGCTGAAAAATGGCGGCTGGCGCATTTACTTTGACGACTATACGACCAAGCATTACTGGTATTCCGACAGCAAGGACAATTTCAAAACCTGGACAGCCAAGCAGGAACTCGGTGGCGTATCGGGTGCGGTACGCCACTTCACCGTCATCAGTGAACCGACCAAAGTCCTGGAGCAAGCCATTGCCGCGAAATCACCGGCGAAAAAGATCACCTGGGATAAACACTCGCTGATGATAGACGGCAAAAGGGAAATGATCTGGGCCGGTGAATTTCACCCTTTCCGCTTACCCAATCCCTCACTGTGGCGTGATGTCATACAGAAAATGAAAGCCACCGGACTCAACACGGTAGCCATCTACTTTGACTGGGGTTATCACTCGTCACGCCCGAATCAATATGATTTTTCCAGCATACGTAATGTAGAACTGGCGATAGAAATGGCAGAACAGGAAGGCATGTATGTCATTGCCCGCCCCGGCCCCTATGTAAATGCTGAACTGACACTGGGTGGCTTTCCTGGTTATCTGGCCAGGCAAAAAGCAATTGCCCGTACTGATGCGGCCGAATATATGCAGTCTGCAGATGAATGGCTGACCCAGATTGACGCGATTATCGCACGCCATCAAATCACCACTGGTGGTGGCACTGTCATTGCCTATCAGCTGGAAAACGAGTTATCCAATACATCGGATACGCATAAGCGCTACATGCAGCATCTGGCAGACAAAGCCAGGGCAGATGGCATCAGTGTACCGCTGTTCCACAATTCTGCCGGTCGTCTGCCGAACTGGACGCCACCCAATTCCAGCGCGCCCTATGCAGTGCCTGGCCCCACCGATTTGTACAGTTTTGACGGTTACCCCGGTGGTGGCTGTACCAATACCAAAGAAATTGGCAAACCGAATGTCGTGCCCAACTGGGGCATGTATGGTGAAATTCCTGCCAATACAGGAACCGGGCCAGTCAAGATTGGCGCCCTCGCCTCGCCAAATACACCAGGCTTTGCAGCAGAAATGGGCGGCGGCTGGTTTGATTTCTGGGGCAGCGTCGGCACCTATGACTGCACCGCGCAACGCACCGGATCGAATTATGTGCGCACGTTCTACGGTGCCAATTTGATCAATGGCATTTCCATCCATTCCGTCTACATGATGTATGGTGGCACATCCTGGGGCTGGCTGCCTGCGCAGGTTGTATATACGTCCTACGATTATGGAGCAGCCATCGACGAAGGCCGTGGCTTGCGTGAAAAAGCCCTGACACTGAAGCAGATGGGACATTTTGTAGAAGCCGCCAAATCTGTGTTGAGCGCTATGGATAAAGGCGAGACAATCAGCACCTACAATCCTGCGGTCAGGCTGTATCACAATATCAGCCCGGTAAATGGCTCGCACCTGATTTTAGCCATCCATACCAAGACCGATTCAACTACGGAAGAATTATTCAGCTTCAAACTCACCACGCGCGATGGCAGCTATCAGATCCCGCAGGCAGGTACTTTGCGCATCAAGGACCAGAACGTCAAACTGCTGCTATCTGACTATGCAATGGAACGCCAGCATCTGGTCTACACCACATCCGACACCCAGACCCACCTGCAGCAGGATGAGCGCGATATCGCCTTGCTGTATGGCCGCAAGGGCGAGGATGGAGAAACCGTATTACGTTATCAATCAGCGCCAAAGGTCGAAGTACTGGAAGGTGCAGCCAATGCAGTGTTTGATCAGAAAACAGGCGATCTGCGATTGAATTACGTACACAATAATTTGATACGCGTACGCATCAGTGGTGGTGGCAAAGCAGATTTACTGTTGTTGCTGGCAGACGATGAAACCGGTCGCAATTTCTGGCGCCAGGAAACTGCACATGGCCCGGTCCTTGAGCGTTCGCCAGCACTGGTGCGCCAGGCCAATGTGCAAGGCAACACCCTGCACCTGAGTGGCGACACCCACGAAAGCAGTAAGCTGGACATATGGGCACCAAAAGCCGTCACACAAATCACCTGGAATACTGTCGCCATCACCAGCAACAGGAATGCCGACGGCAGTTTGTCGACTGAGCCCCTGGCTGGCCCTGCTGACATTGTTTTACCAAAACTGATGCAACAGACATGGATGCGTCGCATGGATTCGCCAGAGGCTGCCAAAGTCTTTGATGACAGCAAATGGCGCAAGACTGACCTGACCACCACGGCTGCAACCGTGAAGACCACACCTCCTGCTGGCCAACCCATACTCAGCATGAGTGATTATGGCTTTCACCATGGCGATGTCTGGTACCGTGGCAATTTCAAGGTTCTGGCCGGAAAACCAATGCCTGAACAATTGGAAATCAGTTATGGTGGTGGTGGCGCAGGCTTTATGCAACTGTGGCTGGACGGTGTCTACATCGGTGAAAATGAAATGCCAACCGGAAAACCCAAGCCAGATAACTGGGGCACAGCCAACTTCAAGCTACCCGCCGAAGCATTGCATGCAGGTGAACATGTACTGTCGGTCATGGTCAGAAATAATTCCCACAACTGGGATCTGGCGGCGGATGACGAGCATAAAGTCGCACGTGGCTTGATCAGTGCGTCGCTGACGCATGACATTAAAGAGAAATTTGCTACACCTATCAACTGGAAAATCCAGGGCAATAAAGGTGGTGAAGAAATCGCCGATCTGGTGCGTGGGCCTTTGAATAACGGCGGTCTATATGGTGAACGTGCAGGTTGGTATTTGCCGGTCAGCAGTAAGGCCGATTCCAAACCAGACAGCGGCGGCTGGGAAAAAGCCAGTCCGGATGCAGCACCACCAGCAGCTGGTACGTATTGGTTACGTACCAATTTCACACTGGATATGCCGGCAGATCATGACGTGCAACTGGGTCTGGCCATAGGCGATACCAGCCAGCCACGTTCTGACCGCAGAAACCGTGTCCTGATTTTCGTCAATGGCTGGAATATGGGGAATTTCATTTCGCATATAGGCCCCCAGCGTCTATTCATCCTGCCACCAGGCATATTGAATCCGAATGGTGAAAATACGCTTACATTGGCAGTCAGTACCGACGGCAAGGCTGCGAATGCGCTGGAAGCACTGGAATTGGTCAAGATACGCGCCGCCCGTGGCGGTGCGCCGCTGGAGCTGGTACCAAGCCCTTCCAACCTGCAACGCTGATGACAAACGGGAAATCTGCACCCATGAAAATCCATCATGTATTGACCGGCGCTCTGGTATTCGCCAGCCTGGCTGGTGTTTGCAGCAGTCAGGTGCAGGCCGAAGCGACCACCACCGCCGTTAAAGCGAAAGCCGTCAGCCTTGCCAGCGCATCGCCGCGCGGCAAGCAGATGGAAAAGCTGGATCGCGGTGTCGTCGCCATCAATACCGGAAAAAGCAATTTCATCAGCTGGCGTCTGCTGGGAACCGATCCTGACAATATCAGTTTCAACATTTATCGCGGGCAGGACAAATTAAACCGCGTACCCCAGCGTTTAACCAATTTCACCGATGATGCAGGCACAACCGCCAGCAGCTACACCGTACGCCCGGTCATAGACGGTGCCGAATTACTGGCAGATGCCCCAAAAAGCACGTGGAGTAATTTGTACAAAACCATACCGGTACAAAAACCTGCTGATGGCGTCACACCCAATGGATCTGTCTATAGCTACGTGCTAAACGACGGCTCAGCCGCTGACCTTGATGGCGATGGTGAATACGAACTCATCGTCAAATGGCAACCCACCAACGCCAAGGATAATTCCCAGGCTGGCTACACCGGCAATACCTACGTAGATGCCTACAAGCTTGATGGAAAACTGTTGTGGCGCATTGATCTGGGCAAGAATATACGCGCTGGCGCACATTACACCACCTTCCTGGCGTATGACTTTGATGGTGATGGCAAGGCAGAAGTCATGATGAAAACTGCTGATGGCACCGTAGATGGCAAAGGTAAAGTCATAGGCAATGCTGCTGCCGATTATCGTAACGATAAAGGCTATATTTTATCTGGCCCTGAATACCTGACTGTTTTCAACGGCATGACGGGTGCCGCCATGGCCAGCACAAACTATATCCCGGCACGTGGTGATGTCGCAGCCTGGGGGGATGCCTATGGCAACCGGGTGGACCGCTTTCTTGGCACGGTGGCATTTCTGGATGGGGAACGTCCAAGCGCTGTCTTTTCGCGCGGCTACTATACCCGCGCAGTGATTGCAGCCTGGGACTGGCGCGATGGAAAACTCACCAGCCGCTGGACATTTGACAGCGATATCGAAGGTGGCCCGGTCAATCACCAGGGCGCACACTGGATGTCGGTCGCTGATGTGGATGGCGATGGCAAGGACGACCTTATCTATGGCGCTGCCACGGTAGGCAGCAACGGAAAAATGCTGTACAGCACGGGCCTGTGCCACGGTGATGCCCTGCATGTAGGCAAGCTTGACCCCAATCGCCCAGGGCAACAAATTTATATGGTGCATGAAACACCAAGTTGTTATGGCCCGCATGGCCTGGAAATGCATGATGCCGCTACCGGCAAAATACTCTGGAGCGTAGATGGCCAAGGTGCCGATGTGGGCCGTGGTGTCTGCATGGACATAGACCCGGCTTACCCTGGTGAAGAATGCTGGGGATCAGTCGGTGGCCTGATGAGTGCTGGCGGTGTGGAAATTTCACCCCAGCACCCGCGACGCGTCAACTTTGCTATCTGGTGGGATGGTGAGTTACTGCGTGAATCGCTGGACGGTACCCTGATAGAAAAATGGAACCCCAAAGCCTTCGCCTTCGAGCGTTTGCTGAATGGTGCAACCTACAATGCAGCATCCAATAATGGCACCAAATCCACACCTGTTCTATCGGCTGACTTGTTTGGTGACTGGCGCGAAGAAGTCGTCTGGCGCAATAATGACAGCACTGCCCTGCTGGTATTCAGCAGCACCATACCGACAGTGCACCGCATCACCAGCCTGATGCACAACCCACAATACAGAATGCAGGTGGCAGGACAAAATGCCGGTTACAACCAGCCACCTCACCCGAGTTTTTATCTGGGTGATGGCATGACTTTGACCAAACCAGAGCTTATTTATACACCTTGATATCTCCTGAAGCTTCATGATCATCATTAATGCAAAACAAGTACCGCTAATAAGTACCGCAAGTAAGTACTGCTATAACCAGACATGCAAAGTAACGAACAATGTTTAAATTAACGCGTCGCAGCTTCATCAAAACAACGGCAGCTACTGCGCTTGTCGGTCACATCCCTTCCCTGCAGGCGCAGAATCTGTCTGTGGGTGAAACAGGCGCGACTGTAAAAGCTGATGAATTCATACGTCTGAACTGGCTTGAAGGCAAAACCCCGCAAGTATTGACAGGTACTACAGTAGGCGTACCCTGGCCACGCGGCAAGATCAGCAAAAGCCAGCAGTTTCAACTGATCAATCAGGACGGCAAAGACTTGCCTACCCAAAGCTGGCCATTGGCATACTGGCCCGATGGTACCTTGAAGTGGACTGCACATGCGGTAGCCGCCGGCGTCAGTCTGGGTTCAGAATTGCAGGTCAAACCTGTAGCAAAAACTGCCCCGCCATTTGAAAACATTGTCAGCGTCAAACAAAGCAAAGACGGGTATCTGATAGATACCGGCGTGATGCTGTGTGATGTCGCTACTCATGGGGCACAGTTTATCCGCAGCGTGCAACGTGATGGCAAAGACATCATGCGCAATGGCCACCTGGTCGTCATCACCGACGATCAGCCGGATGGTGAAAGTGGAGCTACACGTCAGCAAAATTACATCAGCAATATCAGCCAGGTCAGCCTTGAACAACATGGCCCCGTACGTGTGGTGCTGAAGGTGGAAGGCATGCACAAGGATGCCAAACGGGCCTGGCTGCCTTTCGTTGTCAGGCTGTATTTCTATGCAGGCGCGGATACCATACGCGTCATGCACAGTTTTGTTTATGATGGAGACGAACAACGCGATTTCTTGCGTGGCATAGGTTTGCGTTTCGATGTCGCCATGCGTGATGCGCTACATGACAGGCATGTGCGCTTTGCCGGTGAAAATGCCGGCTTGTGGGCAGAAGGTGTGCGCAATATGACCGGCCTGCGCCGTGACCCTGGCCCCGCCGTACGCAATGCCCAACTGGCAGGACTTGCCTGCCCACCACTGTCACAGTTCCCTGATGTGATACAGCGCCTGATCCATCTGGTACCGGCATGGGGTGACTACACCCTGTCACAACAATCGGCAGATGGTTTCAAGATACGCAAACGTACCAAATCCGGTTATGGCTGGATAGAAGCCGCCTGGGGACACAGGTCACCTGGCACCGGCTATATAGGTGGCATCAATGGCGGCGTTGCTTTTGGCTTGCGCGATTTCTGGCAGCGCCACCCTACCCAACTGGATATCCGTCAGGCGCATACCGACACCGCCCAGGTCACCGTCTGGATGTGGTCCCCGGATGCCCCGGCCATGGACCTGCGTTTTTATCATGATGGCATGGGCATGGAAACCCATGATCAGGAACGCGAAGGCCTGGAGATCACCTACGAAGATTATGAAAAAGGATTTGGCAGCCCCATGGGTGTGGCCCGCAGCAGCGAGATCACCTTATGGATATGCGCCGCCACCCCTTCGAGGGAAAAGTTGGTGCAGTTTGCTGATGCCGTACAGACACCGCCACAACTGGTGGCAAAGCCCAGTCATTTCCTGGCGACTGGCGTGTTTGGCGGACTGTGGAGCTTGCCTGATCGCTCGCATCCGGTAAAAGCAGCGCTTGAAGAGCAGCTCGATTTCCGCTTCAATTTTTACAAGGAGCAGCTTGAACAGCGCCACTGGTATGGTTTCTGGGATTATGGTGACATCCGTCATACCTATGATCTGGACCGGCATGAATGGCGTTATGACGTCGGCGGTTTTGCCTGGGATAACTCTGAACTATCGCCCGACCTATGGCTCTGGTATTCCTTCCTGCGCACCGGACGGGCAGACATCTTCCGTTTTGCCGAAGCCATGGTCAGACACACCAGCGAAGTCGATACGCATCACCTGGGTCAATTTGCCGGTCTGGGTTCACGCCACAATGTTCAGCACTGGGGTTGCAGTGCAAAGCAGTTGCGCATCAGCGCCGCCGTCTATCGTCGCTTTTATTATTACCTGACAGCAGATGAACGCATAGGCGACATCATGCATTCACTGATAGATGCCGACAAAAAACTGGAAAGCACAGATCCGGCGCGCAAACTAAAACCTAGAGAAGACGTCAGCAATATCAAGGCACATGCCGGTTTCGGCACCGACTGGGGTTCACTCGCCGGTAACTGGCTGACCGAATGGGAACGCAGCGGTGACATCAGATACCGTGACAAGATATTGACCGGCATGCGTGACATTGCCGGCATGCCGCACGGCTTCTTCAATGGCAATAGCTTTGCCTATGATGCCGATACCAGCCACCTGATCAATGTCTTTGGTAACCGCGCATCAGCCAGCCATTTGAATGCTGTCTTTGGTGCGGTAGAAATTTTTGCCGAACTGGTGACCTTGACCGACGAACCCAGGTTTGTACAGGCATGGCTACAGTATTGTGAACTCTTCAATGCTGGCAAACAGGAGCAGATCAATGCACTGGGCATGCCACATGGTGCGGGCAATGCCTTGCGTAACGGCCATTCCAGACTCACTGCCTACGTCGCCTGGAAAAACAAAAATCCCGCATTGGCACAGCGTGCCTGGCGCGAGTTTTTTGGTAACCGTGGCGTACCCGGCCCATTGCTGAAAACCACACGCGTTCAGGGGGTGAACAGCCTCAATCCCGTCGATGAAGTGCCATGGATCAGCACCAATGACACAGCGCAGTGGGGCCTGGCTGCAATACAGAATCTGGCACTCATCGGTGAGTATATTCCCTCGATGGCGGACCTGAAGAAAATGGATGCCACCGACAATGATTAAACAAACGGGACGCATCCATCTTTTGACAACAAACTGATACAAAGCAAGTTGAACCACCCGGACATTTTTGCGTCATAGTGTTGGCAATTCCATCTATTGGTGTATAACTAAACCTAAATCATGACAACACACCGCAAAAAAATACACAGCAAAACTGTAACGCAATTTGTCCGGCATGGCGGCAAGACCACGCGCAACCTGGTATTGGGTGCATTGATCACGGATATTTTTTGTATGGGGCAAACTGCTTACGCCCAAACCCCGGACAAGCCAGTCGCTCCGGTTACACCGATTACGCCGACCACAGCAGCGACGCCAGCCAAAGTAACTAACCCCACGGTACCAGCCAAGCCGGAAGAGACCGACAGCAAAACAGGTGCGGTCGGCAAAGCCGAGACAAAACCTGCTGCATCTGATGCGCCGACCAACGGCAGTGGCGAGCCACCTTCTGTGACCGTGCAGGGTGAGCGCCCAAGTAATCGTATTGACCGTCAGGTGTACGATGTTAAAGCTGATGTCGCCAGCACCAACGGTACCGCCGCCGATGCACTCAACAATATCCCTTCTGTGTCAGTTGACCCTGATGGCACCGTCAGTCTGCGCGGCAGCACCAAAGTACAAATCCTGATCGATGGCAAACCGTCCGCCATGATGCAGGGCGACAACCGTGGCGCATCATTAAATGCCATGCCATCGCACGACATTGAGTCGATAGAGGTGATCAATAATCCCGGCGCGCAGTTTGGCAACGAAGGCGGTGGCGGGCCTATTCTCAACCTGGTCATGCGACGTAATCGCCAGCCCGGTGGTTACGGTGTAGTCAATGCCAATGCCGGATCAGCAGGTCGCTACAACAGCGCCGTATCCGGCAGTTACCATGAAGGCCCGTTTGGCATACAGGGGGGTGTCAACTTCCGCCACGATGGTAGAAATTCGGTAGGTGATGCGGTCCGCGCCCTGACTAATCCTGATCAGCACAGCACTCAGACATCCAGTTCAGCCGGTCTGAATAATTCTTCTGGCATCAATGCTGCGATCACGTACAACGTCGGCACCAAGGACACGCTGGCTGCCAATTTTTCCTATGCCAGACGCAACAATGACAACAAATCGACAGATCATTACTTGAACTTTGGCCAGATCAATAATGACTATGTGCGCTCTACACAGCGCGGTGGCGAAAGCACCAACTACAGTTGGGGTGGGCGCTATGACCACAAGGGTGATATCAACGGCGAAATCATGCGCGTGGACTTGCGCGTTTCAGGGTCGGACAATGCCAGCTCCAATGCCTATTCCAACGTGTATGCGATCAATCCCGCCTCTTTTCCCGATGTACACAGCAAGCAAAACAATGCTAACAACATCAAGATCGTTGATTTTACCGGTGACTACGAACGTCCCGACGATCAGGGTCTGTTGAAAATGGGCTACAAAATAGCCAACAATAAAAGCGAATTTGATACCAGTTTTTTTAATATTGACCCATTCAGTAACGTCGCCACCCTGAATCCGTTACGAACCAATAGCTACAATCTTGATGAAGCCAATATTGCCCTGTACGGCTCGTACCAATTGCGCCTGAATGAAAAATGGGGCGTACTGGCAGGTTTGAGAACAGAGTATACGCATATCGACATCCAGCAATTGACGCAAGGCATAGAAGCGACCAATCATTACATTAACTATATTCCCAGCTTCTTTGCCAGTTACAAGGCCAGTGACGATACCACCATACGTTTCAGCTATGCCCACCGCATCCGTCGCGCGAATGCCAATGAACTCAATCCTTTCGTCGTCTATCGCGATGATTTCAATGAATCCAGTGGCAACCCCAAATTGAAACCGGCACAGACAGATTCTTTTGAACTGGCCTATGAAACCAGGGTCATCGGGCTGGATATGAATATCCGTGGCTACTATCGCACAGAAAGCGACAGTATTTTGCAGCGCCAAATACCCATTAGCCCCACCGTAGTACGAACAACGCTGGAAAACGGTGGTGGCAATCATTCCAGCGGCATCGAGTTCACACTCAGCGGCAAGCTAACGCCCAAGCTTTCGATCAATACCAGCGGCAACCTCTTGTTTATCGAACAAAAAATCCTGACTTCAAGCGGCCCAAGAATCTTGAATGCAGTCGGTCAGGAAATCCTGACTACAAGTGGCCAGGAAATCACGCGCAAGGCATCATCCTTAAGCTTGCGCGGGCGCTTCAATTACCAGTTGACCGAACAGGATCAGTTACAAGTCAGCCTGAATGCCCAGGGTAAAACCCTGTCAGGCGAAGGCTATCGTCAACCCAATTCCACCGCCAATTTCAGCCTGCGCCACACGATTACACCTAGCCTGAATCTGGTGTTGAACGTCACTGACGTATTTAATTCAAACAAAACGGAAACCATCGTCGATACCGATACACTTAAAGAACGCAATACACGGCGCTATGATGGCCGCCTGATCTATATAGGTCTGTCGTATCGCTTTGGTGGCGTTACGCCGAGTGGCGCTGGGAACAACCGCCAGGAAATGCGCCGCCCTCCACCCGGACAATCCTGATACAACTTTGCGGCAACACAGCAATCTACGGCCTGCCGATGCCTGTCGCCAGGTCGTTTTCATTTGATACCGATTTAATGTCGATTTGACGTCGATTTGATGTCAATCACCGCTTTGATTGTTTTCCTGAGTGACACATTTTGCTACATGGCTGTCCTAAAATGCGTGAATAATTTACAGGTATTTTTATTGCCACATCCATTTCCTGATCTGATCTCCATGAAAAAATTGCCGACTTTCAGCCTGTTTGTTTTCCTTGCTAGCATTGCCTTCAGCAATACGCTCCATGCACAGACATATTCGTTTGATTTCAGTGCCAAACCAGGGGCAAAGTCCACTGCCGTGAAAGCGAATGCCGTGTATTCGGCAGAAGCTGGATATGGTTTTGAAAACAGTGCCCAGGTCACGACAACAAGCAATGGTGTCAGCAGCACCAAACCCTTCCTGTTTTCCGTTGCTGTGCCAGAAGGCAATTATCGCGTCAAACTCACGCTGGGTGACGCCGATGAGGCGTCTGAAACCACGGTCAAGGCTGAAACCCGTCGCCTGATGCTGGAAAAAGTTCAGACAAAAAAAGGTGAGCGTATAGAAAGAAGTTTCGTCGTCAACGTACGTCGCCCTGGTATTGCTGGTGGTGGCGAAGTCAAACTGAAGCCACGCGAAACTGGCGAGGAGCAATTTACCTGGGACGACAAACTGACGCTGGAATTCAATGGCCCACGCCCTAGCCTGGATGCCATCGATATCGAGCGCATAGACAATCTGCCTACCCTGTATTTACTGGGCGACTCTACTGTCACCGATCAACCTGGCGAACCTTACGCCAGTTGGGGGCAGATGCTGCCACGCTTCTTTTCATCGGATGTCAGTGTCGCCAATTATGCGCAATCCGGCGAATCCCTGGCTTCGTCCAAATCAGCACGCCGGCTGGATAAAGTACTGAGCCTGGTCAAGCCTTACGATTATGTGTTCATACAATTTGGGCACAATGACATGAAGGCAGTGGATGTAGCTACCTACAAGAATAATCTGAAAATATACACGGCTGCCCTGGCTGAAAAACGAGCACAAGTGATACTGGTCACCCAGGTGCAACGCCGTACGTTTGAAGGTGGGACCATCAGCAATTCACACAAGGGCTATCCGGATGCGGTACGTGAAGTGGCCAGAGAAGAAGGTTTGCCACTGATTGACCTGCATGCCATGAGCAAGGTTTTTTATGAAGCGTTGGGACCAGAAAAATCCTTGCTGGCATTTAAACCGGGCGACGGCACCCATCATAATGCCTATGGCGCTTATGAACTGGCGAAGTGCATTGTGGAAGGTGTACGGCAAGCCAAATTACCACTTGCAAAATCCATCCTCGCCGATGTCGGCAGTTTTGATCCGGCCAAACCTGATGCGCTGGAGTCATTCTCCATCCCGGCCAGCCCCGCCATGGTCAGCATCAAAAAGCCTGACGGCAGCTAATTCTACGTTGAACCATATCGATATGTTTGCTACTACATTGTCTGCACAGAGGTTTTCATGATCATTACCAAATCATTTTTCTTATCCTGGCGCAAGGCTGTACAGTTTTTGCTCTTCTTTACTGTGGCGGGTCTGGCTTCAGCGCAAGCTACCAAGGAAGATGACAGGCCGGTGGTAGACGAAAGCAAGCAGGCAACGGCCAAGCAAGCGATTGATCCGAAACTGCCCTCTTTCTTCATCGTCGGCGATTCCACTGCCCGCAGTGATGCCCCCATGCGTGGCTGGGCCGATGAAATAGCGCCCTATTTTGATCTGAGCAAGATCAATGTCATCAACCGTGCCATAGGTGGCCGCAGCAGTCGTACTTATATACAGGAAGGTCGCTGGGATAAAGTACTCGGCGAAATGAAAGCCGGCGATTTTGTGCTGGTGCAATTTGGGCATAATGATGTAGGGCCGCTGGATATCAAAGGCAAGTTTCGTGGCAGCATACGCAGCGCCGGTGAAGAAACTGAAAACATCACCAAGCCCGATGGCAGTATTGAAGTCGTGCACAGCTATGGCTGGTATTTGAAGAAGTACATACAGGATGCCAGAGCCAAAGGCATTTCTGTCATTCTTGCCACGCCAGTGCCACATAAAGAATGGGCCAACGATTTTGCCGAACACCGTAAGCTGGCAAATGCTGTTGCCAGGGAAACCCAAGTCCCGCTGATTGATGTCACCGCCATCACCGGCAAGACTTATGATGTCCTGGGCAAGGAAAAAGTGGACACACTGTTCAGCGATCAACGTACCCACACCAATATTGCCGGTGCCAGGATCAATGCGGAATCTGTCGTGGCCGGCATCAAGGGTTTATCCCAAAATGGGCTGAACAATTATCTGTCGCTCAAAGCTGGCGTCATTTCGCCGCAGGCAGACTAAAGCATTTTCTGACGCAATTCACTCACTAGAAAACACATCATGAAACGTTTACTTTTATCTGCCCTTCTGGTCACGTCTTTCTGTAATGCGCAGGTCAGTTCCGCGCCAGTACCACCCAGACAGGCAACCACGCTTGCCAGTGACCAGAATTACAGCCCAAGAATCAATTACCAGACCTATTTCAATGACTATATAACGCTCAGAAAAAACCGGCCTGCCGACCTGATCTTCATCGGTGACTCCATTACCGAGCAATGGCGCTGGGGTGCAGGTTCACCAGTATGGAAGCAACATTTTGAAGAGCGCGCCATCGACTTTGGACTAGGCTCTGACAAGACACAACATACCATCTGGCGGCTGGAAAACATCGATTTATCCGCCTTCAGCCCGAAAGCGGCAGTAATACTGATAGGCACCAATAATGTGAACGATACGCCGGAAGACATCGCCGATGGCGTCAAGGCAGTGATTACCGCTACCCAGAAAAAATTCTCTGGCATCAAAGTCGTCTTGCTGAGTATTTTGCCGAACGCCCGCGCCACCGAAAAAATGGCGACAGTAAATGGTCTGCTGGCACCATTGTCAGATCAGAAAAACATTTTCTACCTGAACCTGGCAGAAAAATTTCCGGCTGTGGGCGATAACTGGAAAGGTTTAAGCAAAGACAAACTGCATCTGTCGGCAGAAGGTTATGAAGTATGGGCAAGCGAACTGGAAGCAATTTTACCTGTCGTACTATCCAAATAAAACGCATGACTCAGGTGATGTCATATAAAGCACGACATCACCTGGCATTCTCCATCATGCCTTGATTTGTACGCCCCGGCTGATTTGCGCGCGGTCCACAAAACCCAATTTGTGCAGCATGACAATTGCCTCATGGGTATTGCCAGCCAGCGCATCTTCCAGGGTATGGGTATCCAGATGCGCATAAAAGACCGACAAAGCCTGATCCAGTATAGTTTTTAGCTGGCAATTGCCACGCAACTCACATGGCGGCGTAGCACAGTCAATCAACGCACTCTCCCCTTCCAGTTCCCTGATCGTTGTACCAAGCCTGTAAGTTTTTGCCGGACCTGCCAGCGCCATGCCACCACCTTTACCTCTGGTTGTTATAATCCAGTTTTTTTGTGCCATGAAATGCACCACCTTGACCAGATGATTACGTGAAATCGCAAATTTTGTCGCAATTTCAGTGATCGTCACGGGCTCTTCTCTTTCCTTATGGCTCAGGTACATCAACACGCGCAAGCCAAGGTCGGTAAAGTGGGTTAGTTGCATAAAAATTCTGGAATCAAGGTCAGGTGAAGCATGATAATACAGTTGCCAAAGTACTTGAAAATTAAGCTTCAAGTAATGTCGCCATGAAAACTGACGCCACGCAATCAGGATGGCGATATGGCGTCAATTCCGGTTATTGTACTTATTGCGCAAATCCCCCACTGCCAAACGCTTCCTTGTGAATGCGGTCGGCGGTCACACCCAGTGCGCGCAGGCTGGTAATCTGCGCCTGCATGAAGGGTATTGGCCCACAGACATAGTAATCAGCTTCAGGCAAGATAACCTCAGTTGCAACGGCTTGCAGGTTCAGGCGGCCACTGTAATCAAAGTCCACTGACGGCTGATCATTTGCCCTTGGTGACTCATAGTAAATCATGGATTTTACATGCGCATGCGACTCGGTCAGTTCACGTACATGATGTTTGAATGCATGTACGCCACCGTGCCGGCAAGCATGCAAAAAGCGGACTTGTCGCGACGTCTTGTTATGCATCAAATGCTCCAGCATGGCCATCTTGGGCGTTACCCCTACACCGGCGCTGATCAGTACCACAGGCGTCTCACGGTCTTCATGCAAAACATAATCACCCATGGGTGGTGTCAAATCCAGTATCGCTCCCTCATGCAGGTCACGATGCAATACATTCGAGACCAGTCCGGCCGGCTTATTCTCCATTCCGGCTTCCAGTTTGACGGAAATACGCAGGCATTCACCGCCCGGTGCCGCGGACAGACTGTACTGGCGCAGTTGCATGATGCCCAGTTCCGGCACGAACACCTTGACTGACACATATTGCCCCGGGCGATATGCCGGCACTTTGCCACCGTCAGCCGGACGCAAATAGAAAGAGGTGATTTCTTCACTTTCTGCAATTTTCTGGCTGATGACAAAGCTGCGCCAGCCTGTCCAGCCACCTTGGAGAGCTGCGGCCTGTGTATAGATGGCAGCTTCCTGGGCAATCAATATATCAGCCAGTTGCCCATAGGCGGCAGCCCAGGCTGCGATCAGCTCATCCGAGGCCGCATCGCCCAGCACTTCCCTGATTGATGCCAGCAAATGCTTGCCTACGATAGGATAGTGCTCTGCCCGGATACCAACGCTGACATGCTTGTTTGCGACCAGCGTCAGTACTGGCATCAATACCATGGGGTTATCGATATGCTCTGCATAAGCCAGCACAGCCATTGCCAGCGCCTGCTGCTGGCTGCCAGATTGCTGGTTACCCTGGTTAAATACCGGTTTTAACTCGGGATTGTGTTTAAACATGCGTGCGTAAAAGTGACGCGTCAGCGTCACACCGTGTTCTTTCAGAACCGGGACGGTGGCTTTAACCAGCTCACGAGTGGAAGTATCCAACATAAAATCCTCATTAAATGTATTTAAAATACATATTTAAAGTTAAAAAAATGATGCGAAACCGCAAAGAAATCATCTTTCAAGATTCCCTGTCAACATCATAATCCACTTAACATGTATTTACAATACATGTTAAGTGGATTTTTCCTATCAGGACTTATGCAAAACTACGCCAACTACAGCTATGGCGCGCCCGTCACTGCAATAAACGACTATGGCGTGGCAATTTGGCGGTCAGATAATCCAGCTGATCAGCAATCACGTTCCTGCCACTCAAAATGAAGTGTTCAAAACGACAGGGAGCATACGGTACATAAATCAATGGCCTGAAGTCATGTACCAGCTTACTGCCCTTGTTCTGGTTGCAGATACGGCACGCGGTAACGCAGTTTTCCCACACGTCCTTACCGTCACGCGAACGTGCCAGCACGTGATCACGAGACAGTTCGTGGTAAAGAAATTTCTCACCACAATAGGCGCAGATATACTTGTCACGCGCATATAACAGACGGTTACCATCGCTCAGCGGGATTTGATGTCGGCTATTCTTCGACATACGTTCACTATTACGTATGGAAATGATGGGACGAACGACGATTTTTGACTGTTCGCCATCCTTGTTATAGCCCCCACGCAGCATCAGCACCTGATCGCCGATGTCCCACGCTACCTTTTGGGCAGCATAATGGGTCGCGGCATCATTCTGACTGATCCAGTCGTATGGTATTCCTGCTATGTCTAAAACCAGTATTTGTTGCATACATCACCTGTTTCTTTGGGATGTTTTCAATTTGGGAAGACGGGGACTGACTCTTACATTGTAGCGACTAATTGCAATCATCGTATAAAGCTTTTCGGGCAAGCGTTGCTCACACCTCGCTAGCAATGTAGTGAAATACAAAATGGCGCAGCGCTCACCAGCCAAGGTGACAACAAACAAAAATCGTGAGGTATTTTCATTTGCCATACGCTGCATAAATGATCGTCGACGAATGTGTCGAGCTTGTTTTAAATCGCTTCCTTTACAGGAATGCGTGTTGATAAAGAGCCTGGTGCCGGATTCGAACCGGCGAACAACAGTTTTGCAGACTGCGCCTTTTGACCTCTCAGGCAACCAGGCAGAAATTTTCATTAACCAAACGCACGTTTGAGGTGCATTTGATCATGCACATATTGAATCGACAGAATCACAGCCTGCGCTTTTTCCACGCATAGCTGGAATCTGTTTCTGCCACGCCAGCCAAGCCGACAGAATCCGGGTTTTCAGATGACATGGTGATATGACATATCGCCAGGCCATTGCGCTTTTTTGTGCGCAAGGCTTCTGCAAAGTGCAGCGCCTGCGTCATTTCATTTCGGCCAAATTCTTTGCAGCAGGCCATGCGTTGTCCATCAAAAACGATGGTCCAATAAATCGTAAACATACTTTTTCTTCTTTTATTATTATTTTATTTTTTCTTCAAATTCAGTATCTTTCCGCCTTGGTGCAAGCACAAGAAATACTGATGGTGGATCGCCCAGGAATCGAACCTGGCCAGCCTAAGCAACTGTTTTACAGACAGCCCCGCGTCCATAGCGGAATATCAATCCATTTTTTGCTGGATGACATAGCGTCATCCTTGAGTTGTGCAACACGGCGATATGCCATGCGCACGTTGAGATGTCGTCTCCGTTCATGATCCTGTTACATGGATCACGAACAGAGATTTCATCATTACATCTTCCCAAATTGTTAAAGAATCCCGTGTTATCCGGTGTTTTCCGGCACGACCGCCATGCGGCGGGTTCTATTGCTGGGTCTCTGTGAATTGAGACCATTTAAAAATCAAGAAAAAAGCCCGGTGCTTTTCAGGCATCCGGGCTTTTCAGCTTGTGTATCATGAAGCGGGCTTTTGCCTGCCTCCATAATGTCAAGGGTTACCCCCTCGGATGTCAATCATACGTGTCCAGTAGTAGCCATAATCTTGATAGCCATGTTCGCCAGAGCACGTAAAAACTGGGAGTGCGCAGCCAGCATCTGTAGCAGCCTGGATATCAGTTATCGCTGTAATCTGTGCAACTGCTTTTACCGCACCGGCTACACTGGCGGCATTGCGCATACTGGCAGGAAGCAAACTGGCCAGCCCATTCAACAACAGCCCTGCCCGCGCTGCGAGGCGCAAGTTTGATAAAGATGTTGGTTGAGAAGTGGTTTTCACGATCATTTCCGTTCAGTTTTAAAAAATGCCTTTTGTTTCAGTGATTAAATCTTGCCACAGGTTTTTTCAACAGGCAAGCCTTTTAATGAATATTTTCTTCTTTATATGACGATTTATATTTAAAAAAGGCGATTTTTACGCATATGTGTTGCATTTACAACCACAAATATGCAGGCCTTATACTGCATTCCTTCACTCTCAAGCTTTTGTTAAACGCCTGGCCAGCGCCTTCATCTCTAAGCGCAACTGCTGCGGTTTATGAATCACAAATTCAAATGGCAGGGCTGCCAATTGCCGTGCCAGCCAGTCGAGGTCATCCGACTGATTATGCAGTAATACGCCAACGCTACACTGTTCCAGCACACCTATCGCATCAGACAAATGAGCGCCTGCTGTGTACATGTCCGTTTTCAGTAATACCTCGGCACTGAATGCGCGCGGCAACGTCGCCACCGCCTTGCGTAAATGCTGAATCACGTTAAACCTTGCAGGACGTTCAAAATGCTTATCCAGAACTCGCATACTCAATATACGATCCAGCCGGAAGCTGCGGATATCCTTACGCAGATGACAAAACCCGACTGCATACCAGCAAGCAGCATGAAACGCCACGCCATACATATCAAAATCCCGGTTGCTGGCATTACCGTCGGCGGCGCGATATTCCAGATGCACCCTCAGTTGTTGCATGACAGCTTCACTCAAACTGCCCAGGACTTGCTGGTCTGCGGGTTTGGTTGATGGCACCAGATCCAGTTGCACCACCTCTTCCAGTGCCTGCAGCTTTCGCTTCAATTTATCTGGCAATAGCCGCTGCAGTTTTGCCAGACTGCTGGCAATTGCCGGCGCTGCATCCACCAGACTCAATCTGCGGGCAGCCAATAAACCTGTGGTCAGTGCCAGGGCCTCGTCATCACTGAACATCATGGGTGGTAATTTAAAACCGGGCATCAAGGCATAACCACCGTAACGACCGCGTTCAGTCATCACAGGGATACCCATTTCTTCCAGTGTGACGATATAACGCCGCAGGCTACGTCTGTCGATATTCAGCATATCCGCCAATTCGGCGCCACCAAGGCGGCCATGTGCCTGCAATAGCTCAAGCACTGCCAGAACACGTGTGGTCGGATGGTAAATGGAAGACATGCCGCAAGTATAGATATCAATTAGGATTAATTTCGTCCTATATTAACAATAAGATGCTCAAAGGTGCTAAAAGGTGCTCAAAGGTGCTCATTCGGCACCGTAATCCCACACACTCAAGGAACATCATGTCCACATCGACCAACACGACAGGCGCAGCTGATTTTGATTTCTTCATAGGCAACTGGAAAGTAAAACATCGCCGCCTGAAAGAAAGACTGGCCCAGTGCCAGGATTGGCTGGAATTTACCGGCACGACATCCACCATCAAGATCATGGGTGGTGCTGGCAATTTTGATGACAACTAGTTGAACATGCCAGACGCTCCCTACTGTGCTGCTACCCTGCGCAGTTTTGATGCAAGCAGCGGCACCTGGTCCATCTGGTGGCTGGATGCCCGCTACCCTGGTCATCTCGACACACCGATGCGCGGCCGCTTTCAAAACGGCGTCGGTGAATTCTATGCCGACGACACATTTGCTGACCAGCCCATACGCATACGCTTTTTATGGACCCTGCCAGCACCCGACATGCCACGCTGGGAACAGGCATTTTCACGTGATGGTGGCAGTACCTGGGAAACTAACTGGGTGATGGACTTTGAACGTCAGCGAGGATAAATGACATTCGCCCTGGATCATTGCCCCTTGCCTTCTCAGTCAAGATCGGTTACAGTTTTTCCATGCACACAACTCCTCATCCCTTGTTGAACACGACCTCATGCGCTATTGATGCCGCATTTGCTGTCGTGTACGCGGTTGTGCTGCCTGCTGTTTCCATCTGCGACATTTCCATTATTCGAATTATTCCGGGTCGTTAAGCTACGGCGTTTGCCGGTGCCTGGCGGCCCTTCAGCACATCATTGTTCTGATGTCTTGAACCTGCGCACGTTCGCAATTTGTTCACGATTTTTCTGCTGATTTCCATACTGGAGTTTTTATGTCTCATGTCGCTACAGACAGGCCTTTGCACGCCTCTGCATCCTTGTCATCCACGGTTTTAAATACCCAAAGAAATGACTACCCCTATCCTTCCCTGTCAGATATACGCCAGACGGCTGCCAAATTATCGCAGCAGGTTTTGCATACGCCCGTCTGGAAATGGCAGACCGGTACGGCCCTGAACAAACTGGAACCCGACACCGAAGTCTGGCTCAAGCTGGAGTTGTTTCAAAAAACCGGCACCTTCAAACTGCGTGGTGCACTGAATTGTATTTCTGCACTGGATGCTGCCGCACGTCAGCGTGGCGTGGTAGCAGTCAGTGCCGGCAATCATGCCATGGCGGTTGCGTATGCAGCCAAACTTGCGGGTGTGTCTTGCAAGGTCGTTTTGCCAAAACATGCCAGCCCTACCCGCATCAATGCCTGTCGCCACGACGGCGCAGAAGTAATACTAGAAGCAGACATGCACCGGGCATTTGCTTTAGGACAGCGCATCGTTGAAGAAGAACAGCGCACCATGATCCATCCCTATGACGGCCCCCTGACTGCCCAGGGCACGGCAACGGTGGGGCTGGAATTGATGCAGCAGGTGGTGCAACTGGATGCGGTCATTGTTCCTGTTGGTGGTGGCGGTTTGTGTGCAGGTATTGCCTCTGCCGTCAAACAGCTGGCACCGAATTGCGCCGTTTATGGGGTGGAGCCTTACGGGGCAGATGCCATGTACCGCAGTTTTCAGTCAGGACAGCCTGAAAAACTGTCTGTGGTTGACAGTATCGCCGACAGCCTGTGCGCGCCCTATGCCATGGATTACAGTTTCAGGGTATGCCAGCGCTTTGTGGACGAAATAGTCAGGGTCAGCGATGATGAAATCTGCGCTGCGATGTCGGATCTCTACCATGATGTCAAACTGGTTGCAGAACCCGCTGCGGCAGTCGCCACGGCCGGATTGTTTGGTCCATTGCGACAAAGACTGGCGGGCAAGCGGGTAGCGATTATCGTTTGCGGCTCCAACGTAGACCCGGCGAGGTATGCAGAATTGCTGGCCAGGGCAGACGCATCAGTGCAGGCACTGGCTGCCTGAGTGGATAAGTGATCCAGTGAGACGACAACACTTTACAACAAGCCTCATATATGAAAGCACACAATGCCCTACAATAGAGTTTCTTTCAGGTATGGGAATATTCGGGCTGTATTGAGCTTGTTTCCAGGCACCTGCCAACTGCATCATCAAGAACGGAACCGGTATGGACCAAGGCTGGCTGACAGAATTTTTGCATCAACACAGCAATCTGATGGTGTTTGTTAACGTCTTGCTGCAACAATTGGGCCTGCCTGTGCCTGCTGTGCCCACCATGATGCTGAATGCCAGCCAGGTAACTGAAATAGAGCAACTGGCCGTGTTGCTGCTGGCCGCCGTCACTGCATCACTGATTGCGGATCTGGTCTGGTATCAGGCGGGCAAAAGCTTCGGTTACAAGGTCTTGAAATTTTTGTGCAAGATGTCGATTAACCCTGGTTCATGCGTGAACCAGACTGAAGCCAGGTTTATGCGCTGGGGGGTGTGGTCGCTGGTGGTTGGCAAGTTTATTCCTGGCTTTTCTACCGTGGCACCGCCAGTAGCCGGGGCATTGGGCATGCCGCGCGCGTCTTTCATGCTGGCATCTGCCGTTGGCGCAGCTTTGTGGGCAGGCATGGCCTTGCTGGCTGGCTTTGCCTTGCAAGCGCAAATCGGTATCGCCCTGGCATTTTTATCCATGCATGGTATCCGTATTATCGCAGTGTTTATCGGCTTGCTGCTGTGCTGGTTAGCCTGGAAATTCTGGCAGAAAAAGCGCTTTGAAAAACTGGCATCCATCCCGCATTTCAGTCCGGCAGAGTTGGCTGACACCATCAAAAGAAACAGCATGCCGCGCATTATTGACTTGCGCAGCCCTGCCCTGATTGCTGAAACCGGTGTCATACCTCACGCCACTGTCAGCGAAATGAAACAGGTCGGTCTGGCAGCCAATGGATGGCCACAGCATGAAATGGTCATCACCATTTGCGCTTGCCCTGGTGATGCCGCAGCAGTCCATGCCGCACACACCTTGAGGCAACTCGGCTTTCAGGATGTCAGGCCATTTGCCGGTGGTTTTGATGCCTGGCGCGAATTGGCCATTCAACATCCGGCGCTGCTGATCAAATCCTGACTAAATCTTAACCAAATCCTAGTTAAGGGTTGATCAAGGTCTGATCAAGGCAAGAAAAATTCAGACCTTGCCTAACAAGGTCTGCAAGGCAGTGACCAGATGATCAAACGTCGTCTTGTAACGCTGGCTTGAACGCAGGTCTTCATGCATGACAACCCAGACAGGCAGATCGATCTGAAATTCCTTTGCCAGCACCCGTTGCAGTTGAGGATGCTGACTCGCCAGCCCAACCTGGCAAATACCTATACCATAGCCTTTACGTATAGCGGCCAATTGCACCAGGTCGCTATCTGCCCTCAAAGAGAAATCAGCACGCTGCATAATCGGGAAACGTTTTTGAAAAGCCCTTATATACGGCAATTCCCGGTCAAAGCCGATCAAACTATGCCCTTTCAGGGCCTGCATGTCTGTCGGCGCACCGTGGCGCGCAAGATAATCTGCATGGGCAAAGAAACCCAGATCGATAGTTCCAGCACGACGTGCGATCAATGCATCCTGCAAGGGCTCCGTCATACGCACGGCAATATCGGCATCGCGCTTGAGCAAATCCTGGGTCAGGTTGGATATCTGTAGTTCCATGCTCAGATCAGGGCAAGTTTGCCGCAAGTCTGCCAGGATGGCGGGCAGTATTTCCACTCCCATGACTTCTGATGCCGTGATGCGCACGGTACCACGTACCTCATTCGCTTCTGCTGAGACGCTACGCAGCAAGGCGCTTTCAGTCGACCGCAAGTTTTCTGCATAGGGCTTGAGCGCCAGTGCGGCAATAGTGGGCGACAAGCCAGACTGGTTGCGTACAAACAGGCTGGTTCCTAAAGCCTGTTCCAGCGCCTCGATCTGCCGCCCTACCGTTGGCTGCGTCAAACCCAGGGCACGGGCAGCACCTGATAGTGACCCTTCTTCCAGCACCGCCAGGGCAGTACGGTAGTAGTCCCAGTGAATATTTTTATCATCCATACAAAAATGTATATCACCTATGCAGTTTTAGAGAATTGTATATAGCCTGACGAAGATACACAATGACTACATCAACTTACCGACAAGGAGTATCAAAATGAACCAGCAAACATCAGGCAATATCCAGAATAACAAGCAAGCATTGGTTTTAGGCGTAACTGGCGGCATAGGCGGTGAAGTGGCGCGCTTGCTGATGCAACGCGGCTGGCAGGTGACAACCCTGCATCGCCACCCTGAGCAAGTAAAGGATAAAACTGCGGCCCATATCTGGCTGACCGGTGATGTGATGGTGCAAGAAGATGTCATCCGCGCAGCAGATGGGAAATCTGTCATCGTTCATGCAGTCAACCCACCCGGATACCGCGACTGGGAAAAACTGGTACTGCCGATGATGGACAACACCATCGCTGCAGCAAAAGCCTGCGGTGCTCGCATAGTGTTACCTGGCACAGTATATAACTTTGGCACTGATGCCTTCCCGCTGATTGCAGAAAACGCCTCACAATTTCCGACTACAAAAAAAGGAAAAATTCGGGTTGAAATGGAACATCGTCTGCGCCTGGCCGCCAGCCAGGGTGTCAAATCCCTCATCGTCAGAGCTGGTGATTTCTTTGGACCCAAAGCAGCCAATAACTGGTTTTCACAAGGGCTGGTGACACCGGGTAAAGCAGTAAATGTCGTCCGTTACCCCGGTAGTGCCGGCATGGGGCATCAATGGGCTTACCTGCCGGACGTGGCAGAAACCATGGTACGCCTGCTGGAACGTGAAAACGAGCTGGATAATTTTGCCCGCTTCCACATGGAAGGACATTGGGATCATGACGGTCAGCAGATGGTAGCTGCGATAGGTCGTGTTACTGCCCAACCGGCATTGAAGGCAAGCTGGTTCCCCTGGCCCTTGTTTTACTTGCTGGCGCCGTTTCAGCAAACCTTTAAAGAAATGCTGGAGATGCGTTACCTGTGGCGTACGCCAGTCAAGCTGTCGAACCAGGCATTGCTAGATTTTTTAGGTGAAGAACCACGCACACCTCTCGATGTGGCAGTGCGTTCCAGTCTGGCTGGCCTGGGTTGCATGAGCCATGATGCAGCCTACGAATCAGGTATTCCAGATGCGCGGAATTATAGCGTCACGCCCAATCACAACAGGGCGTAAATGCTGCCACACCAGTTGCAGCCAATGCCGGGCAACTTCGCTGGAGTTGCCCAGGTAGCGTGCAACAATCACGGACTTCATTTGCGTAACGCCACAGAGTGCATCTGCTTCACGTAAAGACAACAAGGCTGCTGTTTGTTCACGCAAGAGCTGCAATTGGTCGCCAGACAGCATGGCACCAGAAGCAAGTACCATCGCCGATACCGATTTGCCGTTCAGACCCAAAGGGCTATGCATGGCAGAGCTGCCACCTTGCAGGCTACCCTGCTCATGCCAGATCATCTTGCCGTCGCGATAGATGCTGCAATGTTGCCCGATCTTGCCGCTGTTATAGGTTTCGCCAGAGGCAGTACGCCCAAAGCAATAAATATCTGCCGTAATCAGCTTCGCATCTGCTGCCAGATGTATTGTCTGGTGCAAATCGACACAGGCGTCGTCAAAAAAGATGGTTTCTTGCGGTAGCCATTCGAGCCTGGCACCAGCATCAAGTTTCAGACTGATATGTTGTTCTGATGTATAGCCGTTACTACGATACCATTTGGCCGCACCCGGCGTCGTCACGAGCGCATGGGTGTCAACAGCCAGATTGACAGCTATCTTTAACTGATCGCCCCCCACCACACCACCCGGCGGATGGATAATGATGGCATGGCAAACTGCGTCCCCTTCGGGATACAGTGGTTTTTGCACACGTAAGGGGCCGCTGTGCTTGCGCTCCGTCAGGCGCGTAACATCTGCATCCCTGCTAAAACCCAGTTGCAGGCTGGCTTGCCAGTGTGATTTGGTAGTGCTTGAAGGTAGTGCAGGACTGCAGACATCCATATTCAGCTAGCGATAGGTAAAAACTGCACTATACCGCCAGATGCCGCTTGACGTCATCACCATCCATCAATTCCTGCCCACCACTGGCCACCACTTCACCGCGCGACAGTACAACAAAATGATCAGCCAATTCTCGGGCGAAATCAAAATACTGTTCACACAACAAGATGCCGATGTCACCACGCTCACGCAACAAACGGATGACGCGACCGATGTCCTTGATGATGGAAGGCTGTATGCCTTCAGTAGGTTCATCAAGGATGATGAGTTTGGGCTCAGCCAGCAAGGCACGGGCAATGGCAAGCTGTTGCTGCTGTCCCCCGGACAAATCACCGCCACGCCTGTGCAGCATTTCTTTCAGTACGGGGAAAAGTTGATATACCTCATCCTTGATCTTGCCAGCCTTGCGTGCCGGCAGATTGGCCATGCCCATGAGCAGATTTTCTTCTACGGTCAGGCGTGCAAAAATCTCACGGCCTTGCGGCACATAGGCAATCCCTGCCCGGGCTCTGTCATGCGGCGACAGTTTATTGATCTCACGGCCTTCAAAGGTGACGGTGCCTTCGGTAACAGGCAATACACCCATCAAGCATTTCAGCAAACTGGTTTTGCCGACGCCATTGCGCCCCAGCAGGGCCATGCATTCACCTTTTTTAAGCGAAAGTGAAATGCCACGCAAGGTATGGCTGGAACCGTAATGCTGATGCAATTGTTTGACTTCAAGCATGCTTGGCTTTCATTAGCGTCCTTAGCGTCCCAGATAGACTTCGATGACACGTTCATCAGCCTGCACTTGCGCCATCGTACCTTCGGCAAGTACAGACCCCTCATGCAATACCGTGACCTTACCCTGCTGTGCAATTTCAGTAACGAAACCCATATCATGTTCGACCACCATGATGGAATGCTTGCCACGCAATTCATTGAGCAATTCGGCGGTACGTGCTGTTTCTGCATCCGACATGCCGGCCACCGGCTCATCCAGCAAAATCAGTTGTGGTTCCTGCATCAGCAACATGCCGATTTCCAGCCACTGTTTTTGACCATGTGACAGCAGGCCAGCCGGTCTGCTTTCTTGCCCATTCAGGCGTATCAATTGCAGGATGGCAGCTATCTTGTCTTTCTGTTCGCTGTTTAAACGGGCAAACAGCGTGGTCTTGACACGTTTGTCCATTTTCATGGCCAGTTCAAGATTTTCGAAAACGCTGTGCTGCTCGAACACTGTCGGCCGCTGGAACTTGCGACCTATGCCGGCATGGGCAATATCGACTTCGCTCATGCGTGTCAGGTCCATAGTCTGGCCAAAGAACGCGGTGCCGGATGTGGGCCGGGTTTTGCCGGTGATCACATCCATCATCGTCGTTTTACCGGCTCCATTGGGGCCAATAATGCAACGCAGTTCTCCCACCGAGATATCCAGGTTCAGATTATTGATGGCCTTGAAACCGTCAAATGAAACGACGATATCTTCCAGATAAAGGATAGCACCGTGGGTGGTATCCACGCCTTCCGGCTTGATGCGGCCATATGACACACCCTGGTCACCGGTTGCACTATCGTATTGCTGCCCTGGTCGCAAGACGCCACTCATCATATAAAAAGTCATGCTGGCTCCCGCTGTTTTTTGAACTTGCTCACCAGGCCCAGGACACCTTGTTGCATGAACAAGGTCACCAGTATGAATAGCAAGCCCAATGCATACAACCACAGGTCGGGAAAGGCCGCTGTGAACCAGCTCTTCAGCCCGTTGACAGTGAATGCACCAATGATAGGCCCCAGCAAAGTACCGCGGCCGCCGACGGCCGCCCAGATCACCATTTCTATCGAATTGGCTGGTGACATTTCAGACGGGTTGATGATGCCAACCTGGGGCACATACAAGGCGCCGGCAATGCCGCAGAGTATGGCAGACAGCGTCCAGACAAACAGCTTGAACCACAAGGGGTTATAACCGATGAACATCAGGCGTGATTCAGAATCACGCACAGCCTGTAACACGCGCCCCAGCTTGGACATGACTATCCAGCGACACAAAAACAGGGCCGACAGCAAAATCAGCAAGGTGATCAGATACAGCGCAGCCTTGGTGCCGGGCGCAGTAATGGTAAAACCCAGAATGCGCTTGAAGTCCGTAAAACCGTTATTGCCACCAAAGCCGGTGTTATTACGAAAGAACAGCAGCATGAAGGCAAATGTCATCGCCTGGGTGATGATGGAGAAATACACCCCCTTGATGCGGGAACGGAAAGCAAAGAAACCAAAGATAAAGGCCAGCACGCCAGGTACCAGTACCACCAGCGCCATGCAATACCAGAAGCTGTCGGTCATGGACCAGTACCAGGGGTAGGTTTTCCAGTCCAGGAAGACCATGAAGTCAGGCAGATTACTTTGGTAGACGCCCTCACGGCCAATCGCACGCATCAGATACATGCCATGTGCATACGCACCCAGCGCGAAAAATACGCCATGCCCCAAAGACAGAATGCCGGTATAACCCCATACCAGGTCCAGCGCCAATGCCGCCAGGGCATAACACATGAACTTGCCGACCAGGGCTATCGTATAGCTGGAAATATGCAGAGCGTGTCCAGCGGGGAAACTAAGGTTAAGAATAGGCAGCAACACGGCAATCACTGCGCAAATCGCAATGCCGGTCCAGGCTGGCCTGGAAAACAGGCCCTTCATTGTCGTCATGGTTGAGTTCATTCTACGCTCCTGCCTTTGAGCGCAAACAAGCCTTGCGGTCTGCGTTGTATGAAAACGATGATGAAAACCAGGATGACGATCTTAGCCATAACCGCCCCGGCAACAGGCTCCAGAAATTTATTCACCTCACCCAGACCGAAAGCGGCGATCACGGTACCCGCCAGTTGCCCTACCCCGCCCAGCACCACCACCATAAAAGAATCGACGATATAGTTTTGCCCGAGATCAGGGCCAACATTACCCAATTGCGACAGAGCCACACCACCGAGACCTGCTATGCCTGAACCCAGGCCGAAAGTCAGCATGTCTATCTTGCCGGTAGCCACGCCCACACAGTCTGCCATACGGCGATTTTGCGTCACGGCACGCACGAACAGACCGAGCCGGGTCTTGTTCAGCAATAACCAGACTGCAAATACCACGAACAGGGCAAAGAAAATAATGATAATACGGTTATACGACAGAACCAGCGAACCCAGCACCGTGATACCGCCCGACATCCAGGCCGGATTAGCGACTTCGACATTTTGTGCACCAAAAATGGAACGCACTGCCTGCATCAATATCAGGCTGATACCCCAGGTGCACAATAAAGTTTCCAATGGACGGCCATATAACCAGCGTATGACAGTTCTTTCCAGCAAAATACCAACGGCAGCAGACACCAGAAAAGCTGCTGGCAAGGCCAGCAATAAATAAGCATCCAGCGCGCCGGGCATGAACTTGCGGAACAACATCTGGCAGGCATAGGTCGTGTACGCACCTATCATCAGCAATTCGCCATGCGCCATATTGATAATGCCCATCAGCCCAAAGGTAATCGCCAGGCCCAGGGCAGCCAGCAACAGCACGCTGCCCAGCGACACACCATAAAACAGGTTGCCAACAAATTCCATACGCGCCAGACGGCCATCAATGGCATTCAGGGTATTGGCTGCTTCAAGTCGTATACTGGCATCGGCTTCGTTGTAGCTGCCATCGGGATTTTGTGCCAGCATTTTTTGCAGCACAGGCTTCAAATTGGGATTCGGGCTATCCAGCAAGGCCTTGACTGCCGCCTTGCGTACTACCGGGTCACTGGCTTGTAGATTCGCGGTTGCAATCAGCATTTGCAGGCGGGATTTGATTTCGCTATCGTTTTCTTTCAGATAGGCTTTGTTCAGCAATGGCAATTGCTCTGGCGTTGCCTCTTTCTCAAGCGCTGTGGCAGCAATCAGGCGGGTATTTTTATCCGGTGAAAAGAGCTTCAGTCCTGACAGCGCACTATCGAGTGCGGCCCGCAGGCGATTATTGATGGTGATTGCCTCGGCATCATCCGGCAGTTTCTGCATTTTGCCGCTGGCAAGATCTTTAGCCTGCTCACCATCAACCAGATAAACAGCGACATCCTTGACGAATAGTTGTTCATTTTTGAGCGCCGTCAATACTTCCACAGCCTCTTCATTACCCATGGCAGCGATGGAATTGACAGCAACAATGCGGGCATCGGGATCATCGCCAGACAGTGCCAGCAAGAGCTTGCCATCAATAGCTGCGTGCGCACCCAGGCTGAACACGAGCAGGACAATGCTCGCGCAGATTTTACGAAATGTCATAGGCAACCAGGTCAAAAATGGAAAAATTCCGGAACGGCACTCAAGGCAGCAGCCATGCTGACCAGCTATTCAGCCAGCCAGACAGACAACTACGTCGCCCCCTGAGTGCCTGCATCATTCCTTCAATTACAGTTTTTGCTTGCCTTCATTGCCCGGGATGTATGGGCTCCATGGTTGGGCACGAATCGGTGCCTTGGTTTTGTAGACCACGCTGAACTGACCGTCAGCCTTGATCTCGCCTATCATGACTGGCTTGTGCAGGTGATGATTGGTTTTATCCATCGTCAGTTCAAAACCGGATGGCGCCTTGAAAGTCTGTCCACCCATGGCAGCGATGACCTTGTCGGTATCTGTGGACTTGGCTTTTTCAACGGCCTGTTTCCACATGTAGATACCGACATAAGTCGCTTCCATAGGATCATTGGTGACGACTGTGGCTGCATTAGGCAATTTTTTGGCAGCAGCATAGTCTTTCCATTTCTTGATGAATTCAGTATTCACTGGATTTTTCACAGACTGGAAGTAGTTCCATGCGGCCAGATGGCCTACCAGCGGTTTGGCATCCACACCGCGCAGTTCTTCTTCACCGACAGAGAATGCAACGACAGGCACATCCGTTGCCTTCAGACCGGCATTGCCGAGTTCTTTATAGAACGGTACGTTGGAATCACCATTGATGGTGGAAATGACAGCAGTTTTGCCACCAGCCGCAAATTTCTTGATGTTGGCTACAATGGTCTGATAGTCAGAATGGCCGAATGGTGTATAGACTTCATCGATATCGGTATCCTTGACGCCCTTGCTATGCAGGAAAGCACGAAGGATTTTGTTGGTCGTGCGTGGATACACATAGTCTGTGCCCAGCAAGACGAAACGCTTGGCGCCACCGCCTTCTTTCGACATCAGGTATTCAGTGGCAGGAATGGCTTGCTGATTTGGCGCTGCGCCTGTGTAGAAAACGTTTTTCTCCAGCTCTTCACCCTCGTACTGAACTGGGTAAAACAACAGACTGTTGAGTTCCTTGAAGACCGGCAGTACGGATTTACGTGATACCGATGTCCAGCAACCGAATACAACAGACACTTTGTCCTGCGATACCAGTTGACGGGCCTTTTCGGCAAACAGTGGCCAGTTGGATGCCGGATCAACGATCACCGCTTCCAGCTTTTTGCCCATGACACCACCTTTGGCATTGATTTCATCGATCGTCATCAGGGCCACATCCTTCAAGGATGTCTCCGAGATTGCCATAGTGCCAGACAGGGAATGCAGAATGCCGACCTTGATGGTATCGGCGGCCTGTGCCTGCGAGATCCAGCCAGATGCGGCCAAAGTCATTGCGGCAAGTGCAGTTGCTTTCAAAACAGTACGACGTGACATGTTTTCTCCTGGTAGTAGTGAGGTCATGGAACAAAAAACTGCAAGCTTCCCACTACGGATAGCAGATAACGTGCCAACTTATATAATGCAACGAGACCACTCAGCAGCATGATTGAAGTTCGATACAAACGATCCTTCAGCCAGCGTTTTATTGTTATGGACGTAGCGATCGGCGGTGCACTCAAGCAGTCATCACACAACCAGAACTGCTGTATGGACACATCTTAAAATCAGGCAATGCAGCCCAGTCACTGTTGCCGACCGGCCCCTCGCCCAAGCTACGCAGATGTTACAAAAAACTACCCAAATTGGTGAAAGTTACTTTCCGGCAAACTCTGACTCAAAAAACTCCGCTTTTCAGTGCGCTTGCGCTCTTAAATTGTGCGAAAAACAACCCACATCTGAAATTGCCCTGTTTTTAGGGCGTGTTGACCTAATCATTCATATCAAAATTTATTTCTATAAAAATAGCACTGGTGCTAATCGCCACGGATGAACGCTGGTCAAAAAATGGAGGAAATTCTATCAAGCATTTGATTTTAATGAATTATTTTTAATATGGACAAGTCCATTAACTATTTACACAAACAAACGCCAATACCAAAAAAGAAACAAAATATTTGGCTATGTACTTAGTTATTGGTCTAATATGAAATTGTAAAGAAATTGAAAAAATAATCCTTTTGTCAATTTTCCTGTGCGGATAATCATGATCAATCAATTTGATGAGTTCAGCATACTCCCACCGGCCACGGCTACTGCCACAGCAACTGATGCAAGCAAAGGTCTGTCCACTGATACCAGACTGCAATACCTGATAGACAATACTCCCGCCATTATTTACAGCAGCGTACCTACTGGCGACTTCAAAATGACCTTCGTCAGCAATAACGCGCTCCATGTACTGGGCTATCAGCCAGAAGAAATGGTGGCCGACCCGAATTTTTGGTTTGACCATATTCACCCCGAAGATATTCCCCAAATTTTTTCAAGCATTGCCAAGTTGTTCACCGAAGGAGAACGTACTTACGAATACCGTTTCATGAGTCGTGCCGGCCACTATGTATGGATGCACGACATGCTGAGGCTGATTCGTGATGAAGATGGTAATCCGGTAGAAGTGATCGGATCGCTGACAGACATTACCAAACGCAAGGAAATGGAAGATGCCCTGTTCAAAAAGGGGGAAGAACAACAGCTTTTGATCAAAAAATTACAAGAAGCTCACGAGCAGTTATTGCAATCTGAAAAAATGGCATCGGTAGGTCAGTTGGCAGCCGGTATTGCGCATGAAATCAATAATCCCATAGGTTTTATCAACTCCAATATTGGTAGCCTGCACAATTACGTAGAAAAGTTATTTGAAGTCATCAGTAATTATGAAAATCTGATACCGCAAGCACTGACGGCAAGTCAGGCAAGCGGCAAGATGAATGAGATCAGGGAAAAAGCTGATTTAGCGTTTTTAAAGGAAGACATACAGGATCTGGTGAGGGAATCTATGGACGGGCTCAAGCGCGTCAAGGACATCGTTCAATCGCTTAAAGATTTTTCGCACGTGGGTGAAACGGACTGGCAAGAGGCAGACATTCATCAAGGCATAGACAGTACCTTGAATATCGTCAAAAATGAAATCAAGTACAAGGCCAATGTGGTCAAGGAATATGGTCAGTTACCACCGGTAAAATGCATCATTTCGCAAGTCAATCAAGTCATCATGAATTTACTGGTGAATGCATCACATGCAATCAAGGAAAACGGCATCATCAAAGTCAGTACGGGGTGTGACAGAGATATGGTCTGGATAAAAGTACTGGATACCGGTGCTGGTATTCCTCCTGAAAATCTGAATCGCATCTTTGAACCCTTTTTTACCACCAAACCCGTAGGTAGTGGAACAGGTCTGGGTCTTTCCCTTTCTTACGGCATCATCAAAAAGCACGGTGGCAGGATCGACGTTAACAGTGTACTGGGTAAAGGCACCTGCTTCACTGTCTGGCTCCCCTTGCGTCAGGAAGATGCTACGACACAGTAATCAGCGTACGCGGTTGTCATAAAGATGCTAAAGCTGCCTAGCATGGTCATCATAATGTGAGATCAAATCAAATGGATATGGTAACGCACAAGCAAATTGATATGGCTAAAGAGCTTCAACTTGCAATCAATGCCAATGGATTGGAATTGTATTACCAGCCCAAGGCAGATTTGCAAACCGGCTTACTTGTCGGTGTGGAAGCCTTATTGCGTTGGAATCATGCCACTTGCGGTGCAATCTCCCCTTCAGCGTTCATCCGGGTAGCGGAGCAATCAGATCTTATTATCCAATTAGGTGAATGGGTGATCAGGCAGGCCTGCACGGATATCAGAGCCTGGATAAGCGCGAAACTTGATGCACCATGTGTGGCTATCAATGTTTCCCCGAAACAGCTACAGGATGCCGGGTTCATTATGCGTCTGTCCGAAATTCTGAAAAACATGCATGTGACGGCAGATCAAATATCTTTGGAAATTACTGAAAATATACTCATGCACCGCGATACCGGCATAGATCAGCTCTTCAGGGACTTCAAGCAGCAAGGTTACAAGCTGTCTCTGGACGACTTTGGCACAGGGTATTCGGCGCTCAGTTATCTGAAACATTTCCCATTCGATTACGTCAAAATTGATCAATCTTTTGTTCATGAACTGCCACACAATTCCGACGACGTCTCGATTTCCAGAGCCATCATTTCCATGGCACATAGCATGGGAATGAAAGTAATCGCTGAAGGTGTGGAAACAGAAGCTCAGTGCAAATTCCTGAGCGACAACATGTGTGATCAGATACAGGGATATTTCTTTTCCATCCCTCTGTCGATCAAACAGATGACTGCTTTTTTGCAGGACAGCCTGGTATTGGATAAACATTTACTGCGTATGGGGAAACCGGATCGCACATTGCTGCTAGTTGATGACGAGCCCAACATATTAAATGCACTGAAACGTCTTTTACGCCGGGACGGATACCAAATACTTACCGCTGGCAGCGGACATGAAGGTTTGGGCATTCTGGAGAAAAATAGAGTCGATGTGATCATTTCAGATCAACGCATGCCATCCATGACTGGCGTGGAATTTTTACGGAATGCAAAAAAACTATACCCTGACACCATACGTATTGTTTTATCCGGCTACACCGAACTGCAATACATCACAGATGCCATTAATGAAGGTGCGATCTACAAGTTTCTGACCAAGCCCTGGGATGATGAATTAATACGCGCGAATATCCGTGAAGCCTTTCATTATAAAGAAATGGAAGATGAAAATCGTAGCCTGAATCTGCAAATACAAACAAAAAATCAGGAATTAGTCACTGCAAACCGTCAACTGGCAGAATTAGTCAAACAAAAACAAAAACAAATCACACTTGGACAACTGAGTTTAAGCATAGTGCGCGAAGTGCTGCAATATGTGCCACTACCCATCATCGCTGTCGATGATGAAGACATGGTGGTATTCATCAATAGCTCTGCGGAACAGGTTATTCCACAATCCAGAATAGAATTGGGATGCCAGATTGAACACCTGATTCCCGATGTAGGCAATGGAATAAGGGAACATTCAGAAGGTATCTGGTTCCCGGTACATGTTTACCAAAAGCCGTTTAACGCACAGTGGAAGAATATGGGCGAACAGAATAAGTCCAGCGGAAAAATTGTCATGCTGATAGACGACAGAATGCACCATTGATCAGAACATGAAAAGGAAATCAGATATTCCGCCATCAAAACATATCCTGCCGGACGAGACAAAAACCAGGTGAAAAAGAATGAGCAAAGAATTTCCCGTTTCAGAAAAAACCAGTTCCCTTTCTGCATCAGCACAAGAAAAAACTGGTACTGAACACTTAACAAATGCTTTGGCAGAGAAGCAAAAGATAGATACATTTGCGCTCAATACCATGGGCATAGAGCTGGCGCAATTTCTTGATAGCAGTCCGGTTCCGACTTTTGTCATTGATTCGCATCATGTCATCACCCACTGGAATAAAGCCTGCGAATATGTCCTTGGCTATTCGGCTGCCAGCATGATTTCCACCCGCCATCAATGGAAAGCTTTTTATCGCGAAAATCGGCCGGTTCTGGCAGATCTGGTTTTGTCTGGCGATGACATTTTCATACAGAAATTTTACAAAAATAAATTCTCTTCGTCGCAGCTTATACCTGGTGCTTATGAAGCCATCGATTTTTTTCCTGACTTGCATGAACACGGTCTGTGGCTACATTTTACGGCTGCCCCACTTTACAACCAGGAAGGAAAAATTGTAGGTGCCATAGAAACACTGGAAGATATTACTGAACGTTGCGACGCCGAGAACGCTTTGCGCCAGGCCCACAGCAACCTGGAAAACCTGGTAAAAAAACGTACCTTGCAACTTGCAGATACCAACAACAAACTGGAAGCAGACATCAAACAAAGAGAAGCCGTAGAAAATGAACTGGTACGTCGCAATACGGAGTTGACAGAACTTAATGCCAGGCTGTCCATGGCACAGGAACAATTACTGCAATCTGAAAAATTGGCTTCCATCGGTCAACTTGCTGCCGGTGTTGCTCATGAAATCAATAATCCTATTGGATATATTTTTTCAAATTTCGCCACGCTGGAAAACTATATCAAAGACTTGTTCAGCATCATTCATGCATATGAAACTGTAGAATTGCATATTGCCGATGCCGGCATACGCAATAAAATCGCTGATATAAAAGAAGAAAAGGAATTATCCTTCCTGAAGGAAGACATCCCCGATCTGGTACAGCAATCACGGGAAGGCATAGAACGTGTACGTAAAATTGTTCAGGATTTAAAGGACTTTTCAAGAGTGGATTCGCAGCAGGAATGGCAATGGGCCAATCTTCATCAGGGTATAGACTCCACTTTAAACATTGTCAATAACGAGATCAAATACAAGGCAGATATTATCAAGGAATATGGTGATATTCCCGATGTCGAATGTCTGGCTTCACAAATTAATCAGGTCATCATGAATCTGGTGGTAAATGCATCCCACGCCATAGGAGACGAAAGAGGAAAAATCACCATTCGTACCAGCCGTGACGATACGCGCGTCATGATAGAAGTGACGGATAACGGCAGCGGCATTCCCAAAGAAAATCTCAATCGCATTTTCGACCCCTTCTTTACAACCAAACCTATAGGCAAAGGAACAGGATTGGGACTGTCACTCTCTTATGGCATCATACAGAAGCATGCTGGCAACATTAGCGTCAGCAGCGAAATCGGCAAAGGCAGCAGCTTTCTTATCAGCTTGCCCATCCGGCATGTAGACAATTCTCCTGACGATGAAGGTGTCCAGACATGAACGGCGAGACTGCATCCGTGAACTCTGCTGTACTACTGTTCGTAGATGATGAGCCGAATATTCTTTCTGCCTTGCGCAGATTGTTCAGACCATACTCTTACAAAATACTGATTGCCAACGGTGGTCAGGAAGGCCTGGAGATACTGGAAAAGGAAGCTGTTGACCTGGTCATTTCTGATATGCGTATGCCAGTCATGGATGGCGCTGTATTTTTAACACATGTCCGAGCCCGTTGGCCTGATACCATACGCTTACTATTGACCGGTTACGCAGACATGCAATCGACTATCGATGCTATCAACCGGGGTGAAATTTATCGCTATATTACCAAGCCATGGAACGACAATGACATCGTACTGGTCGTGCGGCAGGCGCTGGAACGCAAGGCACTCGAGCTAGAGAAAAAACGTCTGGAAGAATTAACCGCAAGACAGAACGAAGAATTGAAGTCTCTCAATGCCACGCTAGAAATAAAGGTTGATGAACGCACTACCGATTTAAAAAAGGCGCATGAATCTTTATTGCAGGCAAACGACAAATTAAAAAGTAATTTTCTGACATCCATCAAGGTATTTTCCAGCGTCGTCGAAATGCGTGGCGGGAAACTGGTAGGACATTCCAGAAGAGTTGCCGACTTGTCCAGAAAAATTGCAAAAAAATTCAATATGGACACGCGCGAAATTCAGGAGATTTTTGTCGCGGCATTATTGGCCGATATCGGGAAGATAGGTTTTTCCGATGAATTATTGGAAACACCACTCAATCAGATGAACGGTGAACAGTTAGGACAGTATCATAAGCATACTCTGCGGGCAGAACAGCTATTGATGCCATTACAAGATTTACAAGGTTCTGCAAAAATCATACGTTCCCAACACGAACGTTTTGATGGCCGGGGTTTTCCGGATGGACTGCAAGGTGAAAACATCCCTCTAGGTGCACGCATTCTGGCGCTGGCCAGTGATTATGACAATCTTCAGAATGGCAGCCTGGTACCGCGACGCGTGCACATGGAAGATGCCCAGGCCCTGATCATTCGCGGCGCTGGTAATCGCTATGATGAAAAAGTTGTTAAAGCATTTAAACAAATTGTCACGAATCAGAGTGACGATATTGATGATAAAGAAGTCAGTGTTCCCCACCTGCAGGTTGGCATGATCCTTTCCGCAGATGTGATTTCCAAGGACGGCATGCTGTTATTACCTGCCGAATACGTGCTTGATCAGCATGTCATCGATAAGTTGGGATTGTTCGACCATCCCGGAAGTGCTAAATTGACGATACGGATTTACAGTAACAGGAGAAAATAATGCCTAGAATCTTATTGCTGGATGATGAACAGAATGTGTTACTGGCATTACAAAGAAGCCTGAAAGGTGTCGCCAAAGAGATGGACATGGCAATAGACCTGTTCAATTCCCCCTCTGAAGCCATGGAACATATGCGGCATACGGCCTATGACTTTATTATCTCCGACTACCATATGCCTGCAATGAATGGCATACAATTTCTTTCGTCGGCCAAAGAAATACAACCAGATGCCATACGCATGATGCTGAGCGCATCCGCAGAATTCAAAACCATACTGGGCGCCATCAACGAGGCCGAAGTTTTCCGTTATATTGCCAAACCCTGGGATCAGGATGAGCTGATCGATACCATCAAACTGGCGGCAGAACGCCGCCAGCAGATAGTGGAAGAACATCGCCTTGCAGATGAATTGCGTGTGCAGCGTGGCTTGATCACGCCGCAGGAAGAAGAAATGAAGCGGCTGGAAGAAACGGACCCAGGCATTACCAAGGTCAAATGGGGGCCGGATGGATCTGTATTACTGGATTAAGTAATACAAGCCAGGTATCAATTGTGCATCCTGATATATCATTGGACACAATATGTTGCGATAACATCAGCCACTTCTTTTGCTTTCACCTGCAAAAGAAAATGTGGTGCATCAAACTCGTACAACTCTGTAGATGGCAATGTTTTTTCTATCTCCTGATAGGCTGATAAGGGTACCAGACGATCCTGTGTAGCACGAAAATACAGTACTGGCACTTTGATGTAGCTCAGTTTTGAACTCACATCGGCCAACAAGACGTTGCGCATTCTGGCTCTCAATACATCGGATGATACAGTTGCGAGAGCTAACCTTATCAGGTTACACCATTCTGCCGTTGCGAATTTCCCTAACAAGAAATGACTTATCAAAACCACGGGCGCCATCTTCACATTGACAAAAGAAAGCAAATGTCTGAAACCAGAAAGTGAAGAACGGGGATTACGCGCAAAACTTGCACACAGTATTAATGTACGCAAGCCTGGCGGCTGACTGGCGGCGATAGAGATCGCAACCGGGCCAGAAAACGATTCACCAAGCAAGATATATTCTTCATCCGCCGGCAGACAAGCACGTGCCACTTTTTCCAGCGCAGCATAATCCAGCACCTGGTCGACAGGGTAAGTAACGACAAGCAGCTTGCACCTGCCATTCAATGCCTTGCGCAAGGGTTCATACAGTGTTCCGGTACCATCCATGCCTGGCAAAAGTATGACCGTTGTCATGTCCGCGCCTTATAACAATCAATGCATTTTGGGATAACCTGTGATTTGCTGTATCTCTTTATAAAGCGGTTGCAGGCGGGCATACATTTTTTGGTAAACGCGATGATAGAGTTCATTGTAAATCTGGTGGTGATGCGCAATCGGTTCGAAGGTTTTTCCTATGCGTGTCATTTCCTTGATGGCGACATCAAAACTGGGATGCAGGCCCAGACCGACTGCGGCATCAATTGCTGCACCCAGTCCAGAGGTTTCATACACATGCGGGCGCGAGGTTGGCAAACCAAAAATGTCGGCGGTGAGTTGCATTGCCGCATCACTTTGTGATCCGCCACCAGAAATGCGCAGTTCTGTAATGGCGACGCCACTGCGTTTCTCTATGCGTTCTTTCCCCTCCCGCAAGGCGTAAGCCAGCCCTTCCAGTATGGCGCGATACATATGGGCACGCGTGTGCACGTCGCCAAAACCAATGATGGCCCCCTTGGCTTCTGCTCCCGGTATCTTGATGCCGGGCGACCAATAAGGTTGCAGCATCAGGCCCATGGAACCTGGCGGTACGGCATTCACCAGCGCATCAAACAAGGCTTCGGGCGCTACACCTTGTTCTGTTGCCTGTAATTGTTCGTGATGACCGAATTGTTCCTTAAACCAGTTGACCATCCAGTAGCCCCGAAAAATCTGTACTTCGGTGCTATAGAAATGGGGAATCGCAGCCGGATAAGGTGGAATGAAAGGCGTGACCTCCAGATATTTTTTGCTGGTGGTGTTGATGGTAGCAGTCGTACCGTAACTAAGGCAGCCTATATTCGGTTGCTGGCAACCGGCACCAATGACTTCGCAAGCCTTGTCGGCAGCAGCAGCCAGCAAAGGCGTGCCAGCCAGTATGCCGGTTGCGGCGGCAGCTGCTTCGGTGATATGGCCCATGACGGTGCCAGGCGCAACCAGCTCAGGCAAGGTTTCTCGCCTGACGGCCAGTGCCTGCCATTTCCAGTCCAGCTTGCCTGCCCATTTAAGGTGTTTATAGTCGAAAGGGATATAGCCGACTTGTGAGCCTGCTGAATCGATAAAATTGCCACACAGACGATGATTCAGATAGCCTGACAGCATCAGGTATTTATCGGTCTTGTCCCAGATGTCTGGTTGATGCGCCTTGATCCAATTAGCCTCGGCTTCGCCCCGGAAGAAATTGATGGTGCTGGCAACGCCGGCAATTTTAAAGGCGGTCAGCCACAAGGGATTAACGGCAGGCACCACATCGGTACGTCGTTGATCCAGCCAGGTAATCGCCGGACGCAAGGGCTGCCCCTGTTTGTCCAGGTTGATGACCGTGCCGCGCTGCGTAGTGACTGCCACGCCAAGCACACCGGCTGGTGTGACACCAGGCATTTGCCACAGACGCTGGCAGGCAGTACATACTGCCTGCCAATAATCTTCAGGATGATGCTCCGCCCAGCCAGGCTGTACCGAAAAATAGGCCTCCAGCGGAACCTGTGACTTGGCAACAATATTACCGCGCAAATCAAACAGGATGGCCCTGACGCTTTGTGTGCCATTATCTATGGCTAAAATTGTTTGTCCGGACATTGATATCCTGTGTTGATGTCAGCAATATTTTAAATATTGTCATGTATTGTATTATGCCCATGCCGCCTGTGAATCATGAATAGGACTTACGCAAAATTGTCCCAGCAAGGCTATCGCTTTTAGGAAACCTCCCTTGCAGAGGATGTTCGTTACGTCGGCAGGCAACATGTTGCCTGAAACCCCGACTGCACCGTAGCGACGAAGACAGTACGAACGGTACGCGGCTCCTAGGAAAGGAGCTACAACGCAGTTGGGGCGATTTTGCGTAAGTCCTAATGAATAAGGTCGCCGGGCAAGGCGTGATACCTGTTCCACAACTGTAAGTAAGCTGCCTGTTCGAGTTCCCAATATGCATCATCCCATCCCAGTTCAGTCTGACAGATCAGTCTGATACGCGGCAACAAGGCCAGCCCACCATGCCGTAGCAGCAGGCCAATACGGGTTCTGCGCAACAGCAAGTCTTCCAGGTGATGCACAGCTTCATGCCGGGCAGCCCAACGTAACTCTACCCACATGGTCAGTGTGCCGGGCAGGTAATCCAGCTCCCCTTCCCTTGCTGCTTCCAGCACGGCGGCAGCCAGAGTGCCGTAATGTCCTTGCAAGCGCGTTCTCCTCGCATGATCCAGTCGCACATCGCCAGACAAGTCATCAGCCGGTTTAAACATGCTGTCGTCATTGATGGCGGATGCCGGTGCCGGAAGCAAAGACGCTATTTGTTTCATGACATCCAGTGCAATCAGACGAAAGGTCGTCAGCTTGCCGCCGGTGACTGTCAATAATCCCTTTTCCAGCCATATGGCATGATCACGCCCTTCTTTCGACGGATCTGCCTTGCCACTATCAATGACAGGGCGTACACCGGCGTAACAAGAAATAATATCGCTTCGCCTGATCTGCAATTGCGGGAACTGAAAATCCAGCGCTTCCATCAGATAGTTAACTTCTTCTGCGGTAATACTGGCCTCGGTCTGCAAATCGGCATGATGATCCACATCGGTGGTGCCAACGAGGCTGACACCTTCCCAGGGATAGGCAAATACCGGCCGGCCATCACGCGGATGCATGAAACTGACAGCTTGCGCCACTGGCAAACGCCAGGCAGGCAGCAACAAATGACTGCCGCGCAGAGGGCGTAACTTGTGTGGCGCAACTTGTTGCTGTTCCTGCTCATACATCTGCAATGATGTGGACTGCGAGCACAATTTTTCGGCCCAGGCTCCCGTCGCATTAATAATGACTTTTGCCTGTACCTCGTAGCGCTGTTTGTTGCGTGCATCGATCAATGATGCGCCATATGCCAGTCCATCACGGTACAGGATGCGATCAACGCCCACATAGTTCAGTGCCTGACCAGCGTTTGCTCCAGCTTCCTGCAAGACGCGCAATACCAGACGTGCATCGTCGGTTTTGGCGTCCTGGTAGCACAAACCGCCCAGCAAATTGCGGCGATCAATATGCGGGGCCAGCATCAGGAAGTCTTGTGCCCGGTGATAGCGGCGAGTCTGCTTTTTCCCTTGCCTGCCGGCCATCCAGTCATAAATAGCCAAACCAAAAGAAAATAGCCAGCGCCCCGGTTTGCGTCCCTTATAGTCGCCAAAAGCAAAGCTCTGCGGATCCACCAGACCTGCGACTGATTCCAGCAAGCGCTGCCTTTCATGGACAGAGTCCAGCGTCAGGCCGAATTTTCCCTGTTGCATATACCGTAGCCCACCGTGCACCAGCTTGGATGAGCGACTGGACGTGCCCCAGGCAAAATCCCTTTGCTCTACCAGCAAGACTTTCCAGCCACGTCGTGCCGCTTCAAGCAAGATACCGGCACCGGTAATACCTCCGCCTATCACCAGCACATCCCAGTCCTGGCAGAACAAGTCTGCGACCTGGTTGGACTGAAAGCCTTGTTTGCTGTTTTCGGCCTTCATCGCAAGCTGTCTTCTGCTGGCAATAACTTGCCGGGATTCATGATGCCCTGCGGATCAAAATGCCGGTACAGATGATGCAGACTGCTCATGCCCAGCTCTCCTTTTTCTACCGCAAGATAAGGTGCATGATCGTAACCGACGCCGTGCTGGTGGCTGATGGTGCCGCCATGACTCACAATGAATCGGGAAATGGCAGATTTAAGTTTGTACCAGCGTGCCATATCACGATCAAAATCACCGCTCAAGCGATAGACGAAAGTGGTATAGACACTCGCTCCTTGCGCATACAAATGGGATAAATGGGTATACACATGCAGCTTTTCATCTTCGCTGGTCATGATGTCCTTGCCGGTCTGTTCCATACCCAGCATCATGCCTTTGACTTTAGACCAGTCGCAGGCAGTTTCCACGGTGTCTACGACATAGCCCTGCTCCCACAGGCTATTACGCAGGTAAACATTCTTGAAACGCCCTTGCTTCCATTTTTCACCCATGTAGCGACCGACATGAATACCTTGCCAGCCTCGCGCGATTTTCAGCGCCGCTCTGACAGCATGTCGCACATGTCTGCCATCACCACTGGCACCCAGCAATAACAGGCATTTTTCTGAAGCGCAGCCTCGCAAGCGTAAATAACTTTCCAGCACGCCTATCATTTTTTTATGGCCTGCCAGTGTCAGGCTGGTGAGTGTCTCGGTTGCATTCGACAAGCGCAGCATGGACAAACCAGGTTCAGCCTGGACAATGGCCCTGATGGCAGCCTGTGCGGCATCCCAGTCAGGAAAGAATACGGCATGAAATTCTTCACATTCAGGTAAGGGACGTATGCGCACCGTGGCTTCAGTCAATATCCCCATGCGTCCTTCAGAACCCAGCAGGATTTCGCGCAGATCCGGCCCGGCTGCCGATGCAGGAAATGGTCGGATATCCAGCCGCCCTTGCGGCGTTTCCACTCTGCCACCGGCAAACAGGTTTTCTATCCGGCCATATCCCAGCGATTGCTGCCCCGAAGAACGGGTAACGACCCACCCGCCCAGAGTGGAATATTCAAATGACTGCGGGAAATGACCCAGGGTGTACCCCTGAGCGCGCAGTTGCGCCTCAATGTCAGGACCGAAGGTGCCCGCACCAAAGCGCGCCAGTTGCGCTTCTTTATCCAGATCAAGCATGCCACACAAGCGCGACATATCCACACTCAGCACCGGCTGATCACTCGCAATCACTTGCAGATGCCCCACCACACTGGTGCCACCGCCATAGGGGATCAACGCGATATGGCGCTGACCGGCATAATCGAGCAGCGTACGTAATTCTTCACTGCTTTCTGGATAAGCGACGCCATCGGGGAAGGTCTGTATCTTGCCGTAACGCATTTTTAGCCAGTCCGGCACGCTTTGTCCGCTGCTATGCCGCAGGCGGGTCTCTGGACTGGTATCGATCAGGGCATGTGCGCCCAGTCTGCTCGCTGGCAGTTGCTGGCAGATCTGACTCAGCTCTGCATCCAACGGTGCCGCGCCCACGCCTATACGTTCACGCAAGAACTCCAGCGCATCTGTATTCAGGGCAAATGTGATACTGTCATCCCCCCAGCCATTCCAACGTCGCATTTTTATTCTTTCGTTTAAGTTTGAATTATTTAGGATTTACGCAAAATTGACCCGGCAAAGCGTGGCAACGAAGACAGTACTAACGTACGGAATGTACGACCAGGATCTGCAACGCAGCTGTTGCGGTTTTTCGTAAGTCCTGTTGGTATACTTGTTGCACTGTTGCCTGCACGGGTTCCAGCTTAAGCAGACATCCGGGGGATGTCTTGTGCGTTCATGACAGGGGTTTTGTTTTAATATGCCAAATCACGCCAGCACCATACATAGGGGCAATACGACATCGGGACGGGTGGCCGCAGCCTATCTGCAACCTTTGCTGGATTTGGCTGGGGAATATGGTTTGTGCCCGCACAACCTGGCGATACAGGCTGGTATGGGTGAAAATGCGCTGACGCAGTTGCGCGAAACCATTGCTGCCACAGACTATGTAAAATTACTGGATGCTGCCGCACTAATGAGTGGTGACCTGAATTTTGGCCTGCACACAGGTGAACGCGTCAAGCTAGGTACTTATAATGTATACGGCATGATACTCATGAGCTGCAAGGACTTTGGACTGGCCTTTCAGCACACCATGCGCTACGAAAGCCTGGCACATGATCTGGGACGTTCGAGCCTGGTCACGGATGGTGATCTGACAGAATACCAATGGCATAACCATTTCCCTGCGGCCAGCAGACATCTGGTCGAAAGCGTTTTTGCCGGCATCCGGGTTTTTGGCAACTGGTTTGCCGGTACCCCCCTGCCTTTTGTCCCGGTTCTTTTTATGCATGCCGCTCCAGAAAAACTGGATGAACACCATAGACTGTTCGGGCCAGACGTGCATTTTGATGCTGACTTGAATTGCGCACGCTTCCCTACTACTTTGCTGAACTGGCAGGTGCCCAATGCAGATATCAACATGTATCCGGTATTGCAGCAACATGCCGAACAATTGCTCAGAGAAAAACAGCGATTACAGAATGAGAATGGCATCATTGCGCTGGTGCGTGCCGCCATTGCCAGCAAACTGGCGCAAGATCAGGCAAGATTGCCGCTGATTGCGCAAGAACTGGCACTCAGTCAACGCACCCTGCAACGTAAACTTAGCGATGCCGGTGTCAGCTTTCAGCAATTACTTGATCGCAGTCGCCAGGAACTGGCAGAAGATTATCTGCGCACATCGGAATATAGCCTGACTGATATCGCCTTCCTGCTTGGATATCAGGAACAAAGCACGTTCAATCATGCTTTCAAGGAATGGACGGGCACCAGCCCTGGCAGTTTTCGCGAACAGCATGCCTTGTACAAATAAAAAACGTGGAAACATTTTATGTTTCCACGTTTTATTTGTCTGGACGGTGGCTTGTCCGTTTGAATGCGAACAAGGCCCACCTCACTGCCATCATGCATATCGGTTGCATGTACAGCAGCTAGGAGTACTATATCTTTTTTTTATGACGGCTGCATGAATTGAACATCCGCTTCAAAAATATCGGCAATTCAGACGAGAATATCGATTGTACTTGTCGGATCAGAGGTTTCAGATATTGATATCAGTCGACTGATACCTGGCTTACTCCATCGCCAGACGGCGTACGATCGTTGTCGTCGGGTTTTACCAGTTCAAACTTGAACAGTTGCTGTACCGAACAATTGAACAGTTCAGCAAAGGCTTCTATGAATTCCACTTTCCAGTGTTCTGCCTTGTTATCGACGATACGCAGCAACTGCGAATGAGAAACGGTCACCCGTTTGGCTATCAGCAGACGATGCAGGGCAGAAACCGAGCGGATCTTGTTTTCCGCCATCAGTTCGCGAATGCGCATTTCGGCCTTGATACGCTGATGCGGCGCGGATGAATCGGGGGTGTCAGTATATAAATTGGGCATAATCGAACCTCACTTCGACGGCTGCGATGATACAGGACTTGCATGCATTTTGCGGATGCCGCATAAATACAACATTGAATACCACTATTTCACCATGACAAGCTAGATTTTTTTCTTTAGCTATGGCAAGATCAATTCATCATATGTGGTAAGCATAAACGGTTTAAATACACAAGGCATTTTCGGCAATCAGCCGCTAATTTTTAAGGATTAATAGTGAAGACAACCTGGCTCTCACAACTGAAACAAAGCGTGCGCCCAACAGCGCAAGGCTTGGTGTCAGCGTGCGCCCTGCCGTCAACACTAACAGTCAATGCAGCAGTGGCAGGAAGCGTCGCTGCTGTCGCCATGACAGACCGTAGCATTGCAAACATTATTAATAAACTGAATACGCGCATTAACCGTCATAGCAAACACATTAACAATACGCTATCCCAGTCAGCCAGTTTTAAAACGTATTCAACACCATATAGCCGCATCCGAAGGGAAGACCTTCAGGTAGCGGGAGCAAGCTAAAACCAAGCTCCCTCTTACCCCAAGCTGAAAAGCCCGGATGCCCTTAAAAGCTTCGGGCTTTTTTGTTTTACCGTCTGCCTGACATCGTTGCGCAGACACAGCATGGAAACCCGCGCAAGCGGTCGTGATTGGCATGCAAGTGATCACGGAAACATCTTCATCAATGCTTTACTTATTCCCGGGATTTGATGCCGGGGCTGACAGCCAGGCAAATGCAGCATGGCACGCCAGTTTATTCAGGAGTTCAGGGGTATTCCATTCCTGCTTCTATTGCTTTTTATCTTAATGAAGGGAGGTAAACATGTTTGCTGTATTCTGGATAGAAATCCACAGCCAAATAAAAATGTCTCAATGCAAGGAATTTCAATCAGGCGACATGGTTGCCGCCTTGAAATTTGCAGATGAGTTACGCCAAAGACAAGCTGCCGGTGAATATTTACGCCATATCACCATGTCTTCGGAAAACACCAATTCAGTCGGCATACCGAGTGCAGCAATGGCCTATCACTGGGCTGAACATAAAATTGCAGCATAGATGCCTCACTCTTGGCAGCCCAGCCCTGAATGTCGTCCAAATGATGTGTGCCCGACTTATCGGCGAAGGTCCCGAAAATATCGGAATCTTCGCTTTTTTATTTACTAAATAACACTTTTTCGCGTGTTGTGGCTGCGGCTTATGGATTAAAATCAGTATCACTTTTCAACTGCTGGTACTGAGAAATGAAACTTTTGGAAAAAGCAAGCGTACAAGCCTTTCACAGACATCGCCTGGGGGGCAGCAGCTTGCAGGCCCTTGGGTTTCGCGGACCAGAAAGTCAGACCAAACGTTTCGAGACCTTATGCACCTGGGGTGATTTTTCGGGCTGCTCCATTCTCGATCTTGGTTGTGGCTATGGTGACCTGAAACCATTCCTGGATCAGCGCTACAACAAACTCATTTATCTGGGCGTGGATTTCCTCAAGGAATTCGTCGAAGCAGCACAGGAACGTCTGGGACATCTTCCCAATACACAATTCTTCCAGTCTGATTTCCTGACCACCGGCCTGCCCGAAGTCGATATTGTCATCGCCTCTGGCAGCCTGAATTATCGTTCTGAAAATGTGCTGCACCCCTGGCAGATCATTTCACAGATGTGGAAAGTCGCTGGCAAGGGTGTTGCATTTAATTTGCTGGATGCGGAAGTGTTTGGACAAGATGAAATGCTATGCGGCTATATCAAGGATGAGGTACTGACCTATTGCCGCAAGCTCGATCCACAAGCAGAACTCATCAGTGGTTACCTGCCGGATGATTTCACCATATTAATGCGCAAATAAATTAATACAGAAATAAGCCAGAACCGCCACATACATCAGCGCTTAACCCCTTCCTGAATCACCATGCATTCAGGCAATTGCAGTCAATTCATTTCTCTTGGGCAATATTGCATCGCCAATTTGCTCTGTTCCACCAAAATGCACTGGAAAATGAATCATTTCCAGATTTTGGTCCGACCACTTCTATCCAGTTTTGTCAACAAAGCGACAAGATGTCATGAGGCAAAATTGCCACATCACAAATACAAAAAACGCCTAATTAACTGTTGTGCGTAAATTAAGTAACATGTTACTCTTGTATGTATTATTTGTAATAGATTTTTACAATAAAAATGTGGCGTTTTCGTGGCACCCGTCTCTGGTCGAGCGGCTGAACAAAAAAGTTTGTGACGCAGGATTAAGCAATGATCAATGCAGCAATCAGTCATTTGGCAGGGCAGTTAAATCAACACTTCAGAAACAATTATCACTCGGTAGAAGACCTGGTAGTGGTATCCAATCTGGTTGAACTTGACGGCAGTGTCGCCCCGCATGCCAGCAACAAGCTGGTGTTGATGCTGGTTAACATTGAAAAAGATACCCTTCCCTACCGCACTGGCTTGCCTCAGCGTAGCAATGATGAACGACTGCTGGTTCACAGCACCCCTCTGTATCTGAATTTGTACTTGATGATGGCAGCGAATTTTGGTGGTGGCAATTATGCTGAAGCACTAAAGACCATTTCCAACGCAGTCAGTTTTTTCCAGCAGCATGCCGTCTTCGACCAGCATAACAGCCCCGGCCTGGATACCAGGATAGAAAAACTGATACTGGATATCGAAAATCTGAAAATCCCTGATCTGAATAATCTCTGGAGTCTGCTCGGTGGCCGCTATTTACCCTCGGTATTCTACAAAGTACGCATGATCAGTATGGATGCCACCGCAGTCATAGGGCAGGTACCTGTCATTATTGACACCAAGAATCAAGTTGCGGGCTAGGTGACGTATGGCGCGCTTCGTTCCCCTGTTCTCTATTGTTATTGAGCATGATTTCTTTGCTGGCACCCCTGGTGCCAACTGGCGTTTTACGCCTACGCCTCAATGCGCAGAACTGGAGAAACAGTATTGTCTGTTGTTGCGCCCGGTTGATAAAGGCCTGGAAATATGGCGTGAGTCAGACGCGGCCAGTCCTTCGCCAGATACCGTGCAAGACCTTCATGTCGCTGACACCCGGGATGCCGTACTGGCACGCAATGCAGAAGACAAGGCCTTGTGCTTCAGTTATGAAGTCAGTTGCGATGACCCTCAACTCTCTTTCTATACCGATTGGCCCATTATCCCGCCGCTGTGCTTTAGTAATGAAGGGCTGGCACAGAATGCTGCCCTCGTGCAGTTGCAGGCAAGCGCCATACCCACCTCTTCCCGACCGGAAACGGTACGACGACATGAGGGCTTTCAATTCAAGGCAGCACAATTTTCTATCAATATCTTTTTATCAGAAGCAGAAGTTTTAAACCAGGCAGTACAGAAAGACCGGATTTCCAGGTGCTATGCAATTCACCTGAAATCCAAAACGATACGCTGGAAGTATTTTTTTACTGGTTCATTAGCCAGGAAAAAAATGCAAATAGTGGATCTGGATGCAAATGAAGGACAGACCGGCATCGTTTTTGAAGCCTCAACGCAAACTGCCACAGACTCAGGTTTTGCCTTGATCTCACAAACGGCAATCCCCATGCAGTACAGGCCGGTGCAACAGTTTCAATTGCGGGAAGCTGGTATGGCGGGAAAGGTTTTGATCAAGCGACTGCCAAACGCAAGTGTTAACAAAATTGGCAAAGAAAGAGGTCCGGATGGGCAACATCTGCTCGTTGCGGAAATTTATATTCATCAATAATTTTCAAAGGAACACATATGGCTGGCGCGTATAAAACCCCCGGTGTCTATATCGTCGAGAAAAACGCCTTTCCCAACTCGGTAGTTGAAGTTGCTACCGCAGTTCCTGCCTTCATCGGCTATACCGAGAAAGCAGACAACAAAGGCACTTCGTTGGCAGACAAACCGTGGCGCATTACCTCGATGTCTGAATTCCATGAATATTATGGATACAGACCCAAAGATCTGTTCGACATTACGGACTTGCCAGCCAAGGAAGAAGGCAAGCCTACACCTGTAAGCGACTTCAAAATTGGCAAGAGCGAATATGTGCTGGCCGAAAAAGATCCGCGTTACTTCCTGTACTACAGCATGATGCTGTTTTTCAAAAACGGCGGCGGTGCCTGCTATATCGTCTCTGTCGGCACATATGGCCAAAGCATAGAAAAACCGAAACTGGCTAGCGGTATTGATAAGCTGCTCAAAGAGCAAGAGCCAACCATGGTCGTCATCCCGGACGCCGTGTCCCTGGCTGAAGCAGACTGCATCGCCTTGCAACAGGCCAGCCTCATGCATTGCGGCAGCCAGATGAAAAATCGTTTTTCTATCCTTGACGTATACAACGGCTACCGCGACCGCAAAGACCCTACAGCCGGTGACTGCATCGCCAAATTCCGTAATGCCCTCGGCACCAACTTCCTCAATTTTGGCGCAGCATACTATCCATGGATTGATACATCGATCGTCCAGACATCGGATCTCGATTACAACAACCTGACTGACGTCGCCAAGTTCAAGGAAATTCTGACTGCCGAAGTCAATCAAAGCCCATTGGCCCAGGACAAGAAAGATAGCATCCTGGCTGTCATCGCCAAGGTCGGCGTCGAAGGCGACCCTAGCAAACCTGACTATCTGTCCCATGAAGAACTGCATAAAACACTGTTCGTGGTCAGCCCTGGCTATGGCAATATCCTGTTGACGATCAAGAAAAAACTGAACTTGCTGCCACCTTCTGGCGCCATGGCCGGTATCTACACGCTGGTGGACAATTCTCGCGGCGTCTGGAAAGCACCCGCCAACGTCAGTCTGAATGAAGTCGTGGCACCTGCCGTCAATGTGACCCATGACGAACAGGAAGACCTGAACGTCACAACTTCCGGCAAATCCATCAATGCTATCCGCCCGTTCATAGGCGAAGGCACACTGGTGTGGGGCGCACGTACACTGGATGGCAATAGTCTCGACTGGCGCTATATCAACGTACGCCGCACCATGATCATGCTGGAAGAATCAGTACGCCTCGCCAGCAAAGCCTTTGTATTTGAACCCAATGTGTCTGGCACCTGGGTCACCATGAAAAGCATGATCAGCAATTTCCTGAATGGCATATGGAAACGTGGCGGTCTGGCTGGTGCGAGTCCGGAAGATGCATTCAGCGTCCATGTCGGCCTGGGTGAAACCATGACACCGGAAGATATTCTGGAAGGCATTATGCGCATTACCGTGCTGGTTGCACTCAGCCGTCCTGCCGAATTTATTGAAATCACGTTCCAGCAACAAATGCAAAAATCCTGATCCGGTGTTTTTGATATGGCGCCACGGTAGGCAATAGCTTGCCCTGGTTACATTTAATTTTATTTATTTATACAAGATAGAGGCAAATTATGGCAGATGACGGAAAAACGCAATCGGCAACAGTATGGCCCATGCCGAAATTCTATTTCAAGGTAATGTGGGGCAAGAATGAAATGGCGTTTCAGGAGGTATCTGGTCTGGATGTGCAATCCGAAGAGATCAAATATCGTTCCGGAAACAGCCCGATATTTTCAGTAGTTAAAATGCCCGGCATGAAAAAATACAGCAATATCACCATGAAAAAAGGCGTCTTCAAGGGTGACAACAAGTTCTGGGATTGGTTGGACAAGATCAAGCTCAACACCATTGAGCGTATCAGTGTGACGATCAGCCTGCTGGATGAAAAAGGTAAAGACACAATGATCTGGGAACTGAGCAATGCCTGGCCAACCAAGATCACCAGCACAGACCTGAAGTCAGAGGGCAATGAAGTGGCGATAGAAACCATAGAAATCGTGCACGAAGGCCTGACCATCAAGAATGCTTAATGGTCAATAATTAATGACCAATGACTTTTTTGATAATGGGTACCCACCGCCAGCGTTCTACTTTTCAGTAACGATTGGTAATGGTATCCAGGTTCCCGATACTTCGTTCAGCGAAGTGTCGGGAATTGGCACAGAAATTGAAACTGAATCAGTGGTGGAAGGTGGTGAAAACCGCTTTGTGCATCAGTTGCCGTTAAAGATGAAACACGGCAATCTGGAGCTCAAACGCGGGATTGCCACCCTTCAGTCACCGCTGGTGGTCTGGTGCAAGGCGGTACTGGAGGGTGAATTCATGCAATTGATCGTTCCTCAAACGATCATTGTCAATCTAAAAAGTAACACTATGGCACCCGGCAGTACAACAGCAACTGAAGTGCTCAGAACCTGGGAGTTCTTTGGTGCCTATCCAATCAAGTGGGATGTGGAAAGTTTTAGTTCTACCAAAAATGATGTCGCAATCGAGAAAATCACATTCAGTTATACCTATTCACAACGCACCAAATAGATCAGGAGCATGATATGTCAATCGAAATCAAACAACTGCTGATCAAATCCACTATCGTGCAGCGTGAAACCCGGGATACAGAAATCAATCTCCAGGAAAAACAGGTACTGAAAGACGAAATTCTGCTTGAATGCAAACAATTGATTGCATCCCTGTTACGTGAACGCGGGGAGCGCTGATTATGCCACTGCCAGCACCAGCCGCTTCCGCGTCAGGACAAAAAACCCTGTTGACCATATCCCCCTGCACGGTATCCACGGAAGGAACCATCAGCGTAGACAGCAGCCGTACTGCGTTTACGGCCCTGATGAATCCATCCGGTTATGGTCATGATTTTACGATCCGGTATTCAAAAAATCAGGCCTTGGGTCAACCTGGCAATGAAACAAAATTTTCTGCCAGCCAGCCTGAAAAACTGACCCTGAAAGAAATGGTACTGGACGGGACAGGTGCCGTACCTGGCACGACCCAGACCGTTATTCAGCAGATTGATGCCTTGCGCAACACTGTGTATACCTATGTCGGCTCCAAACATGAGGCCCCCATAGTGCAGGTGGTATGGGGAATGCTGATTTTCTACGGCCGTGTTGAAGGTTTGAAATTTGACTACACCCTGTTCAAACCCAGCGGCGAACCATTGCGCGCCAAAGTCACGCTGACGTTTATCGAATACACCAGTGCCGCTGAAATCGTCAAGGAGACCAAGCTCAACTCTCCCGACCTGACGCATCTGGTAGAAGTCAAGGCAGGTGATACCCTGCCCCTTTTATGCTACAAAATTTATCGCGATTGTTCGTATTACCAGGAAGTAGCCCGTATCAATCGCCTGACCTGTTTCAGAACCTTGCAGCCTGGAATGAAATTACGTTTTCCTCCGCTTTCATAGCGTAAGCCTGTCTAAGCAGATGCGCTGAAATGATTTTTCAAGAAAAGAAAGCAGATGGCAAATTCCCCATTTACAAATAGCACTGGTGTTCTGACCTTGTCCATTACCTGTGATGGCGAGCCAATTCCTGACGCGGCGCAAGTCGTATCAGTTGAGACGAATCACAGTACTAACCGCATACCCACAGCCATCATCACCGTGCTGGACGGCGACATGCCGAATGGCCTCTTTCCCCTTGCTGATGGCGGAAATTTCAAACCAGGCACCAAGATTGTAATCAGTGCTGGCTATGACCTCACGACGCAAGTCATTTTCACCGGCGTAGTGATTAAACATTCCGTCAAAATTACTGGCGACAATTATGCCCGGCTGGTCATAGAATGCCGCGATCAGGCGCTGGCAATGACAGTAGGCCGCAAAAATGCCAATTTCATCGAGCAGACCGACAGCGACATCATGGCCGCGCTGATCGGTAACTATCCCGGCCTGACGGCCGACGTGGCAGCAACCACAGTCACCTATAAAGAACTGGTTCAATACTATGTAACTGACTGGGACTATATGATGGCACGGGCCGAGGTCAACGGCTTACTGGTGATCGTTGATGCCGGCACGGTCAGTATCAAGGCCCCGCTGACCTCGGCGGCAGCTGTCCTGACGCTGACCTATGGCATTGATCTGATGGAGTTTCATGCCGAACTCGACGCACGCTGGCAGCTCAGCAACGTCACCAGCACTAGCTGGGATATGGCAACCCAGGCCATCGTCAAGGGAACAGCAACACCTACTACCCTGACTGGCCAGGGTGATATCGCTGCCGCTGAGCTGGCCAAAGTGCTGGGCGTCGCCGATTTTGGCTTGCAATCAGCCGCCAACCTTGAATCTGCAACACTGACCAACTGGGCCAAGGCACAGCAATTGAAATCCGGCTTGTCGAGGATACGCGGCAGAATGCGTTATCAGGGTAGTGCCGTTACCAAACCTGGTGTAGTGCTGGAACTGAAAAGCGTAGGCAAACATTTTAATGGCAACGTGCTGGCTACCAACGTCTTTCATCATCTGATCGACGGCAACTGGGTGACAGAAGTTGAATTTGGCATGCCCCCGTATTGGTTCACGGAAGATTACCAGACCCATGCACCTGAGGCAGCGGGCTGGACATCCGGCGTGTGCGGTTTGCATATTGGAGTCGTCCTAAAACTGGAAGGCGACCCGGAAAATCAATACAAAATCCAGGTTTCCGTCCCTTTGATGAACGCTGAAACGGTCGGCGTATGGGCACGGTTTGCCAGCTTCTATGGCTCGGCAGGGTTTGGTGCTTTCATCATTCCTGAAATCGGCGATGAAGTGATATTGGGATTTTTTAATAATGACCCTTCCTGCCCGGTGATACTGGGCAGTCTGTACAGCAGCAAACATACGCCCGCCTATACTCTGCAAGATGTGAATAATTACAAGGCCCTGGTAACGCGTACCAAACTGAAGATGGAATTCGATGAAGAGAAAAAAGTCATCACGTTGATTACCCCGGCCAACAACAAGATAGTCATCAGCGACGATACCAAGTCCATTCTCTTGCAAGACGAGAACATGAACAAGGTGGAATTGAGCCCAAGTGGCATCTTGCTGGACAGCCCGAAAGACATCACCATCAATGCAGCAGGAAAAATCACGATCACCGCCGTGCAGAATGTGGATACAACGGCACAGATGGATGTCACGACAAAAGGTCTGAATATCACCAGTACTGCAAATATAGGCTTCACGGCCAAAGGAACAGCTACCGCAGAATTATCTGCCAGCGGCCAGACCACCGTGCGCGGCGCCATCGTGATGATTAACTGAAACGGAGAAAATCGATGCCCCCAGCCGCACGTATTACAGATATGCATGTATGCCCGATGGTCACGCCTGGCTTGCCACCAATCCCGCATGTCGGCGGCCCTATCAGTGGCCCCTGTGTTCCTACCGTACTGATTGGCGGTTTACCAGCTGCTGTGGTGGGCGACATGTGCGTCTGCGTCGGGCCTCCTGATACCATCGTCAAGGGATCGATGACAGTATTCATAGGGAAAATGCCTTCCGCCAGGATAGGGGACAATACAGCGCATGGCGGCAATATCGTCTTTGGTTTTCCAACCGTCATCATCGGTGGCTAAGCGTAAATCGGGATCATGACCATGGAAAACAATGCTTCATTTTTAGGTACAGGCTGGAGCTTCCCTCCTGAATTCAGCCGGCGTGGCAACGTCAGGATGATCAGCGCCGAAGAAGACATCCATCAAAGCCTGTTGATACTGATATCCACCACACCGGGGGAGAGAGTCATGCAGCCCAATTTCGGCTGCGGGCTGAAAGCACAGATCTACGAAAACCTGAATGAAAGCACCATTACCGTACTGAAAGACCTGATACGACGCGCCGTCATTTTCTATGAACCCAGGGTTGTACTGGAAGCGATAGAAACAGATCACAGTTACATCTATGAAGGACGGCTGAATATCGAACTGATTTACCGCATCGTCACAACCAACACTCGCCATAACCTGGTGTACCCCTTCTATTTCCGGGAAGGTACCGATGTCCAGGAATAAGCACGAGGTGCTGACGTGACACAGCCCAGACTCTTGATCAGTGATGGCCGCAGCCAGGCGCAACGTCGTTCGCCGGCCTTGAGCGGTGACTACTTCAAACTCAATGAAATGCGTTTTGAAGAATTGCTGACCATGGCAGTCGATTACGCCAGCATGGTCAAGTTCTATCAGCTTGATCTCAGCGAAGATGGCCACTGGCAGCAATATTTCCATGCAGATGAAGTCGTCTTGCTGGCGAATATCCTGTCGCTGGACCTGAAGCAACTGGCGATGCGCTTTGAACAAAGGCTACAAAGCTATAGCCTGGGCAAGGCCTGGTATCAGCATGACCTGACGATAGAGTTTCCACAAATCTGCTCTATCCCACTGGATTCGCCATTGCTGCTGGCACGGTTGCTGGAATACTGGCTGTCTTGCGCCAAGCGGACAGATGGCCGCACCGGTTATGAAATCACCAAATTACTGGAAAGCATACTGCGTGGTTTGAATAAGGAAATGCTGGCCATGCTGGAACTGGAAGCTGAAATCAGCGCCCAGGATGCCACCTCAGCGCGCGGCCCTTCTGCCTTGCCACTGTTGAATACGCTGGCAGTCAAGCCTGCCAACCTGCAGGATAAAAAAGCTGGCAGCGCACATACAGTCACCGAGACACGCAGTTATTTTCACGCGTTTTCACAAGCCATACAGATAGTTCAAAACGGCGTGCGACACCTGCTGCCACAATCTATGGCCAGTCAGGAACATGATCCTGGCAGCAGCCTGCTGATTACCTTCATACAATTGTTCCAAAAGCTGCAAATACGCCTGAATCAATTCGGGCAAGCGCATCTGGATTTTTATTATCATCAGATGCTGAAAATGGAGCAGCGCCCGCACCGCTCCGACTATACATTTATAGTTATCCAGCCGAAGCCAGGTGTACGCCAGATTTTTGTTGAAAAAGCCACTGAATTCATCGCCGGCATCGACAAGAACCAGCATGAAATCACCTATGCCAACGAAGAAGCGGTCACCCTGAATGATGCAAAAATCACGGCACTGCATACTCTGTTCTTTGACCAGCGCACGATAAATCGTCGTCTTGAATCAGTCTCCTGTCATACCCAGCCTATCAATGCACTGGCAGATGGCAGCGATGAAAAAGACCATGAGAAGCTACCACCGCTTCCATTAATGGGGGCGCCTAAACCTGGCGAGCGAAATTATGGTGCCACGGCAGCCAGATTCGGCTTTGCCATTGCCAGCAAGACGCTGTTATTGCGCGAGGGCCAGCGCCGCGTCCGCATTCTATTGCAATACCAAAACACGACTGATCAGACCATAGAAGATTGCCTGCGCCGTTTTGCACAGGAAAATGCGCACGAGTACGAGGCTTCACAGAGCGAAGCCGTGCGCATGAACGATATTTTCGTCAAGCTGCTGCGTGGCATGTTCCGTATTTCGCTGACCACGGCCACTGGCTGGTATCGCGTGACTGAATATCGTCCTGAATATACTGGCCTCAATCCCGCAATTGGCCGCGATTGTCTGTCCATAGAATTTTCCTTGCCACCTGAAGTTGCCGCCATTTGCAATTACAAGGCCAGCCTGCACGGCGATAATTATGAGACAGATTTGCCGGTGGCACGGTTTGAAATGACAGAAAACGAATATCGCTACCCCTATGACTTGCTGAAAAGCTGGGTCTTGCGCCACATCCGCCTGGAAGTTGATGTGCAGGGTTGCAGACAGTTATTGCTGCACAACCAGATTGGCCAGTTAAGTGCCATGTCACCTTTCATGCCGTTTGGTCCTTTGCCGAATGTCGGTTCCTATCTGATAGTCGGTTGTGAAGAAATACTCAGCAAACAACTGGATGATGCAGAAATCAAGGTGGAATGGAATGGTCTGCCCACCAACCTGGGGGGCATCGCTGCTTATTACCGTGGTTATGCGCATCCCATGAAGAGTGGTGAAGTGCTGGCCAGTGTTTCCGTCCTGTCCGGTGGCAAATGGATAAAGGGCCTTGAAGACATCACCCTGTTTGATGAAATGGCACGCGACGACGGCAGCCAGAGTAGTCAACTGGCACCTGACAGCGTGTTGTCGTACCAATCTGCGCTGCAATTTTATAAACCGCTTCCCTATAACACCAGTGATGCGGCACTACAAAATTTCTCTTACACACCAGCGACGATGGCTGGTCTGTTCAAGCTGACCCTGGAAGCACCTGAAGGTGCATTTGGGCACCAGGAATATCCCATGCTGTTGGCCCAGATACTGACCGACAACGCCAGACAAAAGAGAGCAAGTCTGGCGCAGGCCTTGCCCAATCCGCCCTATACCCCACAAATCAGTAGCATAGTACTGAACTACAAGGCACATTCCACCATCCGTTTTGAACAAAGCCGTTTGGTGGAACAAAGGGCAACGCAAGACAAGATGGTGCATCTGCACCCGCTGGGTACAGAAACCATGGTCGCCATCAATTCCCGCGCCATCTATCAAATACCGCAATACGATTATCCGGCCAATCTTTTCATCGGATTGCAAGGTACTGATCTGAGTGGCGCGCTGACCCTGTATTTTTATCTGCGTGAAGATTCTCTACCGATGACCCGCATCAAAGACAGCGGGCTCTCATGGTGGTACCTGTCAGGCAATAGCTGGCAAAAACTGGACAGGGCAAACATCATTGATGACTCTACCGATGGTTTCATGACCAGCGGTATCGTCAGCCTGAATTTGCCAGATGATATAAACACCAACAACACCATCATGCCTGCCGGTGTACATTGGCTGCGTGTTTCGGCCAATGAAGGCATGGAACGCTTTTGCAGTGTGTATTCTGTTTATGCACAGGCACTCGAGGTCACCTGGTGCGCCAACCAGGCAAACAAAGCCAGCGCGGTATTGCCTGCCATGAGTATCACCCGCAGCAAGCAAAATATCCCCGGCATTGACCGCGTCATACAAATACGTCATTCAGTAGGTGGAAAAAGTGCAGAAACAGTCAAACGTTTCCGTACCCGCGTCAGCGAAAGATTGCGACACAAGAACCGTGCACTAACCGCCAGTGATTATGAATTATTGATACTGGAACAGTTTCCCGAAATTCATAAGGTGAAATGCTTTGCCAACCTGTCCAGCGATATGGACCCAGCCAAACGCCTGCGTGGCGGTCAGATATTGATCGTCCCCCTGCCCTATCTGAACAAGGGTGGACACTTTAATCAGCGCCCTTTGCTGAGCGGCCACCTGATACATGAAGTACAACAGTTCATTGAAACCTGTGCCCCCCCTTTCACCAGGGTCAGCGTGGAAAATCCGGTGTATGAAGAAATCCAGATTCGTTGCCAGATCAAACTCAAGTCAGGGCTGCGTGGTGGCTGGTACAGCAATCAGATCAATCAGTATCTGTGTGATTTTCTGTCACCCTGGCATCCGGTCGGGTATCAACAGCATTTTGGCTGGTGCATACGTGAGCATGACCTTATTTCCTTTTTGCTGGATCTTGACTATGTCGAAGCAGTGACCGGTTTTTCCATGCTGCATATCACTCCAACCGGACAAGGCACTGACCTGCGTTTCAGGATGGATGACAATGCAAGAAATGAACATGGCGCAAAAAGTTTATATCCCATTTATCCGTGGAGTATTGCCGTACCCATGAATCAGCACTGGATTGTGTTGCAGGATGAATTTGAATCAGCCGATCCGAAACCCGTGGGTATCAATGAATTGAGAATTGGCTCCACCTTTATTATTCCGTCAAGGAAATAGTTATGAAAAAACGAACTCGAGCCATGCTGAGACAGCAGTTTGAGCACGGTAAAATGCCTACCGAGGATGACTTTGGAGATTTGATCGAATCCATGCTCAACATGCTCGACGAAGGCTTTGAAAAGTCCGCCACTGAAGGTTTCAAGGTTGCGCAGTTGGGCGATGGAAAATTGCTCAGTTTCTATCAGAATACGGTAGAAGGAACATCCTTGTGGTCCATGGGTCTGGACGTGGGTACGAATAACCTGAGTTTTCAGGCGGAAAAAAATCGCCCCTTGCTGACACTGGCCAGTCATGTTGATGATGACGGTGTCACCCATAGCCGCGTGGGCATACGACAAAGTACACCGCGACACGAGCTTGATGTGGGCGGCTTCATCGCCTCGCGCGGACGGGTCGGACGTGAAGGAAAAATGGCAGTTCCTGCCGATGGCAACTGGTACGACATCAGCGTGGCCATGACTGGTTGCCAGGCCTGGGAAGTTGTTGCCGGTGTGGGCGGCAAAGATGCCGAAGGTCGATATGCATTGATGCACGCCTTTGCCATGAATGCCTTCAATGCCAATCCGCATATCACCTACCATCAAACCCATTTTGGGAATAAATGCAGTCGCATAGAATTGCGCTGGATAGGCACTGACAGCAACTCGCCCTTTGAATTCAAATTGCAGATGCGGGTAGGCTGTACCTTTGGCAATGAGGTCTGGATCAAATACCACATGACACAGTTGTGGCTGGATACCCAGATGCTGGAAAGTGACCAGAAACCCAAACTGGCACCCCGCCCCCTGACACAGCCAGCAAAGGCAAAGAAGTGAACATAGCATGAACCCTATTCATATCACCATCTCGCTGGCGCAAGGCAACCTGATACTGGAAGGTCTGGCAGAAAGACCGTTCAAGCAGGTATTTGCGCTCATTGGAAGCCTTAATCAGCAGGCCAACCTGCTGCTGCCCCCTGGTAGCCCGGCCAAGGCAAATGCGGAATTTACATTTTCTGCCGCTGAATTGCGTCTCATCATAGAAGTATTGGGTGAAATGCCCTATAACCGCGTACATCAGTTAGTCCAGCAATTGCATTCGCAACTGAAATTGAGCGAGGTGCGACGACATGCTGGCTGATGACCACATAAAGCGCCTGCAGGCAGATCCTGATGGAATCGATTTTGATGGCTTTCGCCGTCAGGGTGTAGAACTGCTGCAAGCTTTATCTGGTCAGACATGGACAGACTACAATATCCATGATCCCGGTGTCACCTTGCTGGAAATGTTGTGCTATGGCCTGACTGATCTGGTGTATCGATCAGGATTTTCAGTAGCCGATTTCCTGACGCTGGAATCAGGGGGTATCAACTTTGAGCGCCAGGCGCTGTACCGACCACAGGATATCTTGCCGATTCGCCCGGTTACCGCCATCGACTATTGCAAGTTAATTTACGACCATGTGCCGGAAATTGATGACATCTGGATACAAACCGATAATCATGGTGAAAAACTGGAAGGCCTGTTTTCCATCTATGTCAAACTGCACCAGCCTTTGTCCGAGATAGAACAGCGCAGTCCTGAAGATGTCAGGCAAGACATCATTGCCCTGTACGCCAACAATCGCAATCTTTGCCAGGATCTGGACCAGGTATACATCGTCCAGACCGACATCTATTTCCTGTCTGGCGAAATTGAAATTGATGATAGCCGGCCAGCAGCTGAAATTTATGCCGACATCTATTTCCAGTGCGCGACCCTGATTTCTTCCGGTGCGCGCATTACCCGTTTTGAAGAAGCCGTAGCAGAAGGCAAAAGCTGGGAAGAATTACTGGACGGCCCTCTGACCCGGCGTGGTTACATTGATGACAGGTATTTTGCGCGTACGTCGCATAATATCGATGTCGTCAGCCTGATCGCGCTTATACGCCGCATGCCTGGGGTAAAACAGGTTCACCATCTGCAACTGGTCGATTCACAAGGTAAAAAATATGATCACCTTAACTTCAACCTGAAATCCAAGCGCTGCTCGGTATTGGGATTTCCACGCAATGTGGACCAGATGAATTTGATGCATCTGGTGTATACCCAGACCGGCAGTCAGCAGTTTTCCACACATCATCCGATCCGGCAAAAATTCATGCTGCCGCAGGAAGTCAGCCTGCTTGAGCAAGTGCGTCTTATACTGAAGAAGCATGAATTCAATCAACATGCTTTTCGCCGGCATGATGTGAACCTGGATGAGTTAATTGAGCTGCCACAAGGTGAACACCGCCCACTGCGTGAATATTCTTCGATAGCAGAACACTCTCCTGCCATTTATGGCATCAATCACTACGGTGTGCCCAGTTCGGAACCGCCAGAAGTGCACGCCCGTGCCAGGCAATTGAAGGGGTTTCTTTTTGCCTTTGAACAAATGATGGCGAATTACCTGCAGTCATTGCAGGGGATTCCTGATTTGTATTCCCTCGATACGGATTTAAAGCAAAGTTATTTTTCACAACTGCTTGGCAATCAGCAAATACCGCTGGTAGAGACTTTATATCGCAATACCTTGAGCCCCAGCCTGCCAGCTGAGATTCTGTCCAAATTCGACCAATTTATTGACCGCCGCAACCGCGTGCTGGATAGCATGCTGGCAATCTATGGCGAATCGTTCCCGGCAGACGCCCTGCGTCGTTTTAATGTGTACCACCATGAACACGACGATCAAACCGTCATAGACAGCAAAATCAGTTTTCTGGCACACATACGCGAATTGAGCGCGCAGCGTGGTGCGGCCATGAATGTGCACGCGCCGTATTGGACAGGCGCCAACAGGGCTTGTTTGCAGCATAAATTATTATTACTGCTGGGATGTACTGAGGCCAGCCTGGGTCGTTCTTTGACGGAGCATTTCTCATCCGCATCCCCGGCCTTTGTGAGTGCCAAAACCTATGAAAAAAAACTGGGAGAACACCCCAAATACAAGGCCAACGATAGCCATGTTTTGCCCCTGCCCCTGCAAAAAACCGGGGAAATAACTCAGATTAAACGCTTGCCTCACGATATGATCTGTGTGGAGTTGTTGCGTGCAGGTATAGACTTGCAGCGCTACCATCTGGTGGAACGCGCTGACAAAAAAGTCTGGCTATGCCTGGAAGTCGAGCCCGACAAGCCCATCTGGCATCTCATTCCACTGCCCAGAGATCAGGCTGTCAATTATGCGCATGGTTTGCGCCAGCGACTGGTAGAACTCAGTCAGCAAAGCGAAGGCCTGCATGTGCTTGAGCATCTATTGTTGCGCCCTGCCAGCCAGCAAGTCAACCGAGATGTTGAAGACGGTTTTTATGAACATCGCGTCAGCATAGTATTGCCCAGCTACACGGCACGTTTTGCCGATCCAGCCTGCCGGGCGTGGGTAGAAGAATTGATTGCACAAAATCTGCCTGCCCATATCCTGCCAGAAATACACTGGCTTGATTATGTCTACATGCACCAGTTTGAACAACGCTATAAAAACTGGCTGGAATTGCTGAATCAGACCCGCCGTTCAGGTCAGCCCGCGGAAGGGCTGGATCAGGCGGCAGATGACATCATGACCCTGCTGCGTATCGTCAGACAGAATTATTCACCACAGCATTGGTTATGATCATGAAATCATTCCATGCTATTGATGATCTGATATTTGATTTTTCATTTGCCCAGGGGCAGATGGAAGAATCAGCCCTGTCCGACTGGATCAGCACCAGCATACCTGCCCTGATTGATGAAGTGATGGAACAATCCGACACAGGTGCAGGTATTTATCGTATAGAAAAATTGGAAATTGATCTCGGTGAAATGACCGAAGAAGAATTACCAACAGAATTGCCACGACGCCTGTATGCCCAGTTGAGTTCCGCCTTGAGCATGCCACGTGAACAAGCCACTGAACCTAGCATTGTTGAAGAAGTTGCGGCTGACGACAGACAGTATCTCGAAGACTTCTTGCGCACGGGGCAATTGGCATGGATAGCATCTACTCATCCTCGTGAAGCGCACATACAGTTATTGGAGCGTGTACTCAAGAACAGCGATGCCGCAAACACCATGAAGAAGATAGTCGCCAACGAACAGATGCGTCTGCGCCTATTGCTGCAATTTGGTGAAAAACAGTTATTCAATGTACTTGAAAAATTACTCGCCGAATGGCCAGCACAGTTGTCGCATAAAGTGCAACAGTGGGCCCAACTGGAACTGACTTCCCACAGCACATCGACTACCGCTGCGCAAAATTATTGGCACTGGCTGTACCAGCTATCTGCCGGGCAAGTACAAGCAATGGATACAGCGCTGCATGCATGGTCTGTCAGCAGCAACAAGGCCAGCCATGAATTGCTGACACAGTATCAGCAATATCTTGAGAAAAACAGTCCCTCGCCAGGGCAGGAACAGATATCACTGTCCGTATTATTTGGCGACGAATTCATCACAAAAATGCTTGTCAAAAAAATACCTGACAGGAAAGGTATGGAAGGCAAGCAAGCAGGTATTCAAAGTCTAGAAAAAGAAATATCAGGAAAAGCCCTGGATTCCATCACCGATGAAGTCGCCAACAGACAAAATGAGACAACGCCCGCAGTGGCGGCGGTCGGCAAAGGGCAAAAACATCTGGCCAGCGATGCGATGACAAATCAGTCTGGCGATAATAACTCTCAAAAAAGTAATCGGGAGAAACCGAGCGACCTGACTGATACACCACAGGACACCATCAACGTTGATCAGCTGTATCAGGCTTTATGCGCAGGTGACTGGTCCGCCATAAAACCTCATTGGTGGCATTTGACAGGCAAGCATGCAGATTTATTGCGCCGCGCACAAGCACAGGGATGGACGCATTGGTTGCAAAATATCCCGGCGGAGCAGTTACGTGTCGCCAGCCAGATTTTGCAGCCACGGGCGAGCTGGGTGCTGGAAAGAATACTCAATCAATCCCGGTTTATCAACCCTGGCCAGGCAAAACTGTGGTTTGAACAAAGCCTGCCCATTTTGCTATCCGCCAAACCGTCCAGTCTGCAGCCAGATGCGCTATTAATACAGTTACCGCCGTTGCGCGATGTCGCTGCCGGCATGGAAGAATTGCACACATACCTGCCACAAATCAGCAATACAAAACAAACACCTGCAACGACTGGCCAGACAGGCTTGCTTGAACAGGAGGACGCTGACATCGATGCGCCATCGGTGGACAAGGACATCGTACTCGCCGGCAATAAAAAATCAGCACGCAAAACGGCCACAAAAAACAAAATAACGCCAGCAACATCAATAGAGATATCCAGCGACACTGGAACAGCCTCAGAAAAACCAGAAGTGCAGGCATCAAATCTGCCCGCTTCTACCGGTGATGCAACAACAGATAACGCAGCCATTAGCCTGACCCAGTTGTATAAAGCGTTGGAAAATGCCGATCTGCGTCAACTGAATCCTCATTGGGAAAGGCTGTTGCATCAGCATGGCGACATCATACGGCAAGCGCAGGCAAGTGCATGGCCTGCCTGGCTGTCAACACTGCCGCCACAGAAACTGCATGATCTTTGTCTTGTTTTACAAGCAAGCGCGACTTGCGACCTGGAAGAATTAATCGACAAACTGCCCGGCAAACTGCCATCCACTACCCGACAGGCTTTATTGGCATCTGCCGTCCCGCTGCTATTGCAAGCCGCACCTGACTCAGTACGCATGGCAGATTTGCTCAGGCAACTTCCGCAGTTGCGTGCTCTTGAACAAGACAGCATAGTCACGTCTCCAGAAACTACGGTGACAGATCAAGTGTCAAGAGCTACAGAAGCGGCCCATATCGATATGAATGCTGACACAGTTACTGCTACCGGCGCTCATGCATACAATGACAATGATCCAGACAGCAATACAAATATTCAAGTAAATGTCGACGCACCTGTCAATGCAAATGCCAATGCATATACCCATCTTAGTACCGACACAAATGTGGACATAAATGCCGCGATAGACATAGTTAAGCTCGGTGCCGCTGATACAGACACAGACACAGACACAAACACAAGCACAGACATAGCTACAGACAGCAAGCAAAATCCAGCAACGATTGAATTATCTGCATTGAGCAAACAATTTTTTGAGGCCTTGTCGGCAGTTGACATGGCTGCGATCATGCAAACCTGGACATCTGCAAGTACACAAAAGATAGACAGCCTGCGACAGGTATGGCTGCTGATTCGTCATCAACAGCGGCAAGAAATTCTGCAATCGCTTGATATCGTCGTATTGATGGAATGGGTGCAGATACTGCAACCACAAGCAATCCAACTGGCGACGGAATTAGGACAACAAGTCCGACGCCTTGCACAAGTTGTACAGGTGCTGCGCGCACACAAAAACAATCTGTTACCAATAGAAGTGTCAACGGCTTCAACAATTGGCATAGCAAGTAATACAGCAACTGAGGCAAAGGACACTGCAACAATTAATGCAGGGATTAATACAGAGGTTAATGTAAGAAGTAGTGCATCGATTGGCGCAGAAAGTATTCCAGTAACCAGGAACACTCCCAACGCAGCTCTGTCCACCGCCGAAATGGTAGAGCAATATGCCGAGCAGCTCCAGCGCAAAGCAATGCAGCACCTGTTGCAAGCCAATACTGAGCAGGCAGCTCCAGTAAACGTCATCCAGGCAATGCTGAGCGATCAGGAACATGCTGCTGACATCGTGCACATCTGGAAAAAACTACCGGATATGGAGCAACAGGCAAAGCAGTTACACCAGGCTTTGCAAAACTGGCCTATACCGGACCAGATCGCTACGACGAAAAACGCTGCAACACAGCAAGCTGATGTCGATGCCGATGCTGACGCCGATGCACCATCCTTTATGCAGGAACACGGCGATATACCAGCACCCACCGACATCAGGGAATCAGGAAAAAATCAGTATTTCTCCAATTTCCGCCTTTGGGTTCAGGGTCAATTATCTTTATGGACACTGGAACTCAGCAACGATCAATTGCAGCAATGGCTGAGATGGTGGTTTGCCAGCAATCCGCAACAAGGTCAGGGACAGGATCATCATCATCTGCTTTTCCGGGAGTCTGTCATTTCTTATTTTGAACAGGCAGAATACCCTGCCCTGTTCATGAAACTGGTATTGACACAGTTACAGCAAGACAAAGAAATTGACCTTGATCATTTACTGCAAGAATCCTTGAGCCTCGCCTCGCAAGAGGAGATCGTGCCGCAGGGTATGGTGCATACAGATCAGGCGGAAAGCCGGTTGCAGCCTGATATTCAGACTCATAATCACGTTCATAATCAGGTCCATGCGCAGACACAAAATACAGCAGCACCCGATATGGAACGTGAAACTGGCTTTGAAGCCAAATTTAACCCGGAGCTTAGTTCCGAACTTAATTCAGAACTTAATGCCGAGATTCGTTCCGAACTTAATTCGAAATTAGATTCTGAATCAGATTCCAGTGTAAATACCGAATTAACGCCTGAATACACATCTGCCCATTTATCCCCAACCATCAACCCTTTGCTCTCTTCAGATCTGGGCAAGCAGCTCTTGCTGTGGCTCACCAGAGAGCATCATGGCTCCGATGCCGCAAAGGATATATCAGATCAACAACCGGAATTTGCCAGCCTGCTTGTTCAACTAAAACAAGATAGCAGCATATTAAATGCATGTAACAGCGCACAACTGCATCAGTTGCTGCTGGATTACCTGGGTCTGGAATACGGCGATCAAACCAGACAGCACTTCCTGCAATCCATAGAACGCTATGCATTGCAATCGGCAGATTTACATACTTACTTAAGAATGGTCTTGCAAGACCTGCTGGCGCAAAAAATCATCGACCTGGAGCAGATACTGGCGGTAAGCCGGGATGCTGATATTCAATTGAAAGCACAACTCATCAGTGCGTATTGTTCGCACGAAGTTACTGACGAAGTTAAAGATGAAGTTCCTGCCATCAATCAATCCGGTCAGCCAATAGCGACGATACTGACGATACAGACGACCCGTATGCAGGAAACTTTATCCGGCCTGCCGCAAGTTAATCATAGTCAGGGTAGCAAAGACATTCCAGGTACGCCAACTGTTCCAGACATGCAGGACATCATTACCAAGGCGCAGGCATGGAACACACCTGCCCTGCATTTCTGGTTGTCACAGCTAATGGCATCCACACCTCAACTGCGGGCTACGCAGGTATGGCTGGCGGCATTGGAAACACAAATCAACCAGCTTGCCGGTGCAAAAAATGCAGCCCTGATACCGTATTTGTTATTGCAAATATTAATGCACAGGCAAACTGGTGAACAACAGCAACTCGCTTTCAGGCAGGCGATATTAGAGTACTTCCCTTATGGTGAAGAACAGCTTCAGGCTATTGCCGTATGGCTGAACAATGATGCGCAAGCGCTGGAATTGCAACAGAAAATTGATTTTTGCCTGACACAGGCCGATGCACAAGCTCGTGACATGGCTGTTCAGGGTGATGACACGATCGCAAATACAATCGCAGCCACAAGCTCAGAGCAATCAGAAAATACATCAGCCGACGAGACGGATGCAGAGCCACAAAAAGTGGCTGAAAGCCAGGCAAACGAATTACCCAGAGCCAGCGACGAACAGAGTGGTGACGCTCACGTCCTGTATGAAGCAGTTATACCCGGTGTGACACCAAGACGGTCTTCATCACCCGCAGAGGTGCCGCCAGACAGGTCCGTGCAGCAGCTCATGCCCAATCTGCCGCATCGCATTGCGCAGGCCATGCTGCAAGCAAATATGGATAGCCTGGCACCTGTATGGACGCACTTGATGACAGCAGAAAGAAACCTGCTCGAACAGGGGCTGCGTCGCTATATGGTACGTCCGGAAGAACAAAGACGCCTGCTGGCACAAACAAGCCACGACAAGCTCAGGGATTTGATCCATGTACTGCAACACCAGGCTGGTAGTATGCTCGATATCGTCTGGGCAAACTGGAATGCTTGCCAGGCAAGTGCCAATCCATCCGCCAGCGCATCTGCATTGAAAGAAAAATTACTGGCAGGCAGTTTCTCTTTCTTGCTGACATCCACGGCAGATACGTTTCATGCAGAAAACTTCCTGAGAAAACTACTTTTTGTCTTCATGCAGGATTCAAGTACCGATGCAGCCATGCTATCGCTTGCTCAATCCTGGCTTGCACACTTCAGTACCAGCAGACCAGAGCCACTATTCACTGCACTCAACACCATGGTGTACGGCCGCAGCTATTTGCGCGTATTGCGGCAACGCATATTGCCACCGGCAGATTTGCCACAGGCCGCCCTGCCAGCATCTGAGGCAGAAGACCATCCGGTTACGACAAAAGCAAAAGCAACGCCAGCGACGATGGACGACAACGAGACCAGCACCAGTCGTGAATTGATTATCTCCACGCTCAGCAATGAATTCCCGCAACTGATGCAGGAATTTCTGCAAGAACTTGAACAGACAAATCTGCATAATGCAAAATTTACACCAGAAGAGTGGCAGCACCTTTTATATGCAAATCTGAATCAATTTCCTCTCAAGCTACAAGCCAGTTTCTGGAAACAATGGGAAGAGAAATTTTTTCCTTCTGGAATACAGCGAGCCGCCTCAGACATGGGAATACCAGATCTGTCATTCCTGCCTGCGGGTCAGGCCCTGCTTTGGTCAGCCATACCAGAAGAAGCGTACAAAACCAGCCTGCAAGATTTATTATCCAAATCAAAACAAGTTGCAGAGTATGCTAGAGCCAATGCGGCAGCGGTCAGCCAGGATGCCCTACCCTCTACCGGCGTAACAGATAAAACACACAGCTATGCGGTGAAAAAAACCGCTACGCCTGCTACATCTGCTAAATCAAGTAAAGCGGCGGAAATACAGCAAATACAGGATGTACAGCAGACTCAGAAAGATCAGGTACGATCGGACGTGGAAAGACTGGCATTTATCCTGCAACGCCATACAGAACCGGATGCAGAACAAAAAACGATCTTTGTTTTGTTGACGCAAAAAATACTGGTAAACAACACAGAAACACTCAAGGCAATGGCCGGTGAAGTGATGATCAGCGCACTGAGCAGGCCACAAGGCCTGCGCCGCCTGCTAGATATTTTGCCACCTCTTGACCTTAAAAATTTTCTGGAAAAATTATTGCCAGCTTTCTCACAGAGATTATCATCGCTGTTCGTGCAACTGGAAACAGCCCTGGGGATAGCGATTCCGCCACTGGCCGGCTTTGTCTGGCGCATCGTGTACGAAAATGTCTTTGTCAGTCACATCACGCAGCCCGGCCCGGCATTTACCCAGGCCATGGTGCGTGGCCTGGCTTCCCACTATCAGGCAACAGATATTGCTGACTTGTTAAGCAAAACCGACGACGTGGCATTGCAAACGCACAGAGACGTGACAGACGCGCCGGTAAGATCAGCACATGCGGTTGAACAGAATACTCCTGTCTCAGAAAATAAATCCGGCGCTGCCAAGCCAGCCGAAGCCATTCAGCCGCGCAAGGACAGACCGCAATCCGGTGACATACCCGATCGTGCGGATATCAATGTAGACAATATCCATATACACAATGGTGGACTGATCCTGCTGGCGCCGTATATACAAAGACTGTTCGATATTCTGGAACTGACCAGAGACGGTAATTTTGTTGATGATCAAAGTGCGCAAAGATCCGTGCATCTGCTCCAGTTCATTGTTACCGGTGAACTGGAGACACCTGAATACCAACTGGTGCTGAATAAATTATTGTGTGGAATTAAGGGCGGCATACCGATATGCAGCGGCATCAGCATCCTTGACCGCGAAAAGGAAGTGATAGAGCAAATGCTGGAAGGCGTGATCGCCAACTGGGGAGCACTGGGTGGCTCCTCCATCGCCGCCCTGCGGGAAACTTTTTTGCAAAGGCAGGCGCATTTGTACCGGCAAGACGAGGCCTGGCACATGAAAGTGCTTCCAGGTACGTTTGACATGTTACTGGATCGCCTGCCCTGGAGTTTTGCCCTGACCAGGCTCCCCTGGATGGAAGAACCGATACATACAACCTGGCGCGGATAGACCAATTTGTGGAAATGACAGATAGAGATATGAACAACAACGCAGCATGCCTGGAGCGAGAAATAGCCTGGTTTACCCAGGTTTGCGATATGCGCTTCCGTAGCTATTTTAGCGACGGTGATGACACACGCCCCTTGCAGGAATCATGTCCTGTCCCGGATTTGCGTACGGATGATGGCCCGTATGCAGAACTGGTATTGCAATATCAAATGGGATTTGAAGAAAGGGTCATTTTTCTTTTGGCATTCTTGCCTCATTGCCGTCCGCAGGCGCTGGATATTTTCATGCTGCAAAATGCGCAAACAGGACGCGCCTACAGTGAAATTGGTGGCTGGCGCGGCAAAATTCATGGCGGCTTTTTACCGACCTGCGAAACCGCTGCCTTCATTCTGGCCGGCAATGACCTGGAAGAACGCTTTAACGTCGCACGGCTGTTCCAGGAAGACCATTTTTTCCTGCAACAGGGCATCTTGCGTTTGGAACATGGTGCCAATGGCGAGCCGTTTTTTGGTTCTTCCTTCATGCTGGGGAATGAGTATCTGCAAAGACTGAGCAGCGGTGAGATTCACAAGCCTGATTTCAGCGCCAATTTCCCGGCCAAGCTGATGCACACCAAGCTGTCATGGAGTGACCTGGTGTTGAATCCCGAAGTCATGGAAGAAGTAGAAAACATCGTGACCTGGTTAAGACATCCGCAGTTGATCCTGCAACGCTGGGGGCTGGAGAAAACTGTCAAGCCAGGCTACCGCAGTCTGTTTTATGGACCACCGGGTACCGGTAAAACCCTGACAGCCTGCCTGATAGGTGCTGCTGTAGGTGCAGACGTGTATCGCATCGACCTGTCGATGATCGTTTCGAAGTATATCGGTGAAACCGAAAAAAACCTGGCCAGTGTATTTGACCAGGCGCAAAACAAGAAATGGATCTTGTTTTTTGATGAGGCAGATGCTCTTTTTGGCAAACGCACGCAAACCAGCAGCTCCAATGACCGGCACGCCAACCAGGAGATTTCCTATCTCTTGCAAAGGGTAGAAGATTTTCCGGGCGTGGTACTGCTGGCGACCAATTTGAAGGCGAATATAGATCAGGCTTTTGCACGTCGTTTTCAAAGTGAAGTCTATTTCGCCATGCCAGACCCCACGCAACGCGAGCGCCTCTGGCGGGGATTGTTTTCACAGGCTGACAGCCTGGGCCCGGATGTTGATTTCAAACGACTGGCCGAAAAATATGAATTGTCTGGCGGTGCCCTGCTTAACGTCGCTCGTTATGCCGCCATACGTGCGGTCAGAATGCAGCGCCAAGCCATCGTGCAAGACGACCTGATAGCTGGTATTGGAAAAGAATTAATGAAGGATGGAAAAACACTATGATTACCATCATGAAGCGACATTCATATCGCCCCGGTTTATGGCAATTAGGCTGCCTGCTGCTAGCGTGCAGCATCGTTTTCGATAGCCTGGCATGGGCCGCCGACCCGACAACACCGACGGCACCAACAAGTGCAAGCAGTACAGCAACTACCGCCAGCGCCAGTGCGGGCAATACGGCACCTGTACCAGTCCCACCGACAGCGGTTCCTGTTATTACGCCTGTTGTTACGCCTGCTGCTCCTGCTCCTTCTTCCGCACCTGTGCCCGCCCCAACTGCTTCCGGCAGCTTGCCGATCTATACAGACAAGACGAAACTGGTATCAGCCAAAAAGTCTGTAAAGGCAAACTACATGCCAGCGGTCATCGTGCCAGCAGCACCGACAGCGCCCGCCCCTGCATCTGTACCAGTCGCTGCAAATACTGTATCTGTCATCGTACCTGCACCGGCCGCAATGAGCGCACCGCCGCAAGTGCCGTTAGCCACATCAGCATCAAAGTCCGCCAAGGCACCGGTACTCACGTCCATCACCTCACCAGTTTTTGGGGATTATGAGCGCATCTGGCGCATCTCCAATTTCCGCAATCTGAGTCATGACGTTGTACTGCAAATGCAGCAACAAATGGGTTTGGTCTATTACCCCCTGGCAGACTGGAAACATGATTACGCCTTGCCCAAGCAACCACTCAACGACGGCATACTGGGGCCGATTACCGCATCCTGGCTGCAACGCATGTGCTTCAACTTCAAACTTCCGCTGGATGAGAACCTGGGGGCTCGTTTGCCGGCAGCAGTGACACGACTCGCAGAATTTGCCAAGAAATATCCGACAGAAACAGGCATCCTGATCAGTCCGGATTTTGAAAGCTGGGACAATCTTGAACCGGAACCGCAGCGTGGGCAGGATTTTCAGGTCAGGCGACAAGGCAGTGATGCCGAATTGCTGGCGTTGGTAAAGCGCTACCTGTCCAGGAAAAAAACAAAAACCAAAACAACGGGCAGTAGCAATGATATTCGTGAACCGAACACCGTTTACATCTACTCCCTGACAGCAGATGATCTTGCCGTACTAGGTGGAAAAGACCAGGTTATTCTTGCCTTGACGTCATTAAAAGATAAAGAGTTTGATTCGGTAGAAGCAATGAAAGCTGCCGTCAATCAGGCGCTGGGTAACCGTGCCCAGTTGTACCAGCATCTGTGGCCATTGATAGAAAAACAGATAGTCGATGTCACAGGTTACCAGGTCAATGCGTCCAAACTCGCTGCCTTGAAAATGCAGAATGTCGATGATACTACTCTCAAGGCACTGGCCAAACTGAATGACAATTACTTTCTGGACAAGTCAGAATTGGAATTGAATGTGAACGATGTCCTGAAAGACTTCCCACCAGAAGAAGTTGCGGCGACATTCACAAAACTGAGCAAACAGGCTGAGGTGCTTGATGGTGTGCAATTGAATGCACAGTCTCTGGTCAATTTAAAAAATGACTTAAAAGGTGACATCAACAATGCCAGCGTGCCGACTGGCATCATAAAAATGCTCAAGGAAATTCAGGACGTTCAGTATCCGGATGTCTATCTGTTCAATAGCGCAGCGCGTGCGAAAATCCTTTATTCCATAGGCGCATGTAAAAAGAACCTGCCACAAGATAATCAATATGTTGCCGGCATGCGTATCAGTGATGATGAACTGGCCTTGCTGAAATCCGATTTGACCAATCTTGAAGCCAGCCTCATTAAAGGCAATACGCAACTCGACCTGACGGCTATATTTGACAGACTGACCAAGCTCCGCGCGCGTCAGAATGCTTGCACAATGGAAGAGTACAAAAGTACCATCGATGATGTTGCCAAAATCTTTGACAGCTACCTGGCAAGCATCGTAGACGCTACCGCCAGGAAAAATTATCCGAACTCAGGTTTGCCTATTAAGTGGAGTGGCGGCAAATGCGGTTGTGCACTCGATCATGTAACAGGTGTGGTCTACGGTTTTTATCCTTTCTGGGCCAATCAGGGCAAAGAACAGATCATGAATTTCAGCATGCTGAGCCGCATTGCCTATCATGCGCTCAGCATGGATAACCTGGGTGAACTCAAACAGAGCAATGACATTGCCAAAGGTGGGCAATTTACCATTGATGATGGTTCAGCCGCACCGAATGAATTTATTCAAACTGCCCGCAATTACAATTCCAAGGTGGACTGGGTAGTACAAAAAAGCGACTGGGATGAATGGAATAAATATCCACGGGAAAGCAAGCAGGCTATCTTCCGCAGGTTGGCAAATAATATTATCAACCTCCTGCATACCCCTTTAACGGATAAATTTTCCAAGGCCATGCCTTACCTGACTCTTGGCTTCAGCAGAACACCAAAACGGGGAGATGGCGTTACCATCTATTTCCAGGATTATCCAAAAGATGCTGACTCTGCACAGCTATTCAATGAATTTTATGGCTATCTCAGGCATAGCATGTCCGGCGAAAAGGTTGCAGTGAATGTTCTCTTGTCCAGGCAGGCTCTGGCTGATCAGGATAGTGCATTCAGTATGGCGAACTTGATCAAATTACGTAAACTGGAGAGAGAAATCCACGGTAGCAAGCAGGAATACAATCGTGACCTGAAAACCTATTTCCTGATTTTGCTGGATGAACCCAGTACCGATGCCAAAAAACTGTTGCGCCATGATATCGACGTTGAAAGCGGTATCAGCGGAGCCGAACGGGTAGAATTTTTGCAGGGTATCGTACCAGTCGTACAATTCGACAATCGTAACTGGCAACAGTTAGAGGCCGACATTGCCTATATGAATTACAATTTTGGCGGTATGGGTTTCTGGCCACTGCCAGTCGCCAATCTGGCCAAACCAGCTCCAACCACGCCACAAAGCTGCGTGGAATCAAAACAAGTCTTGATCTGCCTGCTGGAAAATTTCAAAATGCCGGGTACGGAAAACCACCTGCCTTCACTCATCGCCCGTGAAGTCTGCGAATACCGCTGGCCCCTGATCATCTTGATGAATTGCTGGCTGATTGCGATTGCCGTGTTGGCTTTCCTGTATTTTAAATATTGCAATATACAAAATTTCATCCGCCAGTATTTCTTGTGGATGTTGATTTTCGTACTGGTGCCGCCGTTGATCATCTTCACCCTGCTGCTATTCTATGATCCGACCTGGAGCGGCCTGTCGCAGGGTAATCTGCCCTTCATCATTGCTCTCGCCGTGATCGTTATCGGCACCATAGCCGGTTACCTGTACATCCGCTCTCAACGAGAATTACCGCAGCGAGAGAGAATCAAGCAGCAAAAGAAAAAGCCAAGGGAGTCTTAAAACCCGGATACCTTAAAGGGTAGATATCAATCTACCCTTTAAGAATAAAAAAAGCGGCTGATATCAAGACTGAATAGATCAGCAAGGTTCAGGAATATAGTCACGCGGCCAGCCGTGGTTGCGGCGAAAACTCGGTGACGATGCCAGGCCGCGCAGACGTCCCAGATCAAATTGCGCAAGTTGTTGTGCGACTGCGCTATTGATGGTAATTTTTACCTGCATCATGAGTAAATCCAGGTTGTTGCCAGTGATATCCAGCTTGCGTCTGGCGGCGTGTTGCCTGGTGTCCGGCTTCTCTGCTTCAGCCAGACCTGGACGGTCTGCACATGCGCCCTCCTCTACCATGCAAAAGCAGTAATAGACATCTGCCAGGGTCATTGTGTCTTGCCAGTGGCAACAGTACCAGCCATCTTTGCCGGCATCGCAGGCGACCAGTTGATAGTCATGAAGAATACGAATGATGGATCGGACCAGAGCAGGCCGTTTGCCCGTGCAACGCGCCAGCTCGGTGATGGAAATGGAATCGGGCATGCTCATCACCAGTTTTGCCAGCAGTTCAACGGCAATATAAAACTGTTCGTTGATACCGGCATCAGCAAAAATTTCAGTTTTTGAGCGTACCTGTTTTCTTTTTGCCAGACTCATGGGGGCAATTCTTCTAAATCAGTGTGTATACAGGGGCGTAGCGTGCTGCTTTCGGCTACGCCCCGGTCTTGACGTTTACTTGGTAATGGCCAGCAATTCGCGCTTGCCACCTTTATACGTATACAGCGTCAAAGTCCCATCAAGAATGTCACCACGGTTATCAAAGGCGATCATACCTGTCACACCCTTATGTTGAATCTTGCTCAGCAAAGGAAGGTATTTGGCTGGTTCAGATGAACCTGCTTTTTGCATCGCGTCCACCATGGTCATGACGCTGTCATAGGCATACGGTGCATTCAACACCACGTCATGGCCAAAACGCTTCGCAAATGCCGCCTTGAATTTGATCAGGTCACCTTTCTTGGCTTCTTCGACACCACCGGCTTCGGCGCAAACGACTTTGCCTTCACCTATCGCATCGCTGGCCAGATTGGGCAAATCAGAAGAACAGATACCATCACCGCCAAAAAATTTGGCTTCAATGCCGAGCTGCTTCATCTGGCGCAACATGGGGCCGCCCACCGCATCCATACCACCAAAGAAAATCACATCCGGATTTTTGCTTTTGATAATGGTCAGGATAGCGTTGAAGTCAGTTGCCTTGTCTGTCGTATATTGACGCGTGACGATGGCATCTGGCCCGGATTTTCCGATGACACCTTTAACAAATTCATCCGCCACCCCTTGCCCATAGGCCGACCGGTCATCAATCACTGCCACTTTTTTTGCATGGTTCATCTGCACCGCAAAACGCCCCAAAGTCCCACCCAGTTGCCCGTCATTGGCAACGACCCGGAAAGCTGTATTAAAACCTTGCAAGGTATATTTGGGGTTAGTAGCAGAGGGGGAGATTTGAGGAATGCCAGCAGTTTGATAAATCTTGGATGCCGGAATAGTCGTTCCCGAATTCATATGGCCAATCACACCATTCACCTTGGCATCGACCAGTTTCTGCGCCACAGTCGTTGCCTGCTTGGGGTCACTGGCATCATCTTCTGACAGCAATTCAAATTTGGCTTTTTTTCCACCTATGCTGATGCCCTTGATATTCAATTCTTCTATCGCCATTCTCGCCCCTTCTTCGGTATCTTTACCCATATGGGCAGACGGGCCGGAAAGTGGGCTGACATGGCCAATCCTGACGACCAGGTCCTGAGCCTGTGCCTGATGATAAGCGGTGAGTGTAGACAGAGTGGCGGCAGTGAGCAGACCAAATTTTACGATCATAATTTTCTCCAGAATGCGACAAAAAATTCACCCGCCATAACGGGTGCCAAACGGACGATGCACACAATTTTTGATAACAGCCCCGGCTTTCAACAGGGCGACATCGCATATTGTTCAGGCATCGCATTTACCGTAAGCGCATCTTGGTATGATCACTGCTTAATCACAAACCAGAATTTCTATAGAAAGGCATTAGCGTTACTAATGCCAATGGAACTTGGGGGCAAATACCCCTTCGCCAGGTGACGACAGGGTATAAACAAGGATAAATAGATACAGGCGATTGCTTTATTTTTACAACAATCCGTGTAATTCTGATGTATCACAGGGACTAAGCCAGGCTGACCAGGAAGCTTTCCCGCTCCAGTTCAAACTTGCCGCACTCAGCAACTATCCATTCCTTGAAGAACTTCACCGATTCGCGATTCGACGTACCATGGTTAAAAACCAGGAAATACTGTGCGCTTGACCCGACGGCCTGCAATATCACAGGCACCAGCTGTTTGCGCTGCAATTCATCCATGATCAGCGACACACGTGCCATGGCTATTCCCTGCCCCTGCAAGGCAGCATTGATCGCCAATTGCGACAGATTGAACTGATTGCCATGCCGGACCGTGTCCTCCAGTTCTTCATTGCCACCTGGCGCATAGCTGCGCAGCCAGGCGGCCCATTCATCAAATGCCGGAGCACCTTCCCACGGCGAATCATCATGCAGCAACTTGTGTTTTAGAAAATCAGCCGGTTCCAGCACAGTCGGCTGCTGTTTCAGGTAATCGGGGCTGGCCACCGGCATCAGATATTCATGCATCAGCGCAGTCACCTGTTGATCGCTATCGTCTGGCAGTTGTCCATACATCACCAGTACGTCTATCGCCTCTTCATTCATCAACGCAGCACTCATGCCAAACAGTTCCCCACGCAGGCGGATCTCGATGTCCGGATACAAGCGGCTAAAACTGTTCAGGCGCGGCATCAGCCACATCATGGAAAATGAGGGGGAAGCACGAATCAGCAGGGTTTTATTGGGACCGGCGGGCTGAATGGCATGCAATTCCGTTTCAAGATCACGCAGCACCTTGCGCACGACGCGATACAGGCGCTCACCTTCAGGTGTAATCGCCAGTCCACGCGGCAGACGCTTGAACAAGGCAACACCAACCTGCTCTTCCAATCCTTTTATCTGCTGGCTGACTGCCCCCTGGGTCACATGCAATTCCTCAGCAGCACGGGTAAAACTGCGATGGCGGGCGGCAGCATCGAAATACTTCATCGCATGCATGACCAAGGGTGTCAGTAATTGGCGTTGCGACATGGCGGTCCAACAGTGAGAGAAAGGAACAGAGATTATATATCAGCATCCTACGCATTAGCCCAACTAATGCCAACAATAGGAATTCTGGTTTGTCTGCCAGACGCTTTTGGAAAAGAATACCGTCAGGATAAAAACGGAAGACAAGCCATGCGCAAACCCTTGATCGGTATCTCGCCAGACCGCAATGACGAAGCAAACAACATAGAATCGCATTTCTTTTTGCGTAGAAATTACTGTAGCGCCGTTGCCGCTGGTGGCGCCATCCCCTTGATATTGCCGTATCAGATGGAATTGGTTGAACATTACCTGGACACGCTGGATGCCATTGTCCTTAGCGGCGGCATGTTTGATATTGATCCCATTCGGTATGGCGCAAGGCCTGCACACAACAGTCAAATGTGCCTGAAGCCCGACCGTACCCAGTTCGAACATGCACTGCTGCGCGGTGCACTGAAAAGAAATATCCCTATACTGGGCATATGCGGCGGCATGCAACTTATTGCCGTAGAAATGGGCGCCCGATTGTTCCAGCATCTGCCCTCTGATGTGCCGGGCCAGATCGAACACAAACAAACGGCAGCATGCGATGTCGCTACCCATCGTATCAAACTCGCCAAACACAGCCGCCTGCAACAAATAATGGGGCTGGACGAATTGCAGGTCAACAGCCTGCACCATCAGGCTGTGATAGAGGGAAACCAGCGCTTGTTAGTCAGTGCCAGTGCCGATGACGGTGTCGTCGAAGCCATTGAAGTCATTGGTCACCGGTTCTGCATAGGTGTGCAATGGCATCCCGAATACCAGGCTCACGCGTCTGAACACAAGCTGTTTTCGGCTCTGGCAGCGGCAGCCAATGAATTCAGAATCATTTCCGGCATCTTGTCAGGCCAGGGTTCGCTATGAGAATCTGCATCATCGGTGCTGGCGTCATTGGCCTGACCAGCGCCCATGCGCTTGCCAGGCGCGGTCACGAAATTATCGTGATCGATGCACATGAGCAGGCTGGCCAGGGTGCCAGCAAGGCGAATGGTGCCCAGCTAAGCTATTCCTACGTTGCACCACTGGCAGACGCCACGGTGTGGAAAAGCCTGCCTGCTTACCTGTTGGATCCACAATCACCTTTACGCTGGCAACCACAATGGGACATCCGGCAATGGCAATGGATAGTCAGGTTTCTGCGCGCCTGCACCACGCACAGATCAAGACAAAGCAGCATCGAACTGTTGCGCCTGGCATTTTTTAGCCGCGATTGCCTGACCCAGCTGCAAAATGAACTGGCATTGGATTTTGATCTTCGTACAGCCGGGAAACTGGTCATGCTGTCTTCTGCCAAAGCAGTAGACGTGGCCTCCAGACAACTGGATTTTCAGCGTCGCTACGGTTGCGTACAAGAGATGTTAAGTCCAGTTGATTGTTTAAAGGTAGAACCATCACTGGCTTTGTCGGGCAGAGACTGGTTTGGCGGCGTCTATACACCATCAGAACAGGTCGGCGATTGCGGCGTATTTTGTACACAATTGAGCAAGCATCTCGCGCAAGCAGACAATCAAGTCGAATTTGCTTTCAATACCTGCATTACCTCAGCCACCGTCGCTGATGGAAAAATCATGGCACTGCAATCCACCGCCGGCGACATCGTGGCCGACGCCTACGTACTGGCAAACGGTGTCGGCAGCGTCACCACAGCGGCATCAATGGGAATCGAGCTGCCAATCTACCCATTGAAAGGCTATAGCCTGACGTATGAAGCCAGTGACGATAAGCAACTCCCCAGCGTGAGTGTCACTGATCTGAGCAAAAAAATCGTCTACGCACGCATAGGCAAGTATTTGCGGGTAGCAGGGAAAGTGGAAATGACTGGCAATGACCTGTCGCTGAAACGACATCGCTGGGCCAGCATCGCAACCGAAGCACAGCAACTCTTCCCTGCCCTGCGCCAGCAGCAAGACGATATGTCTCCCTGGACCGGCCTAAGGCCAGCCACCCCAACCGGCATACCCATCATCGGGCGCAGCAAGATAAAAAACCTGTATCTCAATACCGGCCATGGCGCTTTGGGCTGGACGCTGGCCTGCGGTAGCGCAGAAAAACTGGCAAGTGAACTATGTAACGAACCCATTCCCTCTGCGCTACAGACATCGCAAACCCATTAAATCTAACCACACGAAAACCCACATGAAAAATAGCAACAGCCACCGCATTGATCACATCATCACCAACGCACAAATCGCTGAACTGCTAACGATAGAAGAAGCTATACAAGTCATGCGCAAGGCATTTCCCGGCTTTAGCCAGCAAGGCAGCAATCAGGAAAGAGTGCGCATAGATTGTGGCAGCACCAAGCTCAGCATGATGGGTGCGATTGTTCCCGGACTTGACGCAGTCGGTGCCAAAGTCTATACCACCATCAACGGCAAATTCACATTCGCGATCGTGCTTTTTTCTGCCACAGATGGTGCCTTGCTGGCCGTCATGGAAGGCGAAGCCATGACGGAATACCGCACCGCAGCCGTCACGGCACTGGCTGCAGATGCCATGGCGCGAAAAAATGCCGCCACCCTGGCCATCTTTGGCACCGGGGTACAGGCACGTGCCCACGTGCCAGCCCTGATGGCAGTAAGCGACTTCTCCGAAATATTGGTCTCAGGTATCGCCCAGCCCGAACAATTTGCACATGAACTGTCCATACGCTACCAACGCCCTTGCCGTGCAGTCAGTGCAGATGAAGCAGCAGCCAGCGCTGACGTACTGATCACTGCAACCAGAGCAAGCACGCCACTGTTCGACGGTAACTTGCTGAAACCTGGCACTTTTGTTGCCGCGATAGGCTCCAGCAAGCCAGACAGCAGGGAAATCGATGATACCGTCATCAGGCGCGCCGCCCGGATTGTCGTGGAATCGATACCCCAGGCAAAAAAGGAAGCCGGCGATTTAATCCTGTGCAATCCAGCTTATCTTGACTGGAACAAGCTCAGCGAACTGGCTGACGTGCTAACACCGGCAACACCAGTCCGGCAAAACGATGAGCAGATCATCTTATACAAGGCGATTGGCATAGGCATGGAAGATGTTGCCCTGGCGGAATTTGTGTACAGGCAGCTCAAACAGAAAGTGAAGACTGACGCTTGAGAATGGGCCAAATTGGTGCAAATTTTTTGTTTTTCATAGCTTGACGATTAAATCTGGCAGGTTCAACGGTACATATTGAAAAAATTCTTACCTATCGCAACTTGCCACAATGAACAGATCAAACTAAGATTGGGAGTTGGCGATTTCGCCTGCTATAGTTTCGCTGCTATATATTGCATTAATCGAACTCTCTCAATGAAAAAAAATCCTGCTCCTCAAGAAGCGAATATTACCGAACCACGTCTGTACAAGGTGGTATCAAGCCGGATTCAAGAACTTATCCGTGAAGAAAACATAGGTGCAGGAGAACGGCTACCACCTGAGCGTGAACTGGCCAGCAAGCTGAGCGTCAGCCGGACCTCGCTGAGAGAAGGCCTGATCGCGCTGGAGTTGGGTGGCATAGTCGAAGTCAGAGGTGGTTCCGGCGTCTACGTATGTGAACAGACCAGTCTGGAAGTCCCGGCGGAACCAGTTGGCCCTGGCCCATTTGAAGTCCTGTCCGCACGTCGTCTGATCGAATCAGAAATTGCCGCGATTGCCGCCAAAATGGCAACGGATTCGGCAATTGATGCCATTTTGCGTACCGTCGTCGAGATGGAAAACAACCACGACAATCGCAATAGCAATGAAATGGCCGATCGCAATTTCCACCTGGCCATTGCCCGCGCTACAGGCAATAGCGCCCTGGAAGGCGTAGTTGAATATCTGTGGAATCAGCGTGGTACCTTATGGCACAAGCTGAAAGAACATTTCCAGACCGAAGAATTGCGCAAGCAAACCCTGATAGACCACCGCAATATCCTGGAAGCCATCGCTTCCCACAATGCCGTTGCCGCACGTCAGGCAATGCGCGCCCATCTTGACAGGGTCACGCGTACGTTCTCACGCGGTTAAGCAAGCTCCATAAAGTATCACCATCCCCCTGACAGCACATCAACTGTCAGGGGGCGCAGCCTTGATTTGACCATACTTCGGCCACACTTCGTCCACAAATCCACACTTCGAGCATAGACGGACGCAAACTCCCTTCCGCTCGCCACAAAAATGATGATGCAACATCATTTTAATTATTGCTTTTTTAGCAATAACAACTAAGATTATCAATAAGGCAATTCTTCATAACAAAGACGCGACGACAGGCACCAACGACTTAAGCGATTCTGACAGTGTGCTCAAAGTGCGCTTAGCGCGAAGAGTTAAACCCCTCTCCCTTCAGGGGAGAGGCCGGGGAATAGAAGGTAAGGCGAGGCGGTAAGACGAGACGGTAAGACGGTATTTTGTCAATCAATCCCCGGCAAACTGCTCAGCCTATCCCAAGCAGTTTGATTAAGGCGAAACTCACTGCCGCCAACACCAGTAAGGACAGAATAACGACCGCAGCAACACGGCCGCCAGCACGCATGACCGAGCGGGCATCGACCCCAAGTCCCAGTGCTGCCATAGACATGATGGTAAAGAAATTTGCCGCCACGTGTGCTGGCGCAATAGCAGCCTCAGGAATCAGCCTCAAAGAACGCAAGCTCATTAACAGCAAAAAGCCCACGATAAACCAGGGCACCATATGCGACAGTGAAGGCCTGCGCGCACCTCCGTTTCGCCCCAGCACCGACAGTACCAGTACCACGGGTCCCAGCATCAGCACACGCACCAGCTTGACCAGGGTGCCTATATGTACGCTACCCAACGAGACAGCGCCAGTCGCGGCCAATACTTGCGGCACGGCATAGACCGTTAGCCCGGCAAATACGCCAAACTGCAAAGGTGAAAACGACAATACCGATATCAGCAGCGGCAACACCAGCACCACGACGACACCCAACACCGCAGTGAAAGCAATGGCTGCCGCAACATCTTCACCATCGGCATCAATCACAGGGGCGACCGCGGCAATGGCGGAATTGCCACAGATAGAATTGCCACAGGCAATCAAAATAGCCATTTTTCGTGGCAGTCCAAAGCTGCGTCCAATAATAAAACTGAGCATAATTACAATGGCCACAACTGCCGCAATGCCGACTATCAGTTCCGCGCCATTTTCAAGCAGCGAACTGGCGCTGACGGTGGCACCCAGCAGCAGCACGGCAATCTCCAACAATAATTTCGCACCGACTTGAATACCAGGTTCGAAACGCGCATCGAGACGATAAAAAGTCCGTATGCCTGTTCCCAGCAGAATCGCCAGGACCAGGCTTTCCAGCCAGGCACGCCCAAAAACTGCACTTTCCAAACCTTCCAGCGCGTACGCACAGGCAGTGACAAGAGTACACAGTGCCAATCCTGGCAAAGCAGCCCGCAGCACATATAATTTTTGCCTGATCATTTGTCGTTCCCGATACCACGAATTCAATGACGCAATTATCGAGTCGACAGATCATTCTGTCTATTTTACAATTTCGCATGATTCATTAAATAAATTCGAACGATAAAATGACACTGGAACAGTTGCGCATCTTCGTAGAAGTCGCCGAACGACAGCACCTGACTCAGGCAGCGGCCGTGTTGGCGTTAACGCCGTCAGCAGTCAGCGCCTCCATCAAGGTACTGGAAGAGCGCTACGGCACACCATTATTCAATCGCGTAGGACGCCGCATTGAGATCAGCGAAGCAGGTCTGGCCTTTCTGGTGGAGGCACGACGCACTCTCGCCAGCGCTCGTGCCGCCGAATTGACGCTGGCCGAACTGGGTGGATTGAAGCGAGGTACGCTAACAATACAGGCCAGCCAGACCATAGCAAGTTATTGGCTTCCCCAATTTTTGGTGCAGTTTCGTCAAACCTATCCGGCAATTGGCCTCAGCATCACTGTAGACAACACCTACAATGTGGCCCAGGCGGTCGCTCAGGGGATTGCCGATCTGGGTTTTGTGGAAGGTGAGATTGATGAACCCGCTCTGTCAGTCGAAACCGTGGCACAAGACCGGCTGGTGACCGTGGTTGCCCCTAATCATCCCTGGGCATCTGGCAAGGCACTGAAGCCAAAAGATCTAATTGCCGCCCAATGGATACTGCGCGAAGAAGGTTCAGGCACCCGTTCTGCCTTCGAATCTGCGCTGGCGTCACAAGGCGTATCCATCGCGACCTTACAGGTCGCGCTGTCCCTGCCATCGAATGAAGCAGTACGCTCGGCCGTCATGGCAGGCCCATTTGCCACCGTCATGTCAGAGCTGGTAGTCGCCTCACATCTGCAGGCAGGCTTGCTTGCCAAGGCAAACTTTCAACTGCCAGCACGCAACTTCCAGATGCTCAGACACCAGGAACGCTACAAGAGCAAGGCTTCGGTGGCATTGGAACAGTTGATCAGGGCGTCGAGTAACTAGGTTTTATTGATTTGGCGAACTCATGGCGACAAAGCAAATTCCCGCCCTAAAAAATCACTCATCGCATTCACAGTCGGTTCCAGCCAGGGATCAAACAACCAGAAACTGTGCGGCGTATCCGGTAGCAGCACGACTCCCGTTGCTATGCCTAGTGTAGTCATCTTCTGCACCATCTCTTCCCGGCCCAGGCTGAAACGCTTCTGGGCACTGCCGATAAACAGGATGGGAGGCGTATTCTTGCCAACATGGCTGAGCGGAGATGCTTCTTTCCATAATTCTGTTTTCTCGGCATAGGTACCGCCAAACCAGGCACCGGCTGATGATGGCTTCTTGGCAGGGTCATCTTCATAATGACGTGCCTGTTCCGATGTAAAGTCGGACAAGCCATCGATATTGATAATGGCCTGCACAGCACTGGATATCTGACTGTGCTGTGCCTGCGGATCAAACTTTGACACGCCATTGGTCACACCCACCAGCGCAGCAATCTGACCGCCTGCCGAACCGCCGGCCACGGCGATATGATCAGGATCGATATGGTATTGATCTGCATGCGAACGCATCCAGCGTATTGCCGCCTTCACATCATGTATCGCAGCAGGGTATGGTGCCTCTGCCGACAATCTGTAACTGATGGCAGCCGCGATGTACCCGCGCCCGGCCAGCCGTATGGCCATGGCCGCCAGATTTTCCCTGGACCCTGAACGCCAGCCGCCGCCATGTACCAGCACAATGCCTGGCAAGGCTTTTGCCGGTGTCCGGGCAGGCATGAACAAGTCCAGTTGCAAATCCCTGCCACCATAGCTGACATACGAAATATCTTTGATGACTTTGATGGATGCAGGTGCTGTCTGGTTGGCAATCTGTATAAAAGGATAAGTAGCGACCAGCTTTTGGTAAGTGGAGGCAGCCGTATAGGCATTATCTGTCGTTGCTGGCTTACCCGGGGTAGCACAGGCAAGCAGCAGGATAACAGCGCAAAACATGACCAGAATTGATTTCAAGCTCCACTCCCCGGTGTCTGCCCCTTGCAGGCAGGGTAATTTCCCTGTCTACAGGATTACAGTCAGGAATTATCCCATAATCAAATAATAATTGGCTAGTCCACATTGCATTATTGGACAGGCCAATTTAGAATGGTCTGGCCAATTAAAATCACAAAATTCAGGTATCTCATCAAAGAATGAAGAAAATACTTGTGCATGGAGACACCATGATCACGCAGGAGCCCAGACTCTACCGTATCGCGGCACAAAAAACAGCAGAATTTATCCGGGATATATGCATCCAGGTGGCCGCACGTCGCCTGCCATTTGCGCCCGGCCACGGCCGGGCGCAATCCCCGGCATCGCCCTCCCCGCACTCTTTATCTTTGATAAGCCAGCTTCATGCCCAGGCGAACAAATCCGGACCAGCAATTTCTCTATATATTAAATAATACCTATCATCCAACATCATTATCCCTGACAGGCCAACATGAAATTCAGCTCTTTTCTTATTAAAACGCTCGCAGCATCCCTGCTACTTTCTACCACGGCTTATGCAGAAGGACCTTACCGTAACAGAGACAACAAGGACCTGAAAGATGTCGGCGAGGGGACTTATCCCATCCCTTACCAAAAGCCTGACGTTGCCGAAATCACTGAAGCATTAAACCGTGTGCGTGCCTACATGGATGCGGTCGCCCCTACCCGTGTGGTGTTGAAAGGTAGTGGTACAGAAGTGACCGACTTCAGCAAACCAGTCGCCGATGCCATTTTTGAACCGGCCAAGGGTGACTTTGGCATCATGGTGTATGAAATGGGCGTGGTCCATGCCGGCTTGCTGAAGGCGGCCGAAGTCACCGGTGACAAGAAATTCACTGCAATGACTGAACGTCACTTACAGTTCTTCTCCAAAACCATGCCTTATTTTGATGCCCAGGAAAAGCAATTCCACCTGGAACGCGCCAACAGCTTTGCCCGTTTCCTCGACCCTCGCTCGCTGGATGACAGTGGTTCCATGTGCGCGGCGCTGATCAGAGCGCGCTTTGCCAATGTCGGACCCGACATGTCGAACATGATCAAGGTCTGTAGCAATTTCGTTTCCAAACAACAGTACCGGCTGGCAGACGGCACTCTGGCCAGAAAACGTCCACAGGCATCGTCATTGTGGGCTGACGATATGTATATGGGCGTACCCGCACTGGCAGAAATGGGGCATCTGACCAAGGACCACGCCTATTTTGATGATGCGGTCAAAAACGTCCTGCAAATGTCTGCCTACATGTTCAACAAGCAGGCTGGCATCTATACCCATGGCTGGAACGCCAACAACCCGGATGCGCCTCGTTTTTACTGGGCACGTGCCAACGGCTGGGCAGTGATGACCATGTCCGATTTGCTGGATGTATTGCCAAAAGATCACCCAGGCTACAGCAAGGTACTGAGCCAGTTGCGCCTCACCTTGCGCGGTATCGCAGAGTTGCAATCCGGCCAGGGCCTGTGGCATCAGATGCTGGACCGCAATGACTCTTACCTTGAAACCTCAGCCAGCGCCATGTTTGTGTATGTGATTGCGCATGCCATCAACCAGAACTGGATCAGCCCGACCACCTATGGCTCCATCGCCCAGGCCGGTTGGAATGCCTTGTCCACCCGCATCAATGCCAAGGGCCAGGTTGAAGGCACTTGCGTAGGCACAACCTTCGCCAGCGATCATGTTTATTACTACAACCGCCCGACCAGCGTGGATGCGCTGCATGGTTACGGCCCAATGTTGCTGGCAGGTGCTGAAATGATCAAATTGTTGAAAAATCCATCTATTGAAATTCAGCACAAAGTGCGCACGTACCACTATCTGCCTGCTGGCAACAGCAAAACGGATTATCGTGAACACCCATAATCTTGCAATCACACTATGGAATCCAAACTTATGAAACAGAATTTAAAGCAGACTCTGCGTCTTCTTGCCATTTCACTTGCCATGCTTGCTGCCGGTCTGGCCAGCGCTGCAGATAAACTGACGATACAGGTCAGCCATGATCTGAATGCAGCACGTCCATCGGAAACCATCACCCTGCCCTGGTCGGAAGTCAATAAGGCCTTGCCTGGTGCGCTGATACAGCGCATCGCCGTCAAGGATGCCAAGGGTAAAGTATTGGCACACCAGGTAACCAATATTGCCCCACTGTCGAAAGACCCCAAGGGAGAAGGTATCGCTTATGGTGAACTGATTTTTCAATATGACTTTGCCCCGGGTGAAAAACAGGCCGTGTTCAGCGTAGAAAAAATCGATACCCTGGTACCGGTATTTGAATCCAAGGCATATGGACGCTACATCCCCGAAAGGCTGGATGATTTCGCCTGGGAAAATGACAAAATCGGCCACCGCACCTATGGACCGGCACTGGAAGCCCCAGCGCCTCCGGGCAGCAACAAGGAAGTCTTGCGCAGTAGCGGGCTGGACATCTGGTTCAAGCGCGTGCCCTACTCCATCGTTGATCGCTGGTACAACAAAGGCCATGACCATTACCACAAGGACGAAGGTGAAGGCATGGACATGTACAACGTCGGCAGGTCACGCGGTTGCGGCGGCACCGGCATCTGGGATGGCCAGACCCTGTACACCAGCGCCAACTACTCCACCTGGAAAGTGATCGCCAATGGCCCGGTACGAACGGTATTTGAACTGTCCTACAGCAACTGGGATGCAGCAGGCGTCAAGGTATCCGAAGTCAAGCGTTTCACAGTCGATGCCGGCCATTATTTCGACCAGATAGAAAGCACCTTCACCTTCGCCGGACCGGCGCAATTGAAAGTCGCCCTGGGCCTGAATAAAACGCCGACCGACAAAGGCCAGAACCCTGTCATCAAACTGGCTAAAAATCAGTCGAATCCATCCCTGACGCAATGGGTAGATCAATCCAGCAATGGTTCTATCGGCACTGCCATCATATTGCCGAATGCCGAAGGCTATGCCGAAGATAAGCTGAATGACATGATACTGGCGACGGTTTCATCGGACAAACCATTACGCTATTATGTAGGCGCTGCCTGGGACAGAGCCAGCCCTTACAACAGCGATGAAAAATGGCAAGCCTATGTCAAGGAAACAGCAGAAAGAATGCAACACCCTATCAAGATAAGCATAGTCAAGTCCTGATAACAGCGTAGCTGACATGCCCGGTAGCGAATTGCTCTCGCTACCGGGCATTTGCTTTTGTGTTTGCTTGCCTGGAGGATCAAACCATTTGCATTGGCAATGGAGCAGAATCGGGCAGACCAGATATAATTTAAAGCCGCCAACAAGCATGCTTGCGCAAGCTGCTAAAGTGCAAAGCGATGATGCAACCCTATCCACATATGGCAAATATCGTGAAGATACTCCCGCTGCGCCATTTACCCCCATGTCCACTCCTGCAATCTGGTTTTACCTATGTGGGTGCCATGATAATGGTCGCTATCATCGGTGTCGCCACGGTTGCAACAGTCACCGTGGCCGATACCGCCAGAAAGCGGACAGCAGAAGAGGAATTGCTGACCGTCGGCAAGCAATATATCAAAGCCATACTCGAATACGAATTGAATACACCGGCAGGCAATGCCAATCGTGCTCCGTCACGCCTGGAAGATTTATTGCGCGACCCCAGGCAAGTCGGCGTAAAACGTTATATCAGGCAACTTTATCCTGATCCCATTACAGGCAAACTGGATTGGCAACTGGTTGCCGCGCCTGGTGGCGGCATCATGGGGATCAAAAGCAGCTCATGCGCGACCAGCATCAAACGCAGCTTTACCCATGGAGACTTTACTTATCTGGATGGCCAAAAACGTTATTGCGACTGGACTTTTGCATACGTCATGGCATGCGGTGCGAATTGCAAGGACAGTGAAAAACCGCAACGCGAAAGCAATTAGAACTCATTATCGACTCAGTAAGCGTGCGACGCAGCCATCACAGCCATGAAGGCTGTTTCGCCCCTCAAAAAACGCCATCACATAAAAATGATGGCGTTTTTTTACTGCTTGTTTATTAAAACTTACTTATTAAAGCTTATCTCTTAAAACTTGCTTATCGAGGCTTATCCATCAATTACTTGGATACCTTGCAGGAACGGGCGACGTTCGCTGCATTGGTATCGTCCTTGGGTTCATTACCCGACACCGTGGCGACACTGCCAGTGCAGACAGGTGTGATATTGGAGTTCAGATCCTTGATGGTAGCCACATCAAAGGCGTCCTTCAGGGCTGGCAGTTTACTGCTGTTGAAACTGCTGTTGACAATCACAGGGTGGCTGACATTGAAGACAGTCACGTTACTGATATCAGCATACCGCGCGCTTTGTTTTGACGCACTACAATTACCGCAAGAACGGTACAGCTTGCCAGCTTCTTCTGCATAAAAGTTGGTGATGACAATTTTTCCGCCCTTGCCATTGTTCTGGAAAATTTTATCGGCAGCCTTGTAGGCGGCGCCACCGGTAACCGTCATTGTACCTGGACCTTTGAGCGTCGCAGCATCTTCACCGACATCACCCCAATACACATTTTCTATCCTGCAATTGCCATTGCAATGTACACCATCCGCACCACCCGCCTTCAGATCCCGCCCCGAACCAAAACCAGGGTCACCCAGCACCACATTTTTCAGCGTTGCCCCCTCTTCCAGAATGAAATGCGGAATTTGATCTTCGCTCTGATCACCAGCCATACTTTTGCCAGTACCGATCAGGCACACCATCTTGCCGTATTTGACCAGGCCATCAAACACGGTATTGGCAGGTACCGTAGTTGTTGATGACACAGACTGTTTTGTACAGGCAGGCACCGCTCTTTTAGCGGGTGCCGCATGTGCACCCACAGCAAAAGCGAACCCGAGGATTGCGAGGAGTAAACCGTGTGATTTTTTCATTTTTGTCTCTTTTCAATTAGGTAATCAAAAGCACGACCCGAGCACTGTCAATCAGCCGCCCGAATCGGCTGCTTCAGCATGCTTTAGCATGCTTGAGGGGGCTTATTGCGCCAGATTGGTACGTGCACCGGCAGTAGCAGTTGCCTTGGCTTTTACACCGGCTGCTGCCGCTGCGGTATAGGAATAACCAGTGGCACCGTAGGCCTTGGTCGTTGCCCAGTCAGTCGCATTGACGTAAGGCTTGGAAGTACTGTCAGGCACAGTCCAGGTGATACCACTGCCGACAAAATTGTTTTTCAACTCCCAATAGCCGATCGCGCTACTGTCGCGGGAAGTGACAGGATTGACCACATTTTCAAAATAGTTTGACTCGACCAACACCTGGGCACCCATACGCGGATTGATGGCGGAAGTATGAATGTTGCCGAAGTAATTATTGAACAGATGCGCCTTGCCATAACGCAGCAAAGGCAGGCGGGCTTTCACGTTTTCAAAGCGATTATTGTGATAAGTGGTACGTGAACCGGCATTCAGGGTATCGCTGTCGCTGTAACCATTCAGCGCCACTTTCTGATAATCATAGATGTAGTTGTAAGAAACGGTGATATTGTTCGCCCCTTTCTTCATATCGATACCACCGTCAAAAGAAGCGTCACCCGCTCCCGAACACATCGTCAGCGAAGCGAAGATCGTGTTGTGATCAATCCAGACATTGCTGGGTTTGCCGGTAGAGTTACCTTCTATTGAAATGGAGTCCGCAGCTTCACCACCCTGCAGCAAGCCTATGGTCATATTTTGTATGATGACATTGTGCGCATCACCAACAACATGAATGCCGAAATTGGCACTTGAATCGCCCGTGCCCTTGATCGTGATATCGCTCTTGTTTTTGATTTCGACGGTTTGTGCGGCCTTTTTCCACTGCGCGCATACATCGGTGATGTTGGCGTAATTGAACTTGCCCGTGTAGCTCAGCACCAGCCCGCCACTGCCAGAATACTTGTCTATCTCAGCCTGCATGGCGGCCATGGTGGCAACGACTACCGGTGTCTTGCTGCCGCCACCCGTTGTCGCCGCACCGTAACCAACCGGCCCGGCAATTGCATGTGCACCAGCAGCGATACCCGCCGCCAGCACTGTCATTTTCAGAAAATGTGCCTTCATTTTTGTCTCCGTTTATATTGATTGATGATTTGCCCATGCTCTGGACAAGCGATCATCTGTAGCGCAATAGGTAGATAATCGCTCTCACTGCTCGGTCGGCAGCGTTATTTCCCAGCATGGGAGAGACCAGGCATATCGCTTCAATTTCCTCACAAATACCCTGGCTTGAAATTAGTTCAGGCCATTTTTAAAACGGTATTTAAAGATTTTTAACGTTTATGCTGATCTGGATTGAGAATGCGCGTCACCATGACTACCTGTCAATAACACCAAGGACATGCGAAGACAGAAAAATCATTAAAAACATTAACAAACATGCTTTCCACATATCGATATAAAGGCAAAGAAAATTCACATTAAAATAAAATTCATCGAATTACCTCTTAAAATAATCTTAAAAATCATCAATTCAGCTCATTTTAATTTTCAAATAATTAAACTCAAATCTCTTATTTTTAACAAAAATAATTAATATACAAATATTTAATATCTGAAAAACATCTTAAATATAAGACTAAAAAACAACAATTGGTCCAACCAATAGCGATATTTGATCCATCCAATATAAATTTTTGGATGGACCAATAATATTATTAATTGGGAATTTTATGGATTTATTGATGATTCTTTAAATTTGGTCAGTCCAATATATGGAAAAACCAAATCAGGCGAAGTGCCTTACGTACATCGACAGCATGACGGGCAAGCCAGCAATAACTTACAGTCTGTTAAACGCCAAACCATCCCGCGTCAAACCCTGTGCGCCACTTTGAATGTCGTACACACCACCGCCCTTCTCTGGCGCAATGAGCACCCATGTGGCGCTGCTATCAGTCACCGGATCTACCGGCAGGGATCGCAAATATCTTCTTTCAACCAGCTCATCCAGCGATTGCGGATAACGGCCTGTATCACCATAAAACTTGTCAATGACCTCACGTGTCACATGCAGGTTTTTCTTGAGTACCGCCTCTTTGGATTGCTGGATGCTGTGAAAATACCGTGGTACCGCGATGGTCAGCAGCAAGGACAGTATCGCCAGTACCACCAGCAATTCAATCAGGGTAAAACCACGCCTGTCAGCGCGCTTACCCCCGCATTTACCAGCGCAGATAAGGGATGCCATTCAGACCCACCAGTTCAGAATTGGAATGTATGTCGTAGACATCCTCACCCGGCGTGGGTTTGTCAGCCTCGCTTTGATATGAACGCAGCCCCCAGGTTTGCTCGTCAGGCAAACTGCTGTCTTCACAAAACGGATCACGCGGAATACGGCGCAAGAAAAATATCTTCTTAGGCCTGGCGCTACGCTGATCTGTTACCCCTTTCACCAGTTGCAGCAAATTCAGCGGATAGCCGCTGCTGTCCGGCGTCGAAGAAATGCGCCCCTCTGCACTGGCACGCTTGTAGTCATCCAGCGCATTACGGATTTCACGCAGCGCCAGGCGTAGCTCCTGCTCTTTCTGGCGCTGCACCGCTACTTGTGCCACCGGCAAGGCAATGGCTGCCAGTAGAGAGACAATGACCAGCGTCACCATCAGCTCTATCAGGGTAAAGCCCCGGCTGCGCATGTCAGCCGCCCACCTTCTCGGCCGCTGGCGGGTACAGCATTGCTGGCTGAGTTTGCTGCATTGGCACAGGCTGCGGCTGCAAGACCGGTTGCTGCCCTGGCAAGCCATCACGTCCACGCAAGCTGGCATCGGTGCCAGCATCAAATTCGATATCACCTGACGCTCCCAGCGGCTGATTACGAATGACCCTTGGCGTAATCGACAGGACAATTTCAGTTTTGGTTCTTTCTGTACCGCGATTGCCAAACAGACGATCCAGCACCGGTAGCTCACCCAGACCAGGCACCGCATTGACAGAACGCTTGTCGTTATCACTGATCAGGCCAGCCAGCACCTGGTTTTCACCATCACGCAATCGCAAGACGGTGGTGGCATTGCGGGCACCGATGCGGTAGCCATATGGCTGATTATTGTTATCGTAGATGGTGCCCAGAATGCTGCTAACCTCCAGATTCAGCTTGATCGAAATTTCATCATCCAGATACACAACCGGCTCGGCTTCCAGCTTCAGGCCCACATCAAGATAATTCACCGATTGCGATGTCACCCCGGTCGCCGTCACATTGGAAGATATACTAGGCACCCGTTCACCTACCTTGATCAGCGCTTTTTCTCTGCTTTTAATACGTATACGGGGATTCGCCAGTACGCTGATGTTTTCACGATTGACGGTGGCAGACAGCTTCATCGCATCCACCGTTGCCAGCACACTGCGCGAATTGATATGCATCAAATCATGCAGGGTAAAAGCGCCACTGTTGATGCTGCCATCTTCATTCAAATTCGATTTGGCGAGTGGACTCAAACCGATATTTCCTGGCCATTTGACCCCCAGCGCTTCCAGATCACTGCGTTGCACTTCCAGTATTTCCACTTCCAGCATCACTTCCGGCTCAGCCACATCATGCAGCGCCACCAGTTTGGCTGCCATGCGTATGGTTTCCGGGGTGTCACGTATGACCAGCATATTCAGTTTTTCATCTACCACCAGATCGCGGGTCTTCAGCAATGTCCTCAGACTATTTGCTACCAGCCTGGCCTCGGCATTGGCAATTTTGAAGCTGCGTATGCTTAACTGCTGATAACTGCGCTGCTTGGCCTGATCACTAGGATAAATCAGGACAGTACGCTCATCGACGACACGCTGCTCCAACTGCACGCTCATCAGCAGGTTACGCAATGCCAGTTCTACCGTGGTATCCCGCAAGTCCAGATTGACGCGTAAATCGGAAGGTACATCCCGGTCCAGTGTGAAATTGATACCCGATGAATGTGACATCGCTTCCAGCACCGCTCTCACCGGAGCATCCCGGAACTGCAAGCTCAAACGCTTCTGGAATGCCGTACTCAGCACCGCATTCTGCATGCGCGCTTCTGGTTCGCCAATTTTTCGCTGTAGTTGCAAACCTTTGGCATGGCGTGGAAATTCCGTGAGAAAGGCATGCAATTCCTTGCGCGCCTCATCCGGCTTGCCGGCATCCCATAATTCATTGACATTCTTCAGTAATCTGGATTGATACTGGCTGGCGGCCAGCGTGCGTACACCCAGCATGGCCTGCTCTACCTCACCAAGCGCCGCAGCCTGGCGGTAGGCAGACTGGGCGTCATCCCAGGCTTCGCGCCTCACATCCTGTGCCGCCTTGTTCAGCAATTGGGTCACCAACTGGCGCCGGGCGTTGAGCAGCAAAACACGGGCTTCAACATGGTTTGGTGTTTGCTTCAACAGCGCTTCCAGTTGTGCAATGCCCTCCTCCAGTTTACCGGCATCCAGCAAGGCACGAATTTCTGTTGGTTTTGTCTGGGCCGTAGTCGCGCATGCCGAAAGACCCAGCAACCCCCATATCAACAACGCATTTCTCGCCATTCGTTTCATTGATTCACCCTGAAGCCGATCCGGATTTCCTGACCAGACTGATTGTCTCTGATAAGCACGCTGTCTTTTTGCAAGCCCATTACGCGATAACGCTTTTCGAACACCGCCCCCGTATGAGCGATCAATACTTCACCATTCCGCATCAAAAAAGCTTCGCGCCTGCCACTTTCTTCTTTGAATCCCAGCAAACTGAATTCCTGTTCCGCCGCAATATCTTTCCCTTCTGCGCCAGCGTCTTGAGTCTGTTGATGCACTGCCGGGATGGCATGATCGGCAAACAAATCAGGGATGGGTGCGTCTACCACGTCCGTTTTCTTTTCTTTTTTTATGTCAGTTGCAACACCCGGCGCGCGCCTTGTTGGCCTGGTCGGCTCTACCTCCGCGACAACCGAAGGCGCTGGCCGGTCCAATACCATCAACAAGCCAATAGCAGCCAATATTGCCAGCATCAGTGCCAGTCTTTTTGACATCAGCGACCTCCCTCAACGGGTGCCACATCCAGATTTTCAACTGGTTTTTCCACTTCAAACCAGATGGAAAATGACAAGCGCGCCTCAACCCCGGCTTCACTACCGCGCAGACCCAGCTCATCCATCGACAGACCGTGAATATCCTTCGCAGCCCGCATAAAACGGCGTATCTGCGGATAGCTGGCAGTCACGGGCAATTGCAACTGCCAGCGCCCTATGCGACCACTTTCATGTCGCTTGTAGTCAGCCTGCGCAATGGTCAAGCCATACTTTTTTGCCAGTAGCAAGACACTTTGCACACTTTCACTCGCCATTGATTCCAAAGGCAGATTCAGCGCATTCACTGCCTGCACTGGTGTTCCTTCAACTATATTTTCCGGCTGTGCCAACAGTTCCTGCAATTCTGCCCGCACACGGGCTTCCTGCATCGGCAGCCACACCTGCCATAACAACAAACTCAATAGCAAAACAGTGGCACCAACCAAGGGCCACCAGCCATAGCGCAATACAAAAATATCCAGATGCCAGCGCCAGTCGCCAAATCGATTCAAGATGACTCCTTCGCTTCTGGAGCCGGCAAGCGATATGGCTCCGCCAGGATGACCTCGAAATGAAAATTGACCCGTGCATCCTGCGTTGTCTGGGGCACCTGCGATTCATGACGCAACAAGTTCACCCGCAAAAAAACCGGACTTTTCTGCAAATCACGCAAATAGGCCTGCATGGCTGCAATATCACCACTATGTGCCTGCAGCCTGACGACACCGCGTGCCAACTCAGGTTCAAATGCATCCAGCCCAACGCCTGGCACAGCCTCAAATGCCTGGAAGATCGCTTCCCAGTGCAGGTTTCGCAACAATTCTGACTGACGCAATAACAGCGCCTCGTCACTACCAAGTTGCGTGCGCGCCGCATCAACACCCTGCCCCTGGGCAGACTGTACCTGCACGCGCTTTTCATCCAGTCTGACCAGCTCACTCTGCATGCCTTGCCAGCCATGCCAGATCAGAATGGCCACACATGACGCCAGCGAGATCAAGACAAGAAATACCTGCACGCCACGATTCCGGCTGTCCCAGCGCCAGGGATTGTTTTTCTCTGCAAAGTCGATTTGCATCGGTTTCATGCGGCAGCTTCCAATGGCAACCAATGCAGCGGTCTGGCATCGCCAGTCCAGAATCTGTCGGCGGGCAATTGTTCACCCAGTCTCAGCAATTCCAGCGACAGCAAGGCATCCACATCCGTGCAGCGCAATTGACGTACCAGCCGCAATACACCCTGCTGCCAATACAGCAAGGTGCTGATACCATCCTGCAACAAGCACCAGGCGCCGGTCGGCGGCAAATTTGCGCATTGCTGCCGCCAACCTGCAATCAGTTGCGGCACCAGACTGCGTAAGGCATAAGCATCTATCGCCTGCAACAACTTGTGCGGCAATGCACAGGCCAGCATGGGCTCTCCCTTGTGCCAGTCAGCCTGTATCATCCATTCAGCCGCAGGTTGCCCATACAAGCTCTCGAAGCGGGCATTCAACAATAGAAAAGAATCATCCAGGTTGACTATTTCATCTGGCAATTCCATTAAAAAATAGCGCACCCAGCAATCTGCTACAACGACGATCAAAGCAGCTTTTGTTGTCAGCAGGCCATGCAGTTCCTCGCGCAAGGCTTGCCAGTCACCCGGCTTTGCAGCCAGTTTGTGTGGTGGGCTACCATCGGCGCGAGTTAGGCATATTTCCTGGCCACCGATGTTCAAATAATTTTTTTCAACCCGCCAAAGTGACACGCTTCACCTCCTCTAAGGTAGTCTGGCCATTGGCGACCAGCTTCAATGCATCTTCAAACAGGCTGCGCATACCGCTGGCGCGTGCCATTTCCTTGATCTGCCTCAAAGGCCGGCGCTCTATCACCAATTCGGCCAAAGCATCATCCAGTGTCAATATTTCTGCTACAGCACGGCGGCCGCGATACCCTGTACCACGACAATCACCGCAACCTGTCCCGCGCCTGAAATGATAATTTTTCACCTTGGAGCGCTCCAGTCCGCTGCGTAGCAATTCCTCATCATCAGGTTCATAACTGCTACTACAGTGATTGCAATTGAGTCTGACCAGGCGCTGTGCGATGACACCATTGAGCGACGAGACAAACGAATACGGATCGATCCCCATATGGGCAAAACGGCCAAATACATCAAACACGCTATTCGCATGTACGGTGGACAAGACCAGATGCCCGGTCAGCGCTGACTGCACGGCTATTTCACCGGTTTCCTGGTCGCGGATTTCTCCGACCATGATAATGTCAGGGTCATGTCGCAATATGGAGCGCAGGCCACGTGCAAACGACAAGCCTTTTTTGTCATTCACAGGTATCTGCAAGATGCCAGACAAATGGTATTCAACCGGATCTTCTATCGTGATGATTTTTGCCCGGCCCGTATTGATCTCGGTAATCGCACCATACAAGGTCGTGGTCTTGCCGGACCCGGTTGGTCCGGTCACCAGTACCATGCCATACGGTTCCGCCACCAGGCGCCGTATGGTCGCCAGGTGGTCATCAGCAAAACCCGATGCATCCAGCGTCAGGCCACCATGCGCACTGACCATGGCCTGCTTGTCCAGTATCCGTATCACCGCATCTTCACCATGCACACTGGGCATGATGGATACCCGCAAATCAATCTCGCGCCCTTGCGCGGCCACCCTGAAGCTGCCATCCTGTGGCACCCTGCGCTCAGAAATATCCAGCTCGGCCAATACCTTGATGCGGGAAACAGCCTGTTCAGCCAATGCCTTGCCCGTCACCTGCGCCGCCTGATCCAGCACACCGTCAATACGGTACTTGGTCAACATGCCACTCGGGGTCGACTCGAAATGGATGTCAGATACACCCGTCTTCAAGGCATAATATAGCGTGGAGTTAACCAGTTTGACAGCGGGACTTCCCGCATCACTCAAGGCTGCATAACTGAGATTTTCCAGCAGATTCTTGTGCTCGCCGTCAGCTTGCTGGTCATGAATCAGCACATCGACGGAGCGTACCGATTCCTCCTGCTTGGCCAGGTAAGCATGTACCTCGCCCGGCAGGGCAAGTCGCCATTGCAATGGCTCGGCAGCCAGTGTTTCCAGCCAGATTTGCAGATTCTGATCATAGGGATCGCAGACCACCGCTGTCAGTCCCTGCGCATTACGCAGCAATACGCATTGCCTTACCTGTGCCCGTGCCAGTGGCAGACATTCAAACGCCGGTTCGTAGGCAAGCATACCTGCCATGTCTATCACAGCCAGTTGAAACAAGGCTGCTGTCTGCGACAACAAAACACGTGGTTCCAGTTGAGTCAGCGCTTCCAGCTCAATAAAAAAACTGCTCCCAGAATGTCGGGAATTGAGATGTGCGGTATGCACAGTATCCATCATACTTACAAGCTCCTTTCCCTGATTCGGGGCTACGCCACATTGGCGCAGCACATTTATACTGCGATCAAACCTGCTATCCCTTTATTGCAAAGTACCCGCCAGATCAAAGATGGGCATATACAACAGCACCACGATCAAACCGATCACGATACCTATCAGTGCCATCAACACCGGCTCAAAGGTTTTGCTGAATTTTTCTATCCAGAGCGTTGTTTCGGCATCGTAGAACAGCGCTGCCCGTGTCAGCATCAAACCCAGTTGCCCCGAGTGTTCACCCACCCGCAACATGCGCAGGGCAATCGGTGTCGTTAAACCATTTTTCTCAAACGCGTCAGAAAAATTACCTCCCTGAACGATGCTACAGCGCGCTGCCGACAAAGCCCTGGCCCTGTGCGCAGACAAGGTGCCACCGACCATTTCCAGTGCATTGACAACTGCGATACCGCCTTCCAGCAACATGCCCAGGGTCAGGTACAGGCGTGCCAGCTCCAGAATATTCACGCGCTGCGAAATACCAGGCAAACGCGTCAGCATCAACATCAGACGCCCCGAGCGTTTTAGCCGGCGCCACCACGCAAACAAAACGAAAATCATGCCTGCGGCAACCGCTAGCAATAACTTGCCATGCGCGGCAACGGTTGCGCCCCAGGCAATCAGCCATTGCGACATCAGTGGCAATTCCCTGCCACTGCCCTGGTACACCACAGAAAACCGGGGCACGACATAACCAAGTAAAAACATGCTGACCAGCCCACCAACAATCAGCAATATCGCCGGGTAGATTGCCGCACTGACGATGCGGTTGCGAATGCCATTGATACGTACCTGATATTCGATATAACGCGACAAGGCCTGCGGCAAGTCGCTGGTGCGTTCTGCTGCTTTGACAATACCGATAAACAGAGGTGGAAAATGCTCAGGCTCGGCGGCAACAGCAACTGAAAACCGCAAGCCATCCCGCATCCGTAGCAGCAAACGGGCCACGATGTTTGCGGTCTCGCTTTGCGCATCTTTTTCACCCAGAGCTTCCAGGCTTTCTATCAGGCCCAGTCCGGCTTGCAACAGCGCTAATAACTCCTGAGTAAACAAGACCAGTGAAAAATTTTTGCCGCGTTTTTGGACCTGTACCGATACAGGCCGCACTTCCAGCACTGTCATCTGCCTTGCCACAGCCGCACGTGATGCGCCATCGGCATCCATTGCTTCCAGTTCCAGCAAGTGCACGCGATTATCACGGCCTACTGCGCGAACGGCGTAACGCATGCTGGCCTCAGTGATCAGTTGCTGACATTAGTTGCAGACATCAGTTGCTGATATCTGCTGCTTCACCGATACCACCGGCACGGCCATCTTCGCCCAGCGATGACAGGTCAAATTCCTTGCCATTACGCCCAGGAATACGATAGATATACGCATTGCCCCAAGGGTCCATGGGCAGCGCTTTTTGCAAATAAGGCCCATTCCAGCGGGCAACACCAACTGGTCTGACCAATAATGCATTCAGCCCGGCATCCGCAGCCGGATAACGGCCTACATCCAGCCTGTAATTGTCCAGCGCCTTGCTGAATGACTCAATCTGCGCCTTGGCGACTTTCTGCCGCGATTCACCAACCTTGGAAAAATACTTGGGCCCGACATATGCACTCAGCAAGCCAATAATGGCGATCACCACCAGCAATTCCAGTAGCGTAAAGCCTGAAATGCGTGATGAACACTGCCTGACCTTGCGTGAATCATTTCTCATATGCCCAAACCATCATTAAAAATAAAACAAAAAATGCGGTAAACCTCACTACCCCTGCCTGTTTTATCAATACAGAAATACCTGCTTCAAACAACAAATTATTGGCCAGACCGAATTAAACTCCGGTCTGACCAGTTTTTATTCTACTATGCAAATTTTCTTTTGTGAATGTCAATTAACATTAAATTATGTGCGTTCGCACAAGAGAATCAGGTACAACTTTAGTGCAAGGTCTGAGCGCACCGCAGCATAAGTGTTACTTCATGGTGCATGTTTTGTCCCGGATTTCCCCTGCGCTACGCCAGCACAGGCCGACAAGACCTGACAAGTGCAGGAATGACGCTTATTCCTGCTCAAAATGAAAGTAAAATATAAATGGTATAAAAATTGCTCTAAAAAAATACCACTTCCGAGGGCAACCATGAATCTTTACGACATACATGAATTTGTCTCCCCACCTCTACCCGGGCCTAACTGCATGTCAGGACGCCATACCACATCTGAACTGAGCGAGATTCTGGCAAAATCCTGCCGCTATGACCCCATCGAAAGTGCAGCCTCTTTTGGCCGCTGCTGGCTGGATGCAAAAAGTGGTGAACTGGTGTTATCCCAACATGCAGCAGACCTGCTTTGGGTAAGCGCCGGCTGGTATGCAAATCTTGAAAGCGGTTTCAATCAGGTGGTACTCGACGATTTGAGCACCCTGACAACTGCCTTGAAAACTCCACCGGCAGACAGCCAGAAAACAGAATGCGACATACGTGTCATCAGTGAAATCCATGGCATGCGCTGGCTGCGCATGGTCATCCTGCCGGAAGCGACTTTTCATTCTGGCCTGATCGCCGGCGTCTTGCTGGACATTACAGCCAGCAAACATGCAGCGATGCGCGAAAGATTAAGTTTTGAATCGACCCGTTTATTTGTTGGCACCGATACACTCGGCAGTGCTGTCACCAAACTGATACAGCTGGTCTGCGAAAACCTGGGTTGGGAATGGGGTGCCTACTGGGCACTGGAAACCGACAAACAGGGAGAGCAAAAACTCAGTTGCAGGCATTACTGGCATGGTGCTCAGGATGCCTTGGGCAGCTTTACCCAGGAAAGCCTCAGCATGCACATGGCACCCGGTGATGGCCTGGTTGGCCAGGTATGGCAAAGAGGTGAAGCGCGCTGGGTGGAAGACATGCAAAGTGATCATGAATTTTTGCGCAACAACAGCGCCAGTCAATGCAAGCTGCGTTCGGGCTATGTCTTTCCGGTTGCCTATGTTACCGACGAAGGCGAACGCCACAGCCCCGGGGTGTTGGAATTTTACAGCCGTCTGTCACGCCAGCGCGAAGCCCAGTTACCCACCGTTTCAGCCAGCATCGGCGCCCTGATCGCACAAACCGCTCAAAGACTGGAACAACAGGAAACCATACGCCAACTGGCGCAGATAGATGGCTTGACCGAACTGGCCAACCGCAGCCATTTTTATCGCATGCTGGAAAAAACCTGTCTGGACAACGCCACCAACAAAACACCATTCGGTTTGATCTTTATCGACCTTGACCGTTTCAAACCGGTGAATGATGCATTTGGTCATGAGGCGGGCAATGTCGTATTGAAGGATTTCGCCCAGCGTCTGCAGTCGCTCGTCTCTGGCCGTGACCTGGTAGGCCGACTGGGTGGAGATGAATTCGCCATCCTGCTACACCCGGATACGTCATCCACACCATTTGTAGAGCAGCTGGATGCGCTGGCCAAACAGGTACTGGATGCAGCCCAGGTGCCGGTATTATTCAACCGTCATGAAGTCGCTATTTCGGCCAGCATAGGGATCAGTATTTTCCCTGAAAATGGCATGAGCAGTCCAGACCTGTTGCGCAGTGCAGATACAGCCATGTATCGCATCAAAAAAACCGGTCGCAATGCCCTCAGTTTTTTCTCCACCAGCACCACCCAGACGCTGGCAATGCAGCAGTCCGATCTGGCACAACGTCTGACCATGGAAGTCGAGCTGTACCAGGCCATGACGAATCAAGGCCTGTTTCTTGAATATCAACCCATATTCGATGGCAACCGTAGCATCGTCGCAGTCGAAGCCCTGCTGCGCTGGCGTCGTTTGAACGGCGAGATGGTCAGGCCCGACATCTTCATTCCCATTGCAGAACAAAGCCACCTTATCGTCCAGATCGGTAGCTGGGTGGTGAAACAAGCATGCCACGACCTGGCCCTTCTGCACAAGGCCGGTTTCCGCGATTTAAAGATGCACGTCAACATGGCGCCATCCGAATTTACCAGCAATACCTTGCCGGAAGAACTCAGCGCCGTGGTTGTGCAATCTGGCATTTCATCGCATCACCTTTGTCTGGAACTGACCGAGAGTATGCTGATGCAACAGCCGGATCGCGTGATACCCATCATGCACAGCCTGCGACAACTCGGGTTTGGCATCAGCCTCGATGATTTTGGCATGGGCTATTCGTCGCTGTCGCGCCTGAAAAATCTGCCTATCTCCTCCATGAAGATAGACCGCTCCTTCATCAGCGGGCTGCCAGACCAGGCCGAGGATCGCGCCATCGTCCGTACCATCATAGAACTGGGACGCAACCTGCGCCTCAATATCATTGCCGAGGGCGTGGAAACCGATAGCCAATTGGCTTTTCTGCGCCAGTTTGGCGATACCCTGATACAGGGCTTTGTGATGTGCCGGCCACAGCCATTGAACGAATTGATACGGCTGCATCAACCCGTACTCAAGCCTGCCGACGTGCTCGCGTGATGGTTAAATCTGCCTGGTCTTTCACCGGCAGATTACCCAACTCATCAGCACTCCTAACAAGCTCAACAACAAGCTCAACAACAAGCTCAACAACAAGCTCAACAATAAGCCCAACTTCTGGCTACTACCCGTAAGGGATCTGGAAAACTTCATTAAAACTGATAATTTGGTCGCACTGCGTTTTGCAGGCAGTGCGACTGGGTTATGCCTGCATGGACAATCAACAGATAGCCTCTGTGTTTGACCTGCTCGTGAATGCAACACAAAGTGATGCTTCAAAAAAATATTTCACGAAGCTGCATAAACATTTTGTTACACTCATCAATAACAGATGCCAGCCTTGCAAGAAATGGTCTGCGAACTGCTGACATCAAGTTGCCAATATCTATACCTGAATCACCATTCAACCCGTGCAATAGCGTGCCAATCAACGGCAACACTGAGGAGTAAGCATGAAATTTTCAGTCAAGATAGTCTTGTGTTCTGCCATACCCGCATTACTGTTTGCCATAGGTTTAGCGACCTCCATTACTTCCTTATTGTCAACCCGCGCCCAGTTTGACAACTACATTTCGACTGAACAGGCGCTGGAAAGAAACATCTCTGAAATGTATGCCCAGGGCCTGCAAATGGGCCAGGCACTCAGAAACGTCGTGCTGGACCCATCCAACAAGAAAGGCGTCGATAATTTTCTGGCGGCACAAGTGGCCTACGATAAAGCCTTTGAACAGGCACAGAAAGTATCTGCCGTAAACGGCACCACGGCTAGCCTGGCAGAACTGCCTAAACTGAGAGCGATTCATGCCCAGACACAAGAAAAGATCGTCGCCATACTCAAAGAAAAAGGCGATGCAACGGTCATACTGAATGCAGAAGAAACCCCGGCCTGGAGAAACCTGCGTGGCGAATTGCTGAAGCAACGCGATGAGGCTGGAAAACGGTCCGCGCAAGAGCATACCAACGTCAATGACAAGGTCAGTTTTGCCATCACCCTGTCAATCTGTCTGGCCGTGCTGGCCAGCCTGGTTGCCATCTTCCTGAACTTCTTTTGCCAAAAAACCTTGCACAAAGAACTGGGCGGCGACCCGGTCCAGGCCAGGGAAGCCCTGGCGAATATTGCCAAAGGTAATTTATCCCAGAGCATAGACAACAATGCCAGCGACAGCAGCCTGATGGGCGTGCTGCAACAAATGCAGACCTCGCTGGAATCACTGGTCAACGGCGTACGCAGCTCTGCCACCGGCATCGCCCAGGCCACCGATGAAATTGCATCTGGCAGCATGGATTTGAGCAACCGTACCGAAAGCCAGGCCAGCTCGCTGGAAGAAACAGCGGCCTCAATGGAAGAACTCAATTCCACCGTGAATCAAAATGCAGACAACGCCAGACTGGCGAATCAACTGGCAGCACAAGCGTCCGAAGTAGCCACACGCGGTGGTGCGGTCGTTGAACAAGTTGTTGGCACCATGCGTGGCATCAATGAATCATCCAAAAAAATCCAGGACATCATAGGCGTGATTGATGGCATCGCCTTCCAGACCAATATCCTGGCCCTGAACGCGGCGGTGGAAGCTGCCAGAGCGGGTGAGCAAGGGCGCGGCTTTGCCGTCGTCGCCACCGAAGTACGATCCCTCGCCGGTCGCAGTGCCGATGCCGCCAAGGAAATCAAATCCCTCATCAGCACCAGTGTTGAATCAGTAGAAAAAGGCTCCCAACTGGTGGATCTGGCAGGCACCACCATGAATGAAGTGGTTGGGTCCATCCGCAAAGTCAGCCAAATCGTCGCCGAAATCACCGCTTCCAGCTCAGAACAATCCAGCGGCGTTGCACAGGTTGGCGAAGCCATCACGCTTATGGACCAGACCACACAACAAAACGCCGCACTGGTAGAGCAGATGGCCGCTGCTGCTGCCAGCCTGAACGAACAGTCCGGCGAACTGATGAGCGCTGTGTCTGTCTTCAGGACCAGGCAAAGTACGCCATTACTGCGGTTGCGGGCTTAAAGTGCAGTGTGGTGCTGTCTTACTTAATCAAGGGCAAGGCAGCACCGATAAAAACAAACAGCGTTCCACAAACGCGATTGAAACGCTTCTTGCCCCGTTCCAACCAGGGGCGGACGTAATGCGCAAGCCTTGCCAATAAATATTCGCCCCAAAATTCGATGACGGCAAATGTCGCCGTCATAATGACAAACTGCGGAAACAGCGGCCGCTGCAAATCAATAAACTGCGGCAGAAAAGCGCCGTAAAACAGTAACACCTTCGGGTTAGCAACCGCAGTCAGCAAGCCCAGGCGAAACAAACTGGCAGCACGTGGCACCTCCGTACTGCCTCGCAGAGCAAGGTCCAGCGCAGGCGCACGCCATAGCTGGATACCAAGCCAGACCAGATAAATCCCACCGGCCAATTTCAACACCAGTAAAGCATTCGACGATGCTTGCAGCAATGCCCCCAGACCAAACATCGACAAAGCGATCAGGCAGGTAAAACCCACTACACCTCCCACAACGGTGTAGGTAGCCTTCTTTACCCCGTACAAAGCCCCATGCGTCATCGCCAGCAATCCATTCGGCCCGGGTGTAAGCGACAGACCCAATACTGCGATAGCGTAAATAATCCAGATATGCAAAGCCATGTAATTCTCCCAATCTCTTGCGCTGTATAGACCTGAAATAGTGTAAAGAACAGGACGAATCATCAATGGTATTATTTAGACGTTTTTAGATAAATTTTAGACATTTTAATAATGCATACTGAAACACTTGTGGCAGACATCCGCATCCTGTTACTGCCATTGCCAGAATTTGCGATGCTGCCCTTCGGGGGTTTTCTGGATAAGCTGCGCTTTACCGCAGATGAAGCGGATTACAGCCGTCAGCGCCACTGCACATGGCATATCCTGGGCCTTGAACCTGGTCACGTAGAATCAAGCAGCGGCGTTGCCGTACAAACCCAGGTCACCCCTGCGGAAATCAGCTATCAAGATTTTGATTACCTGGTTGTTTTTGGTGGAAGAAGTGCCAAAGTGACACAAGCACTGGCCCCGCACTATAAAAACATCCTGCGTCGGGCAGCAGGACATGGGGTAAAGCTGGTTTGCATCGACAACGCCTGCTTCCTGCTGGCGGCATGTGGACTGCTAACAGGTCACAAGGTCGCACTGCACTGGCGACACGAAACTGAATTTCGCGCCGCCTTTCCCCGCATAGAAGTCATGAGCGATCAAATGTACTGTTTTGATGGCAACCGCATCTCATGCGCCGGTGGCACGGCAGCGATAGACCTTGCCGTAGAAATGCTGACACGTGCCTGTGGGCGCACCAGGGCACTGAAAGGTCTGGCGGACATGCTGGTGGATGAAGCGCGCAGCAGCGGTCATCAACTGCGGTCATTGGATAACGAAGTCAATACAGGACGCCATGTAGGTCGTGCCATTGCACTCATGCGTACCCTGCTTGGCAGCAGCAAAACTGCCGACGAACTTGCCAGCATGGTCGGCATCAGCCGCCGCCAACTGGACCGCCTGTTCCTGGCAAGCCATGCCATGACCGCAAAAAACTACTGGAACGAAATAAGGTTACAGCACGTGCAATGGCGCCTGCTCAATTCTGACCACAGCCTTGCCACCATCGCAGACGAAGCAGGCATTTCAGACGTCAGTTATTTGGGAAAAATATTCCGCAAACGATTCGGCACATCACCAGCGGAATTTCGAAAAAACACCGCCCTGCACCTCTCCACTCCTGAAGTGTCGAGGCAGCTTACATCGCCTTGAGATTTCCCCGCCTCTGGCCTGGCATTGACAACAAAAAATCTGATATTTTTTTGCCAATTTAGCCATTATTTTTGCGTAAGCTCAACAATACTGCATGACAAAAAAGACGATCTGCAAATATAGGATTACACTAGAACCCATTCAGGCACCATGCATATGATGCCTTTTTCGCTCTGCCAAATAATTAAGGAGCATACGTATGCAGTACTTGCATGACCGGTTTGGTGTGCCAGATGAAAATCTGCTGGCTGCACAAAATTCCGCTTCCAAACAAAAGAATCACTCTTTTCAGACCTACGTTCCAACCCGCAAGGAAGTCGCCAAATTGGGGCGAAAAAAGATCACATCGATATTAATCGACTGGATGTGCCGCAGCCCGACAGAAATCATTCCCAGCCGCACCCAGATTATCGAAGTAAGAGATATTCTGTTGACCAGAAAAGACGCCGACAAACTCAGCGGCCTGATCACGATGTGCAACTACTACATCACGAACGACTGACATGTATTATCCATAAAAAAAGCAGCCCGAAGGCTGCTTAAAAATACGTCAACACCGAGGAGATGTTTGACTTAGTGTAAAGGAAAAACCTTACAGGTTTGTGACATCGTGCATGAACCGATATGATCAACTCGAACAAGACCCACTCTTTGAACCATCAACTACAGCGACAAATGCGTATTCACAATTAAATGATGCTACGCATCACAAACTTCAATACTGATGCCCGCAAAACCAGCGCAGCAATCAACCCACATACTCAACCCTATCCCGTCCCTGCTGCTTCGACCGATACAAAGCCTGATCTGCGTGTGAGATCAATTCAGTTGCTGTCATTGGTTTTTGTGAATCAAAAGCGATCACACCAAAACTGCCAGTGACGTTGATAGATTGTTGTTCGCCAATGGCAATCTGCTCTTCACGGATCGATTGAAGCAGTCTTTCAACCAGGCCTTTTCCATGGACTAAATCAAGCCCGGGGAGGATGATCAAAAATTCTTCGCCGCCGTAGCGGCCAACCGCATCATACTGACGCACCGTGACATTGAGGCGGCGCACCACCTCTATCAACACTGCATCGCCAGCAGGATGGCCGTAGGTATCGTTAATGCGCTTGAAGTGATCCAGATCCAGCAAGACCAGTAGCAAAGGGGTTTTCTGACGTTCTGCTTTCCCCAGTTCCATTTCCAGAATTTCCAGCATGGCAGAACGATTCCATGCCGACGTCAAACCATCCCTCAAAGCGCGGATTTTAAGTTCTTCGCGAGAAAGCTCCAATTCCCTGGTCCGTTCTTTGACTATGGCTTCCGTCTTGGCCTGGAGTTCGGTCAACTTGCGTAAGCGGTAAGTATGGATCACAAAAACCAGAATCAGAAAAGCCGTACCCATCAACATATAAAACCACATTGTTTTCCACCATGGTGGCTGGATGCTCAATTCAAGATACTTGATAGCGGAAGCTTGCTGCGCGTCAGAGTTGCTGACAAAGTATTCGAAACGATAGTTGCCGGGTTCCAGCGCCGTATAGCGTACTTTAGGTGTCGCCGATGTGGACCAGTTTTTTTCCAATCCGCCAAGCCGGTAATTAAATTCAAGCGCACCACGGTTCCTGAAATTGAGGCTGGCCAACACAAACTCCAATGGCTTTGTAGACCAAGGCAGCTCAATTGCCTTGTCAACTGAATAGAACGCGTCACCACGATGAATATTTTCGATCAGTGCACTGAGTTCATACGCCTTGAATAAGCGTTCAGGACGAAGAATGTGTGAAATGCCGTTGCTGGTTGCAATCCACATTGCGCCGTCAGGATCTTCATAAAAGCTGCGGCCATTGGTTTCATTCCAGACAAAGCCATTGCTTTGATTAAATAATCGCCACTGTTTTTTGTTCCAGACTGCGATACCTGCATCAGTACCTATCCATAACCAACCCCGGCTGTCTTCCAGCAAAGAAAATATCATCTTGTTTTTCAAAACGGGGGAATCTTGCTGGATTGCTTGCAATGCCCCATTGCTGACTTTTGCCAGCACCAAACCAGCCAAACGTGTACCAATCCATAAGCTATTATCGCCAGCGCAACTGAGGGCACCTAATTGGGGTGACGCGTCTTTGAGTTTCACCTCAAAATTCTTCCAGTTTTTACCATCAAAGCGCAGCAACTGATTTCGGGCCAGAAACCAGATGTTTCCATCCGGGCTTTGGCACAAATCCCTGATCATTGCGGCTTTTTCCGTATCCGGGCCATCCAAACCAGTTGGACGGGTTACATTAATTTTGCTGGCATTGGTATCAACAACAAACAGGCCATTGACTGTCGCCAACCAGATATACCCTCTGGTATCCGACAGCATCTGTATAATCAAAGGGAGCTTCGCTACCTCTTTATAAGTCTGGCGCTGCGCGTCGAAACGCATCAACTGCCCGCTAAAGGTACCCCCCCACACTGTTCCCGCGCTGTCGACCACCATGCCTGACCATTGATGATCAATTTTTCCAAGTCCATCTGTAATGGCCCTGAATTGCCGCAAGCGCGGCTCTAGCTGCGCCGGCCCGGAACGCGTGCCCACATGAAAAACACCGTCCTGCCCCCTCGCCATTGACAACACCACATCGTCAGGCAAGCCCTGCGCCATGGTCCAGCTTTCCCAATTACCGGACCCCAGCCACTTGATCAAGCCAAGCCCGCGAGAACCCAGCCACATGCCGCCATCCTGGTCAAACAGCAAGCCAGTCAGGCCACCGGCTATTTTTAAGCCATTCTGCCTGCCAAAACTTTCCCAGTGATCTTTGTTCCAGCGTATCAGTGCCTGATCAGCATTCGTAAGCACCCTGCCCTCGGCATCGGCAGATATCCAGGTGACCAGGCCCTTCTTATGCAAGATGTCGCCTGGTGGTGTTCTATCTTTAAAACGGGTATCGTTAACTTCCAGAACGACAATATGCTGCTCGCCTCTGGCCCAAAGCTGCCCACTACTGTCACGATGAAAGCTAAGCCATTGGTCGCCCGGCACACCCAGCGACACATCCCACACACGCACCTTTGTGTCACTGTATTCACAAATGGATTGCCCACACCCCAGCCAGATATCCCCGCTTTTATCCCTGTGCACACCAAACAAGGTATCCGGTACCGACAGAGTAAGGCTTTGCTGGTTCGGGAAAAGAACAGACAACTGAGGTTTGTCGCCCTGCATGGTCAGCGCATACAAGCGTTGCTGACTGACGAAAAACAGTGTGCCATCAGGCGAAGAACTTAATTTTTGACCAGCAACGATGGGCAGCTTCTTGCCATTATCCAGGATAGGTACAAAACGCCCGCCCCTCATGACATACAGCGTGTCACTGTCGGCAACCCACAAACGATTTTGCGAATCAACATGCAAGGCCGCCACAAATGGTTCGGCCAGCCCTTCAGCTTTGGAATAGCGACGAAACTCGCTGCCGTTATACCGAAACAAGCCATTTTCAGTACCAACCCAAATATAGCCATCTCTATCAGTCACCATTGCACTGACCGACAGATTGCTAAGACCATCTTGTTGCGTGAAGTACCGAAGCGGCATTTGTTGCGACCTGGCTGGCACAGCCCACATCACCAGCATCAACATCAAGGCCATCAAGCGAGTAAACCAAGGTAATAATTTACCCACGTAACAATACAATTTTGCAGCTCCTTAAATTCGACGTAGCGTCATTTCGCTGAATACATATGCAATTTAAAATTCAAACGAATTTCTGGTACCGGTGACGACCATAGAGTTGCCACATACAAACCCTGCCGATTACCAAGGATTGGGAATTCAGCGCTGTAAGGGTAGCATGTCACAAAATAAATAAATGCGCTATAAGCGCAAGTATAAGATATGCGGGTTTCAGGGGAGTGACAGACATAGTAGATGACAAAAACAGCCGCGACGCCTCCAGCGGCGCACACGCCAATGGTACAACCATGCACAGTAGATCGTCCAGGGCAATAATGATAAGCTAGTCCACCGATACCCAATGTAAAACAAATTATGCATATCGTCGTCCGCCCGGCTAAGGGCTTTCTATACTCAACAAAAGTTCATGAATTTCCGGTAGATATCGAAATCATGACTGATGTCCCCGTTGAGATCACCGGTCCTGTCGACGTCACATACGCCATGCTCACCAAGGTTGAAGATGAAGATTTGTCGTTTGGATACGGCCAACGCATTACACCAGGAAAAAGGCCATCGATCATTCTGACACCCAGCATGCCTTTGCTGATACAAATAAATGTATTTGAGCACGATAATGATTTCAGTGACTTTGTGCCCAGTGAATATCGATGCGAAATTAACGTGCTAGTAGAAGTAAGAAATGAAACCAAGAATCAGATGCTTGATCTGCGGGGAAGTTTTGTTATTGACATACCTTGAACTCGCATATTAGCGATTTTCAGCCCGCGTAGGGGCGTTTAGCTGCGCGTAATCGCTCATCGGACTAGAAATGTATGAATGTCAAACCTGATCCTGCGCCTAATGGTATTAATTTTAAAAACATCGTACAAATTTGTATTCAATTAAACCAAAAGCAACCAACTCGCCTTATTTTCATTTAGTAATTTATTTAGTTCTTCGCTTGTAAAGATATTAGATGAACTTATTCGCTCAACTAGAGCGCCGTAGGCTGTGTTGCTCCTGGTAAGTCCGCACCAGTTGTTGTTGGAAACTTGATTATTGTCTCAAAATCTTCTTTAGTCATCAAATCAAACAGTGGAAAAATGACTTTGCCTATAACATTATTTGCAGAGTTAAATGAGCCGACATTTGAAAGCAATGCCATTGCACGTTTTTTCGCGAAATGAGCTAAATTAAAAGATGTAATCGCCATGTGAAGTTCATCAGTGGTCAGCAAGCGTAGGTACAAGCCCCGCGTATTCGCGCCTACGCGGGCTGCCCCCCTCCCTCTAGCCTTTAAGTCAAACTTGCAAACAAATAGAAAGTAATTCCTTTAGATGAAAAATACAAAAACAACCTTTTTTTCCGATATTAAAAAATTCTTGGAAGTTTTCGTTTTTGCAACCGTTATTGTGACGATGGTTGCATGTGCAACACCTCCCGTGATAGCAGATTTAAAACCTCCCAAAAATAATGCCCCTCCAATAGAACTGAAAGAAAATCTTTCTTACACAGTCATTGGCGCATTTGGAAAAGAATCTACTATCGGAATATTGCATGGTCCTTACCGATTGCATTTGGAAAATTCCATTGGAAAATATTACATTGGCCAACTTCCGTCAGTTTGGTGGAAGCTAGGTGACGATATAATATTTGCTTACGGGGGAATTTGGATTCCTAATGACTCGTCGCTGATGCCATTTTTTTACTTTACACCAAGTCGTATTGCGTACAGCGCAAAAACGTTTGGAGAAGCTATAGCCAAAAGAGAAAAAGCACCCCTAGCTTTCGAAGCAAAAAATGAAGATTCTACGGCCATACAAGCGCTTGCAATGCGAAGTACGCCTGCAAATATGTCACCGGTTCAAGCTGGAATCGCTGGTGGTATAGTAGGGGGAATCATGGGGGGAATTATGAGCCTTGATATTCCATCAGGATATCCACCGCCAAAGCCTGGTCCAGAGGCTGAGTCATTTAAAAATTCGGCTCTTCAGGTATTCAGCCCGAGTAAGGGCGATTAGCTGCGCATAATCGCCCGCCGGGTTGGGAATGCATGAATGTCAGTGTAGTAATCGGCTCGATGCCGAAAATCGCGCCGAAGCAAACACTGAAATTTACTGATTGGAAATCAATGACTTAGAATGTATGGTTAAGAGACCTGACACCTCGCACGTGTGTGATACTTGCCAAAAAACTACGGAGACTTCAATTGGCGAATGGTTTGACTAGGCTGCAGGCGCGAGAAGCGATCCGAGACACTTGTGGTGAAGGCTGGCTGCCCTTAGTCGACGAAGTATTCGAAAATTTACCTCCACATATCTCGATAACGTGTGCGTTCCAAAAATGGGGGGCATTAAGATTTGATCTTGCTCCACACAACGACACGGCGTTCACCGACTACTTAGACGATGTGGCTGAGCGAAGTCTGGCAATCTGTGAGACTTGCGGCGCGACTGGACTTGAAATGATCATTGATAGCTGGGTTGTCACACGATGCGACTTGCATTCTGCAGGATGGGTATGGCGAAGCGACCAGCCTGACTCCGAAGCCCAAGTAAGGTCGACAAGCAGCGCCTAATCGCCCAACGGGATTGAAATGTGTGAATGTCAGATGTAGCCCGCGTAGGCACGAATAGATTCTATGGTTCCCCGCGTATTCGTACAAAGTTAACCGCCGAAACGCATCAGAGATTAAATTAGGAACGATTACTTGAAAATACCAGCCTCATTTAAGGCAACTCTTGATGAATACAAAGCGTTATGGTTCGATGGGTATTTGGCAATCGAATATTTTGCCAACAATACTGGAGAAAAAACCGCCTCATCAATCGCATCTATATTTGGTAACAAGCAAGCGATTCAACAACTCAACGCTCTCGGGGAAACACGTATTGCAATTCATCCTCAAATTTTGCATGAAATTGATGAGCCTAAACGAATACCCAACCTTATTTTTTTGCTGCAAAATGAAATGTCTATGTATTCGTCTCAGAAATATTCAGATGAATATCTAGAAAAAATTGCGATGGATTTCCTAAAGGATTTTCATAAACCACGTACTTTTGTTAATTTCCATTTTAAGGGCAACTATAGGTCATTCAGCTGGAACACTATGTTTGGTCATACCACGGAACTTTTTTTCTGCGCGATCGATGATAAGCACATGAGTTGTCTGCTCTATACAGACGATGAGTAGTATCGCAATGACCGACGAAGAAAAATATCTTTCTGGGATGAATTTGGAAGGTCTTTCACCCAAGCTATACAAATATATATTGCGCTCGCTAAATCCAACAGTGGATACCCTATCACCCAGTCGTGCCTGGGCTGCAACCAATTTTTTGAAAGTGGAAGTAAGCGTAGGTACGAATAGCTTCGCGTAATCGCTCGACGGGTTGAGAATGCATAAATGTCAGATCTGTCCCTGCTCTTTGCAATTTCACAGAGGCTTAAAATGGAGTCCAATAAGTTTTTTTTCTTTTTTTCAGCATTAATTACATCTTTATTTTTCTATGGATTGCTTTGGTTTAAGTACAAAAAAATGTCGCCCAAAGTCACGGTTATTGTGGCGACATTGGGATTTATATTCTCATTAATTATGGGATCAATTGGTTTGTTTTATAAATAGAGCGCGTAGATACTGTTATTCCTGTCAAGCCAAATGCAAGCTAGCATCGAATGGTTTTCCAGCCCGCTTAGGCGTGAATAGCCCAGCGTATTCGCACGCATGATTCAGTTGTGGTTATTGATATTTTTCAGCATCGACATGCGTGCGATTACGTTTCACTAATCGCGCCTACGCGAGCTGGTGCAGCGTGAATATGACCGCCACTTATACAAAGATAGAAACGTTGTTGAACGTTTTTTCAATCGCATAAAGCAATTCCGCAGGCTTGCAACACGGTATGAAAAATTGGATAGAAACTTCCTTTCCTTCATCAATCTTGTATTTGCTTACCTTTGGATTTATTGAATGTTAACAGCCCCTAGGTTAGACGGAATTTTTTCCACCCTATTCGAAGTTAGGACGCACGTAGACAATGCAAACAAATAAAATTTCACCACGCCTCCTTGCAATGCTGAGTCTTGTTCTCTATTTTATTTGTTTGGTGACGCCTGCATATCACCCTGTTATTGGCTATGCCGAGGCAGGCGTCTACTATGGTTGGGCAGCGCTTTTGTTGGGTCCGATAGGACTATTCGGAGGGCACTTCTCGTGGTTAGCCAATCCATTACTTTGGTTTTCCTGGTCTAAGTTTGAGAGTAAAAATTACAATGCCGCCCTCGGGGCTTCAATATTGGCGATTATGATGGCTCTTACCTTCCTGCTTAACGGAACTATTCCAGTAGGCAGTTCAGGTAGCTATAAATACGAGGTGCTATTCGGCTACTACCTCTGGCTTGGGAGCGTCGTGCTTGCTGGTTTTGCCGCGGGCACTTCCCGCAAACGAAGCCAAAGTGCTCCTAACTTAACAGCCGAAGAGACGCCGAGCGATGAAGCCGCGCGGCGCTCCTCACTCTAACTTTATACACCGCAGCTATAACTGAACTCAAGAAAGCATGGGAGTTGTATTTGGAAAATAGCAATGAAAAAGCGCTATTGAATGCTATCGATCAATTCAGTATTCCATTACCCAGCGAATATGACATCCCATTCGCGCATCGGATTCGTGACCTAAATATTGGTGGTCGTATATTCAGGGGGGGCGGATTGCTGACGAATCCAAAACGGTTTACATACGTGAATGTGATACCCCGTCGTTTGATAAAGATGGTGTTCCAGATTGGCTTAAGAGCGAGAAACTTCAGCGTTGGGTTAGGTTGGAAACTGAGGCAGAATTAGATGAAGAATATGAACACAAGACAAAAACAATTTGAGAAATGTTTCGGTAAATGCATAATCCTGCGTGCGATTTGCTAGTACATTAATCTGTAATTTAGAGTTGTAGATGCTTCCAGACCGTTCCAATGCTAGCCAACAATTAATGGCACAAATGGCATGCTGACGAAAGCACGAAAAGAAAAAGCCCTTGATAATCAAGGGCTTTTTCGTATTCCGTGGCGGAAGCTGTGAGATTCGAACTCACGAAGGCTATAACACCTCGCCAGTTTTCAAGACTGGTGCATTCAACCGCTCTGCCAAGCTTCCGAGCCACCAATTATACCCTGATTATGCCTGTTCAACAAGGCTCAAATTTCTGTATGAAAATTCTTGTCCAGCAGGCTGATGATTTGTTCCGGGCTGACGGGTTTGGAATACAGGTAGCCCTGTACCTCGTCACAGCCAGCTTTGATCAAAAAATCGAGTTGTTCGCGGGTTTCTACACCTTCTGCGATGACTTTATGGTGTAACTGTTTGGCCATGAGGATGATGGCGCTGGCGATGGCGCAATCGTTGGGGTCGGTGGGTATGCTTTGTATGAAAGAACGGTCGATTTTTAGCGTTTCAATAGGGAAACGTTTGAGGTATGACAGGCTGGAATAACCGGTGCCAAAGTCGTCCAGCGCCAGCACCACGTCTTGTGCGGTGATTTGTTCCATGATGGCGATGACGCTTTCCGAGCTGTGCATGAGCATGCCTTCGGTGATTTCCAGTTCCAGCCACTGGGGTGATATCTGATGGTGCTGCAAGGCTTCTTTAACACGCACGGGCAGGTTATTGGTAAATTCTCTCGCTGACACATTCACGGCAATGCGGAAAGGTGCAATGCCGCTGTCTTGCCAGGCTTTGGCCTGGGCGCAGGCGGTTTCCAGCACCCATTCATCAATTTGCAGGATCAGGCCGGTTTCTTCGGCAACGGGGATGAACTCTACTGGTGAGATGTAACCTTTTTCTGGATGATGCCAGCGCAGCAGTGCTTCAACGCCGATGATTTTGCCGCTGGCCAAGTCTACCTTGGGTTGGTATACCAGATAAAATTCCTGGTTTTCCAGCGCCTTGCGCATGGCAGATTCCAGATACAGCCTGCCAGCTATGCTCTGGTTCATGTTGTCGCTGTAAAACAAAAAGCTGCCGGATACGTTGCCGGCACTGCGCTTGGCTTTCACCATGGCGATATCTGCTTTTTGAAGCAGTATGTCTGCACCAGCGCCATCTTGAGGGAAAACGCTAAGGCCGATGCTGGCACCTACCCGCAGTTCATGCCCTTCCACGACAAACGCATTCTCCAGCGCGTGCAGCAGCTTTTGCACTACCAGGCTGGCATGGAAATGCTGGTTAATATCCAGCAGGGCAATCGCAAATTCGTCACTGCCCAGGCGGGCGACGATGTCGTTTTCACGCAGGGTAGTCAAAAACCGTGAAGAAACCTGGCGCAGCAGTTCATTGCCTATTTCATGACCCAGGGTGTCATTGATGAGCTTGAAGCGGTTCAGGTCAATAAAGATAATGGCGGCGCTGGTGTTATTGCGCTGTGATTGCAACAGGGCATTGTCCACCAGTTGTTTGAACAGGCTGCGGTTAGGCAGGTTGGTCAGGGCATCGTAATAGGCCAGGTAATTGATTTTGTCTTCGGCCGCTTTGCGTGCAGTAATGTCGCTTAAATAGCCGATGATGCCTATGGGCATGCCATGGCTGTCGCACAAGGGTGACAGGTTCAGGCTGGCCCAGAATACTTCGCCGGATTTCTTTTTGCGGCGCACTTCCATCTCGCGCCCACCCTGCTCCAAAAAACTGTCGTACAGCTTGAGGTCATCATGATCTTCGTCGTCATACAGAAAAAGAATGTTCTTGCCGATGACTTCATGCGCGTCATAACCGAAGAGTTTTTCTGCACCACGGTTCCAGCTGATGATGAAACCTGCCAGATCCATGGTAATGACGGATTCATGAATCTGATCCAGTATCTGGGTCTGCTGTAGTTGTGCCTGGGCGGATGCCTGGTATTGCTTGTCCAGCAAAGCGCGGCGTGAAAACAGTCTGGCCGTCAGTGCAGCCAGGATGTTCAGCTTTTGTATGTCGGCTTGATTGATGCGTCCCATTTTACCGGACAGCACGTAATAACTTTCGGCAGTGGCTGCACAATGAATGGCGTCCGGCATCTGCCCTGGATCGTGCAAGCCACGTTTGAAGGCAGCATTGGCATCGTTAAAAATGGCACTGGCGATACGATTCAATTCTGCATCCAGCGCTTCATCTTGCAGGCACAAGACTGCCTCGCTCAGGCTGACACCGATTTCCAGTTCGTTGATCGCAGACGGCATGCTCATGGTCACATGTCCTGGCAAACTTGGTTGACCCATGCATAGGCAGAGATCACGCAGTCATAATACTCGTCTGGCTTGAGTCCGGTTTCGCCAAGCAACGTCATGTCGAAATGGGCATACGCACGGTCAGCCCGCTCTACCAGGTCCAGGCATTTGCCCAGTTGTCCGGATTTGTGCAGCAAGGCATCCAACACATCAGTATGCAAATTCAGCGGTTGCAGCACTTCTGCCAGCGGGTTGCCAAAGAGTTTGTCCAGCAATGAAAACATGCCAACCATGAAGGCGCAATCCAGTTGGTCTTTGTTGCCGCCCTGCTTGTGGCAGATAGCTTCCATCAGGCTGGCGCGAAAGGCAGCGCGTGGCATCAAGGGGTTCAAGCCACCACCATTGTCGTGCTGGCGTGCATATAACAGCAATTGCAGCCATCGTTGCAACTGCCGTCGGCCCAACAGGTTGATGGCCTGGCCAAAACTGGATACGCGCACGGCCTGCGCAAAGGCGGCTGAACTAACCAGTTTAAACAGCATGAAAGACAGCGTAGTATCTTGTTTAAAGAGCTCTTCCAGTTCACGCGATTCTGCGTCCCTGGCGACAAGGCCCAACAGCTTCAGCAAACGCGTTCTGGCGCTGGCATCGGCGGCCTTGTTGCTGGCGGGCGGATTAAACGCATAGTCGCCAGCAAACCATTTGAAACCTGCCTCGTCGGCCTGCTCTTGCATAACAGCGCTGGACAGGTTTTTTGCGAGGTGTATGCCAGTATGCAGGCGCCCCAACCAGGGTTTGACCTGGGCTGGTATGGCAGCGTGGCAATCCACCGCAAGGTGTCTGGCACCTTCCCAGGCGGGGTCACAACTGGCGTTAAAATCATCCAGCAGCACAGCAACGCCCAGTGAAGAAAAATGCTTTAACCTGAGTTGTATCTCTTTATCGCTGGCATGCGTCTCTGGCACACACAGTTTCAGCCTTGCGACAGGCAGGCGCGTGTCCAGATCGACAGGGATCTGGGCAACATCACTGATTTTTACCAGCAATGAAATGGGGCTTAGCCTGGAAAAGAATTCACTTTCGTTCAAGAACTGAAGAATTGAAAACACTTCTCCCACAGGCATATCACCAAAATCAGCTTGTAATGCCTGTAGTTGCTGCTTGCCGTTCATGACTGGCAAAAATGTGCCAATTCCTCGGTTTTGTGTCATAGGTGGAAGCGCAATTTGGATCAAAAATTGTTACAGATATTAATTTGAGAATTTACCAATTGCAACACAATTTAATGCAACACATGAGGTATTTCGACTATTAACGGCAGGACAGCCTGTTTCCTTTAAAAACCAGACCAGAACTTGCTATCTGCTTAAGCAGGTGTCGTAAAAATGCTTCACTGCAAGATATGCATGAATGACAAACTGTTGACGAAATGCATAAGCATTTTACAAAATTGATGGATGATGTACCTGTCAGCTTCAGGTAGTTTTCAAGAAAATCTGTTGCAGATCATTTAAGAACAATTTGCCCAAAGGCGTGGGCGAGATGGTCTGGTGATCGCGGTATAGCAAGCCCTTCTTTTCTGCTTCAAGCAACTCGCTCTCAATGGTATTGAGCAGCATGCCGGTACGTTCCTGGAACAGGTTGACGTTAAACCCGCCTTGCAGGCGCAAGGCATTCAGCATAAATTCAAAACCCATTTCATCCGGCTGGATTTCAGCGGATTCCTGCACTGCATTGCCACTTGCCACGGCATCCATATAGGCTTTCGGCTGCTTGTAGCGTGCCTGCCTGACCACACGGTGCGGAAATGACAGCTTGGAATGTGCACCTGCGCCTATGCCGAGGTAATCGCCAAAGTTCCAGTAATTCAGGTTATGTCGCGATTCGCGTTTTGCCTGGGCATAGGCTGACACTTCGTAATTACCATAGCCGGCAGCGGCCATATTGGCATGGATAAGGTCCTGCATTTCGGCACTGAGGTCGTCATCCGGTATGGCTGGCGGGTATTTGGCGAAATAGGTATTTGGTTCCAGCGTCAGGTGGTACAGGGACAAATGCGGTGGCGCAAAAGCGATGGCAGTTTCCACGTCTTGCCTGACCTCTTCCAGGGTCTGGCCGGGCAAGGCAAACATCAGGTCCAGATTGAAATTATCAAAATTTGCCCTGGCGATATCAATGGCGCGACGTGCCTCGTCACCATCATGGATGCGGCCCAGCGCTGCCAGGTGGCGCGAATTAAAGCTTTGTATGCCGATGGACAAGCGGTTGATGCCGCTCTGGCGGTAGGAACGGAATTTTTCTGCTTCAAAGGTCCCAGGATTGGCTTCCATGGTGATTTCAGCCGCACCATCGAGTGGCAACAGGGTGCGTACGTCTGACAACAACCGGTCCAACCCGGCTGCCGACATCAGGCTGGGGGTGCCACCGCCAATGAAGATGGTGTATATCTTGCGGCCCCAGATCAGGGGCAAGGCCATTTCAAGATCAGCCCGCAACGCATCCAGATACGCCTGCTCATCAAAGCTGCCACGCACTTCATGCGAATTGAAATCGCAGTAAGGGCATTTTTTAACGCACCACGGAAAATGTATATACAGCGACAGCGGTGGCAATTGCGTCAGGTTAAGGCTGCCCGGCGACAAGAATTGGCTGGCCACGTTTTGTGGCACCGCCGATAAATCGCGTTTAGCTGCTTGAACTGCAGGTGTTGCCGGAATAGGCTTGATCGGTATCATCTGAGTTTTTCAACCAGGGCACGCAAAGCCTGCCCACGATGGGATAACTGATTTTTTTGCTCTGCCGACAGTTCGGCCACGGTCTTGCCAAGGCTGGGCAAGAAAAAGTGCGGGTCATAGCCAAAACCGTTTTCACCACGGGCATCAGCAATCAGCTCCCCTGCCCAGACGCCATCAGCAATCACTGGCTGCGGGTCAAATTCAGAACGCACAAACACCAGCACACAATAATAATAGGCTGACTTGTCAGCAATACCAGCCAAATCAGCAATCAGTTTTTGATTATTCCGCAGGTCGGATTTGGGTTCACCTGAATAACGGGCAGAAATCACACCAGGAGCACCGTTGAGGGCATTCACGCAGATACCGGAATCATCTGCCAGCGCAGGCAGGCCCGTCAGGCGCGATGCATGCCTGGCCTTGGTCAGGGCATTTTCTACAAAGCTGGGATAAGGCTCCTCTGCTTCCGGCACCTGAAATTCTGATTGCGAGCACAGCGTGATACCCAGCGGGGCAAGTATCTGGTAAAACTCTTTCAACTTGCCCTGATTATTCGATGCCAGGACGATTTTTTTGTTCATAGCGCTACCCTCTTCAGCTCGCCTGCAAGCCCAGCACCTGTTTTTGCAAGGCGATCAGGTCGTTGATGCCTTCCTGCGCCAGATCCAGCAACTGATTCATGGTGACACGATCGAAGGTTTCGCCTTCGGCAGTGCCCTGCACTTCGACAAAATGACCGTTTTCTGTCATGACCACATTCATGTCGGTATCGCATTGCGAATCTTCAAGATAATCCAGATCCAGTACAGGGTGGGCATGATACACACCAACCGAAATCGCAGCGACAAAATGCTTGACTGGCACACGCGCGATAAGCCCACGCTCAACCAGTTTTGAAAACGCATCATACGCTGCCACCATGGCACCGGTGATCGAAGCAGTACGCGTGCCGCCATCTGCCTGGATGACATCACAATCAATATGCAGCGTGCGTTCACCAAATGCTTCCAGATCAAAAGCAGCGCGCAATGAACGGCCTATCAAACGCTGGATTTCCTGGGTGCGGCCAGATTGTTTTCCCTTGGCTGCTTCGCGGTCCATGCGGCTGTGGGTGGAACGTGGCAGCATGCCGTATTCAGCAGTCAACCAGCCCTGGCCCTTACCTTTTAAAAAGCCGGGCACCTTGTCTTCGATGCTGGCGGTACAGATAACGCGGGTGTCACCAAACTCGATCAGGACCGAGCCTTCTGCATGCTTGGTGAAATGGCGGCTGATGACAACCGGACGCAATGCGTCCGCTGTACGCCCGCTAGGGCGAAATGTATTTGACATGTATTTTAGTTTTTAGAAGTAATGCGTGACGATTTGTGTATCGCGTTGCGGATTTCGGCAATAGCCTTTTCTATTTCGGCGTCATTGAAGACGTCACCATCGCTGGTTTCCACTTCGGCATCCATAGGCGCCTGTATGGTGGTCGTGACAGAACCGATGGGCAGCGTATTGGTGGAGATGATGGTGGAATTATCCATCCTGTCATCACCTTCCCACATCATGGCCAGGGCGGTGACATTGTCACTCTGCTTGCCGGCAATATCGACGGCAGAGCGTATCAGTTCAGGCACGGCCCGCACGATGGTATGGTCATGCAGGCGCTGTGCCAGCATATGGTCGGGCAATACCGACCACAGGCCATCGGAGCACAGCAACAGCAAATCACCTGGCTGCAAGACTGCACGGCGCGACAATTCAACGATAGGTGCATTCGGCGCACCCAGGCAATTGAACAATTTGTTGCGGTCGGGATGGGTATGGCGCTCTGCCGGATCAACCTTGCCTTGGGCAATCAAGGTTTCCAGACGTGAATGGTCTTTGGTACGAAGCAGAATCTGCCCCTGACGTATCCAGTACAAACGCGAATCACCGCAATGCGCCCAGTAGGCATAACCATTCTGGATCAGGCAGGCGACGATGGTGGTACGCGGGGTTTCCGGCAAGTTGTTGATGGCGCGATAACGATGTATCTCTTGATGCGCAGCCAAAAAACTGTCTTCCATAAACCGCTCCGGGCGCCCTATCATCGGGTGCGCCTGCTGCTGGAAGAGATTGCCTATGGTCTGCATGGCAATGGCAGCGGCCATTTCGCCCATGATATGACCACCCATGCCATCCGCCAGCAAGAGCAAAATCGAATCGCGAGTGAAGCTATACCCCATTCGATCCTGGTTGACCTTACGGCCACCAATATGACTTTCTTGATAAACGGAAAAACGCATGTGATATAAAAGTTAATTCTGATTTAATTCAGTTAATGGGAACTTCTGTTCATTGGCACAAAAAGTGGCGTCAAAGACGTCACCATTTATAAAAATGCAACCTAATTCAAGGTACTCTCTTGAATTGTTGTATGGTCGCTTTCTACTTTTTTTCTTTTGCCATTGATGAAAGTGGTTATCTTCAAGCGAATTTTTTCCATGAAAGTCAGTTCCCGCTGTGGCTGCGCCTGTATTGCCAATGCTTTTTGCAGGGCAAACACGCTTTGCGGACGCTCCAGCGAATCCAGTTGCAGACACCAGCGTACCACCTCGATCAATTCGCTTGAGTATAAACCTTCCAGCTTACGGTAATGCCCTTCCATCTTGTCATTGGTCTTGCGCTGGTCAGACGGTTGTGGCGGCGCACCGACCATACAGGCAAATATCGAAGCACCTATGCTGTAAATATCAGTCCAGGGCCCAAGGTTACCATTTTTTTGATATAACTCTGGTGCCGCAAAGCCTGGCGTGTACATAGGGTACAACTTGGGTATATCTGTTTTCAGGGTTTGCCGGGCAGCGCCAAAATCGAGCAGAATCGGCGTACCATCCAGGCGCAGGTAAATATTGGCCGGTTTTAAATCCAGATGCAGCAGCTTATTGGTGTGCACCTCACGCAAGCCATTCATGACCTGATTGAACATGCGTCGGATAAAGCGTTCTGACACCAGCGGTTTTTCACCCTTGTCGCGGCGACGCAAGATATGCTCTTGCAGCGAACGCCCCGATTCATAGGCCATTACCATATAAACCGTTTCGTTCGCCCGGAAAAAATTGATAACACTCACCACATTGGGGTGAGAAATGCGGGCCAGTGCACGGCCTTCTTCAAAAAAACATTTCAGGCCTATGCGATAAATCGGCAAATTCTCATTCGAGATCGCAGGTACCAGCTCGCCCTGCTGACGCAAGGCGAGTGAACTTGGCAAATACTCTTTAATGGCGACGGCATTGCCGTCTTCATCAGAAGCCAGGTATACAATACTGAAGCCACCGGACGCAATTTTCTTTACAATGCGGTATCCGGCAATTTCCAGTCCATCTGGTAGAGGTGCGTTATTTTGTGCGGCCATCAATCTTCCAATTCACTTTACAAAACGGATTGTGTTGATTATTGCGGTATTTGTAAAGAATATCCTAGTGTCTATTGCGCAATTTTGCCAATCTTATACACAGTTCATCCCTTTTAGAGGAAATACTTTGAGCATTTTTAGCATGACTGGCTACGCCACCAGCACCAATGAAACCGATGCTGGCACCATTACCATAGAGATTAAAAGTGTCAATTCGCGCTTTTTGGACCTGCAATTCAGGATCAACGATGAATTTCGTGCGGTCGAATCACAGTTCCGGGAAGCGCTGACACGCAAACTAGCCCGTGGCAAGGTCGAGTGCCGCTTCAGTTTTGGTAAAAAAGTCGCAGAAACCAATCATAAATCGCTCAATGCCAGCCTGCTGGAGCAATTGTCCATTTTCCAGACGACGCTGAAATCCCGGTTCCCTGAAGCCGCGCCCCTCACCACCAATGAAATCCTGCGCTGGCCGGGCGTGATTGAAGAAGGTGAAATCAATGCCGAGTTTTTGCAGACCGCCATCAACGATACCATCAACAAAACGCTGGAAGCTTTTGTCACCAGCCGTGAACGTGAAGGCGCCGCACTGGAGCAGGTATTGATCAGCCGTATCACGGCCATGGAAGAAATTGTCACCCGCATTACGCCGCTGATGCCGCAAATTGTGCAGCAATTCCAGCAAAAAGCCACCACCAGGCTGGAAGAAGCACTAGGGCTGGCCTTGCAGTCAGGCGGGTCCAATGCCGGCCAGACCATCACTCGCGAAGAAGCGCTCGACCGTATCCGTCAGGAAGTGACCGTGTATGGCATCCGTGTCGATGTGGCCGAAGAACTGGCACGCCTGTCTGCCCATCTGACCGAAACCCGGCATATCCTGAAAAAAGGTGGACAGGTCGGCAAACGACTCGATTTCATGATGCAAGAGCTGAACCGCGAAGCCAACACCCTGGGTTCCAAGGCGGCTTCAAAAGAACTGTCGGATGCTTCGATGGAATTAAAATTATTGATAGAACAGATGCGCGAGCAAGTGCAAAACCTTGAATAAGCAGGCACATTTGCTTATACTCCCGCCACTATTTTCTCTGGGAAATAATAGCAAGCGGGTAGCAAGCAAGGCAGACAGCGCTTTCATGCCTGTTTCTTGAACATCAAACGCTTAGTTATTGACCAGAATTAACCACACCGGAGGACCGACCCATGCAAGCCAATACTTCGACTGCCGGCAGTCTTTTCGTGGTCGCCGCGCCTTCTGGTGCGGGCAAATCGACCCTGGTGAATGCCCTGCTCGCTCAGGAACCGGCGATCAAGTTGTCGATTTCGTACACCACACGGCAGCCACGACCAGGCGAACAGAATGGTCGTGAGTATCATTTCACTACGGCAGAAGACTTTCTGGCCCGTAAGGCGCAAGGCGAATTCCTGGAATCGGCGGAAGTGCATGGCAATTATTATGGTACGTCACGCATCATTATTGAAGACCAGATGCGTTCTGGCACCGATGTCTTGCTGGAAATTGACTGGCAAGGCGCGCAACAGGTCAGAAAGCAATTTCCCGGTGCTGTCGGCATTTTTATCTTGCCGCCATCGATTCCGGCGCTGGAAGAACGCCTGAAAAAACGCGGCCAGGATGAACCGCATGTGATTACCAAGCGCATTTTGGCTGCGGGCGGTGAAATGGCACACTCTCCTGAGTTCGAATATGTTATTATTAATCAAGACTTTGCGATAGCCTTGTCAGAATTAAATGCAATCGTGAAAGCAACGCGCTGCCGATTTGCACAACAGGCAACTCGCCATTACGAGCTATTTGCCCAGCTTGGCATTCACGCCAATCCGAATTAATTCGCAAAACCCCACTTGGCAGCATTGGCATTTTTTAGTATTTTGTAAATAATTTAGTATTTAGGAAAAAAACATGGCACGTATCACCATTGAAGACGCTCTGAAACAAATCCCTAACCGCTTCCAGTTGACCCTGTGTGCTACTTACCGTGCCCGCCAATTGCTGCAAGGCCATACGCCAAAAGTAGACTCCAAGGACAAACCTACCGTGATCGCCCTGCGCGAAATCGCTGAAGGCAAAATCGGTATTGAAATGTTGAAGAAGGTACCTGTTTAAGCGTCGTTCTACGATAGATTTATTGATATCGTAATCCAACACGCTCATATCAAGCCAGTATTCATCGGCCGGGACCACTCAGAATGAACCTTAATGACAGTTATTCATCTCTGGAAATCAAACCGGCCGAATCAGCATCAGTCGTGCTTCCTCCTGCGCGCGCCATTCCCGCAAAACATGCTTCGCCACTCGACGACCTGAGCGGCTTGCGCGTGCCTGCCAATAGCACAGGTGTAGCATCCATCACCGCGCTGACCAATCGCATCGGTGAATACATGTCTGCCAGCGAATTGAAGCTGGTCAAGGAAGCTTATCGCTTTTCAGATGAAATGCATCTGGGACAAGTGCGCAAGTCGGGCGAACCCTATATTTCCCATCCCATTGCTGTTGCAGAAATCTGCGCTGAATGGAAACTGGACGTGCAGGCCATCATGGCGGCACTGCTGCATGACGTCATGGAAGATCAGGACGTCAAAAAAGAGGAATTGATAGAACGCTTTGGCGCACCGGTGGCGACTCTGGTGGATGGCTTGTCCAAGCTGGAAAAAATTGAATTCCAAAGCCAGATCGAAGCCCAGGCAGAGAATTTCCGCAAGATGTTGCTGGCGATGGCCCGCGACGTCCGCGTCATCCTGGTCAAACTGGCTGACCGCCTGCACAATATGCGTACCCTGGGCGTCATGTCGCCCGAGAAAAAACGCCGTATCTCGCGCGAAACCATGGATGTGTATGTGCCTATCGCGCACCGTCTTGGTTTAAATAATATTTATCGTGAGTTGCAGGACCTGGCGTTTTCGCATTTATACCCCATGCGTTACCGCACCCTGTCCAAAGCAGTCAAGGCAGCGCGCGGCAATCGCCGCGAAGTGGTCAACAAGATCATGGAAGCAGTCAAGTCCACCCTCGCAGACTCTGGCATCAAGGCCGAAGTCTATGGGCGCGAAAAGACGCTGTACGGCATCTATCGCAAGATGCATGACAAACACCTGAGTTTTTCCCAGGTACTGGATGTATATGGCTTTCGCATCGTTGTAACCGACCTGCGTGAGAGTTATTACGCACTGGGCAGCCTGCACGCCCTGTACAAGCCCATGCCAGGCAAGTTCAAGGACTATATCGCCATCCCCAAGACGAATGGTTACCAGTCCTTGCACACCACCCTGATCGGCCCGTATGGCACGCCAGTCGAATTCCAGATCCGCACCCGCGACATGCATCATGTGGCCGAATCCGGCGTTGCCGCACACTGGCTGTACAAGAATGAAGAAGGCAGCCTGACTGACCTGCAACAACGCACACATGCCTGGCTGCAATCACTGCTGGATATCCAGAAACAAACCGGTGATTCGGCTGAATTCCTGGAACACGTCAAAATCGACCTGTTTCCTGATTCCGTCTATGTATTCACCCCAAAATCCAAAATTATTGCGCTGCCCCGCGGCGCAACCGCTTTGGATTTTGCCTACACCATTCATACCGATATCGGTGACCAGGCCATCGCCACCCGCATCAATCATGAACCTGTACCGCTGCGTTCAGAATTAAAGAATGGCGACATCGTTGAAATCATTACTTCGCCCAATTCGCGCCCTACGCCGAACTGGCTGACCTATGTGCGCACAGGCAAGGCGAGGTCGGCGATCCGGCATTACCTGCGCACCATCAACCTGAATGAATCGACCGAACTGGGCAAACAGTTGCTGGCGCAGGCATTGCTGTCAGTGAACCTGAACCCCGATCTGCCACAGCCACTGATCGATAAACTACTCAATGAATCCAGTGCCAAGTCACTGGATGAAATTCATACCGACATCGGCATAGGCAAGCGCATGGCCTCGCTGGTTGCCAGACACATTCTGGATCTGGTTGAGGATGATTCCCCTTCCATTCCTTTCCAGCAGTATGGCGACAAGATGGCCAATAAACGTGACCCTGTCATCATTTATGGCAGCGAAGGTCTGTCGGTACAACTGGCAGCGTGTTGCCTGCCTATTCCCGGCGATGGCATTGTTGGCCAGTTGAAACGCGATCAGGGTCTGGTCGTACATACCGATGATTGTGAACACGCCAAGCGCCTTCACATCAAGGAACCGGACCGCTGGATAGACGTTAATTGGGGTGAAGACCTGAACCGTCGCTTTGATTGCCGCATTGCGGTCACCGTCACCAATGAACGCGGCGCCCTGGCACGCATCGCTGCCGAAATCGGCGAATCCGATGCCAATATCAGTCATGTCAACATGGAAGACGGCGATGCCAATGACATGACCAATATCCATTTCACAATACAGATAGAAGGTCGCACCCACCTTGCCAAAATCATGCGCAATATTAAACACCTGACCGGTGTCACGCGCATTGTCAGAGAACACGGCTAAGCTACCTGGGCCTCCTCAGCAGCAAACACACGCCAGCTAGCAAACCATACTGCCGCAAGTTCACGCCGGGTAGTCAACTTCCAGAATCGTCAGCTCATCAACCCCACCAGGCGTGCGCAGGGTCACGGTATCGCCTATCCTGGCCTTGATCAGGGCGCGGGCCACTGGTGATATCCAGCTGATCTTGCCTTGCAGAGGATCAAATTCATCTACTCCGACGATGCGGACAGTCACTTCATCGCCATGCTGGTTTTCATAGGTAACGGTGGCACCAAAAAATACCTGATCCGAGCCATGATGGACGCTGGAATCAAATACTTCGGCAATATCAAGGCGCTTGGTCAGAAAGCGTATGCGCCGGTCTATTTCACGCAGGCGCCGTTTGCCATAGATATAATCACCATTCTCTGAGCGGTCACCATTTGACGCCGCCCAATGCACAATATTGACTATTTCGGGTCGTTCCACGTCCATCAGATGCAAGAACTCTTCCTTCATGCGCTGGTGTCCCTCCGGCGTCATGTAGTTTTTTACGCCAGCAGGAATAGCCGGTGCGGCGAATTCTTCGTCGTCATCGGAGTCTGACTCTTTGGTAAATGCTTTGCTCATTGCGTGATTGTAACGGACTTGAAGGATTTAATTTTCTTTGTAGCACCAAAATCTGTGCATCCCTTATAAAATAGCTAGGATCTGCATGTAGGATGCAATTAAATTTAAAGCAAGAATGTTACCGCTACGATCTGGTTCAAACCAAGCCCTCTAGCGATGCCCGCATGGTGTGGCAAGCTTTGCATCCTTCAGTAATGTGCAGATGTCTGAACAAGAAATGGATTTTGCATGACAGAAAAAGCAGCAATTAATGTACTTATCGTAGACGATCATGCGGTTGTCCGCGAAGGCATTAAAAGCATCATAGCTACCAGTGCGGATATCGCCGTCGTTGCCGAAGCAGAAACCGGCCTGGAAGCCATACGCCTATGCCGCCAGCATGAGCTGCAAGTGATTTTGCTGGATATTTCCCTGCCCGACAAGAACGGTATCGAAGTGCTGAAACAGATCAAATCAGAAAACCCTGCGGTTGCCGTGCTGATGTTTTCCATTCATAGGGAAGACCAGTATGCAGTGCGGGCACTAAAAGCCGGGGCAGCTGGTTACCTGAACAAGCAAAGCGCAGGCAGCCAGATTCTGGATGCCATACGCCAGATTGCACGCGGCCTGAAATACATCAGCCCGCAACTGGCACAGGAACTGGCCAACAATCTCAACCAGGAACATGAAGATGCCCTGCACAAGACTCTTTCAGACCGTGAGTTTCAAACCATGACGCTGATCGCCTCGGGCAAATCGGTCAGTGACATTGCAAAAGAATTGTCACTTTCTGTAAAAACCATTAGCGAATACCGCTCGAGAATTCTTTTGAAGATGAAATTGCGGCACAATGCAGAGTTAACGCACTATGCCATCAAGAATCAGCTTGTAGATTAGAAGGCAATATCGATGTGTAATCCGACCAGAACTTCAGCAATACTTTTATTGCAACACCTTTGTTGGTAACGCCATTGGCAGAGCACCATGTCAAAAACTCCAAATAATTCGCAATTCAAAACCCCGACTGACATCGCGCGCGAAACCTTCCGGCAATTGGCCATACAAAGAATTGCGCCTACACCTGACGCATACCAGAAACTGTATAACGACATATCCGGTGTGATTGAACCACCACCGGCAGTCGTTGCCGAAGCTTTAGCTCCTGTATCGGAAGCCGAAAATTTACTGGGTAGTTTCGCTACCGGTCTGCAAGCCTCGCAAACCGATTTATCGACCTTTGGCCTGCGCGTTAATCGTGCGATTAAATCCGGCAACTGGCCTGACCTGGGTCGTGCGCTGACACAACTGACAGAACGCATTACCGCCCCGCCCCCCGCACCAAGCAGCAACAATATCAGCCTGGTTGATCCGGCACCGGTGCCGCAGACAAAAAATATCTCGCTAGTGGATGATGTGCCAGTTGAAGATACGCGGGTACGCTTGCTCAAAGATTTGCTGCATCGCACACTGGCGCTGGCGCTGACCTCGCTGCTCAAACCCAGCCCACCGCTGGCCGGCGAATCTGAAAGTCTGGCACAGGCAGTCAAAATTGCAGGCAACGAAAGTGAACTGAACCACATTGCCGCTCGCCTCAAACAATTATGCTTTCAAATCGAATTGCAAAGCGGTGACAGTGCAGAACAGCAGGAACTACTGTTGCGCCTGTTTGATTTATTGTTGACGAATATTCATGATCTGCTCGATAACGATAACTGGCTGCGCGGCCAGATTGAAGTGGTGCAGAATCTGATAGCCGGCCCAATAGATCACCGCGCCTTGCAAGAAGCCACCCGCAGCCTGAAAGACGTGATCTACAAGCAGGGCATACTGAAATCCAGCATTGCAGAGTCAAAAACCTCCGTCAAAAATATGATGACGGCGTTTATCGACAGGCTCAACGCCATGGCTGACAGTACTGGTGCCTACCAGCATAAAATGGGAGCCTATTCAGCGCAATTGAGTACCGCCAGAGATATTGCTGAAGTCAACGGCCTGATCACCAGTATTCTCAATGAAACCAAGGAAGTCCAGGTTGAAACCCTGCGCTCCAGGGACATGATCGTGGCGGCACAGAAAGAAGTCACTGAAGCAGAAGCACGCATCAAGGAACTGGAAAACAAACTCGCCCAGATGAGTGAACTGGTCAGGGAAGATCAGCTTACCGGCAGCCTGAACCGACGCGGTATGGATGATGTGTTCGAGCGTGAAGCAGACCGTGCGGACCGCCGGCAAACCCCGTTGTGTGTTGCCTTGCTTGATCTGGACAATTTCAAAAAACTCAATGACACTCACGGCCATGCGGCAGGTGACGAAGCACTGGTGCATCTGGTGCGCATAGTCAAGCAAACCCTGCGTTCTATCGATATGGTAGCCCGCTATGGTGGTGAAGAATTTGTCATCATCATGCCGGAAACCGAGCTAGAGGAAGCCGCGCAGGCGATGATACGTGTGCAGCGCGAGCTGACCAAGCACTTTTTTACGGCAAACGAACAAAGGCTGTTTATTACCTTCAGTGCCGGTGTCGCCTTGCGCAACCCGAAAGAACCGCAGGATGCCACTATCAAACGGGCAGACAAAGCCATGTACGAGGCCAAACAGTCAGGCAAAAACCGGGTGATCAAGGCACCCTGAGCTATCAAACAGCACGCATCAATAAAAACGCAGGCCTGATGCCTGCGTTTTTTATCCGCAAACCCCTGGGCCAGGCAACTTACTGTATGCGCTTCAGGAAGCCATCTGGTGCGACAGTAATCTGCAGTTTGTTGTGTATGCTCTTGTCGATGACAAATTCCGGGTGTGTCTTCAGGTATTCATGCACTGCTGTCTTGGGGCTGTTGCCTGGCTGCCAGGGGCGGTTATCAAAGACATCTGCCGGCACATCCTCCACAAAGGTGTCAAACACCACGCAGTAACTGTCTTTGCTGACCAGCGGAGCATACGCCTGTAGCTCTGCCAGCACATGCTCATGCGTGTGATTTGAATCCAGGAACACAACGATACGCTGCTTGCCACGTGCAATATCCTGCACCTGTTGCACAATCTCTGGCGCAACACTGGAACCTTGCAGCATTTGTATGCGTTTGGCCATTGGGTGCTGCAAAATCGCATCCTTGTTGTGCTGGCGGATATCGATGTCTATGCCGAGCACCAGAGCATCCGGATTACCGCCACAGGCGGCATTCAATTCCAGCATTGAAGCCGAATAAATAATCGAGCCGCCATGCGCAATGCCGGTTTCTATAATCAGGTCAGGCTGCACGTTCCAGATGATTTCCTGCATGGCGACCATGTCGATGGGGTTTTGTATGATGGGCCGGCCCAGCCAGGAAAAGTTGTACACATACTGGCGTCGCATGCTTTGTTCCAGCCAGCTGCGCGACTGTTCCCTGAACTCGCTATCCTGGCCCAGTTGCTCTATGCGTTGGTCACGTTCAGCTTCGAATTGTTTGATCGGGTTCATGGCATCCTGGCGTAATAGTTAAAAAGGACCGGCAGTTCAGTATTCAAATCACCTTGCATGGAGCCACACAAGGTATGCAGTTTTGTCGTAGAAATCCGGGGAAAGCGTAGTTCGGGCGCCTGTTCTTCAAATGCACAGGCCACACCCAGTGTCTGCAATTGCGCAGCCAGGCTGGCATGAGAAGTATTATGGCCGCTGGCCAGATTGTAAATACCTGATTCACCTGCCGTTGCAATCAGCGGCAGGCAACGCACAACATCAGCCACGGCAATATAATCTTTTTCAGAGCTGGCGGCGGAACGGAACAACAGTTTTTTATTACCGGCAGCATCGCGCAGTATTTCGGATAAAAAATTCTGCTCCGGCATGCCTTGCCCATATACATTCGACAAGCGCACTACCCTGACATTGCGCTGGCTGTTCAGGCACAAGCTTTCGCCCATCAATTTGGAGATATTGTATAAATCGCCCGCAAGATTCGGATTTACTGTCAGTGCGGCCTGCTCGTCAGTAGACGTTGCCCCGGCATACACACGGGTGCTGGACAGATAAGTCAGGCTGCTAAACTGGCTGCGTTGCAATATATCGGACAGCAGATGGACATGTGCATCTACTGTTGCATAGGGTCGCTGGCGAAAGTCAGCCGTCAGACCTGCACAGTAAAAAACATGCCCCAGGTCTTCATCCATCAGGCGTGGGTCTGCTTTTTCAGCGACATAACTGTTCCAGCCCGCGGCCTGCAAGGTCAGGTGCAAATGCCTGCCTATGAAGCCTTTGCCACCGATCAGGGTTGCACGTGGAGCCTGAAGCGCGTTCGATATCATTTGCGCTCCCCTATCTGCCTCAATGGGTTGCCAACCTGTATCGAATAGGCAGCAATTTCGCCACGGACGATAGACCCGGCCCCGATAACACAACCCTTACGCAGGATAGCACCATCCAGAATGATGCAATTGGCGCCGATCCAGACATCATCCTCAATCACAATGCCACCCTTGCTGGGCAAAAAGCCTTGCTGATTGATACGTCTGTTTTTGTCCTGATATGCATGATTGACCGGGGCAAACGTACAATTGGCCGCGATAGCCACGTCATTGCCTATATGGATACCATTTCCTGTGTACAGTACACAGCCAGAATTCACCACACTACGCTCACCGATGATGACGTCGCCGGCACCACCTGCGGGTTTGATCTTGACGAAACTGTCTATGCAGGCAAAGGCAGCGACAACAATACGTGTCCCCCTGACTGAATCTTCAATATCAGCCAGCCTGGATACACGTGCGTCGGGATGTATGTCTATCACGCCTCAAGCACTTTCATCGTTACTCTCATCATTGTCAGGTGATGCTTAAATCTTCATTAACTCGGGAACTGCCACGACAAAATGCCCACCCCACTCTTCAACCGCAGCCAGGTCACGCATGATTTCCGTCTTCAGATTCCAGGGCAGGATCAGCACATAATCCGGCTTGTCTGCCAGCAGGTAAGCGGCATTGACAATTGGTATCCGGCTGCCGGGCATGTATTTGCCCTGTTTATGCGTATTGATATCGACCACATAGGGCAACAGGTCCGGGCGCACGCCAGAAAAATTAAGCAGGGTATTGCCTTTGGCTGCCGCGCCATAGGCGGCGACGCGCTTGCCCTTGCGTTTGGCATCCAGCAAAAATTCCAGCAAGCCAAACTTGGCTTCTTCTGCCCTTTCCTGGGCACGCCGGTAGAAATCCAGGGTCGTCATGCCAGCTTCGTGCTCCACTTGCAGCAACTGGCTGACACTATCTTTTTCAGGGTAATGGCGAATGTCGGCTCTTTGGGCCAGCACACGCAAGCTGCCACCATGGGTAGGCCATTCCTGCACATCAAATATATGCAGGCCATTGCGTTCAAACACGGTCTTGACTGCATGCAGGGACAGATAAGAATAATGCTCATGGTAGGCAGTATCAAACTGATTTTGCTGCACCATGTTCAGCAAATGCGGAAATTCAAAACTGGCCACACCCTGCTCACTAAGAATATCGGCAAAGCCACGGACAAAATCATTGATATCTGGCACGTGCGCCAGTACATTGTTTGCCACCGCCAGATCGACCCGCCCCTCGGTGGCCAGCAACTCATGCGCCAGTTCGGCTCCAAAGAAGCGTTCTATGATGCGTATGCCTTTTTCGCGCGCTGCTGTCGCCGTGCTGGAAGTAGGTTCCACGCCAAAACAGGGGATGCCAGCTTCCATCACATATTGCAGCAGGTACCCGTCATTGGCGGCCACCTCCATGACCAGGCTTTGTTCGCCGAGCTTGAATTCGCGGCGCATGTCTTCCACAAATCGTTTGGCATGCTGCAACCAACTTGACGAGCATGAACTGAAATATGCGTATTCGGCATCAAACAGATTTTCACGGCCAGTAAAGTCTATGGTTTGCACCAACCAGCAGGCATCACACACCATGAGCTTCATGGGCAGCCAGATTTCAGAAGTGTTCAAGGTATCCGGACGCAAATATGCATTGGATGGAGGGGCAGAACCCAGATCAAGAAAACTCTGGGTCAATTCATGGCCACAATGCCTGCACTTCATACATTTACTCCTTGAAAATCTGTATCCAGCAATATTCCCTGATTATCCCGGTCTGACATTTCGCTCGCCGCCAGGGGCCAGGTGATGGCCAGGCGCTTATCCATTGGATGCACCCCCATTTCACTGGCTGGCATGTAGGGCTGACTATGACAATACAGCATTTCCACGTCATCTGTCATGGTCTGGAAACCGTGGGCAAAGCCAGCCGGTATCAGGTAAGAACGTTGATTCTCTGCCGACAGCAGGACGGCATGCCATTGCAGAAAATGTGGTGAACCTGCGCGCAAGTCCACCGCGACATCCCACACCTCCCCCTTCATGCAACTGACCAGCTTCATCTCGGCAAATGGCAGCAATTGCAAATGCAGGCCGCGCAATGTGCCCTTGCGGGCAGTATAGGTGTGGTTGATTTGCGCTATCGGTGCTGTCCAGCCAAGCGTTTGCATATCCTCTGCACAAAACAGTCTTTGCAGATAACCGCGCTGATCGCCACGCGGCTTCCTTTGCACCAGTTGCAAACCCGTTATCGGTGTGGCCAAGAAATCAAATCGCCCGGACATACTCATAGCCCTTTTGAAGTTATCAGCATATCGTTCATGCAGGCTGGCCTGGCTGTTCTGCGAAGAATTGCGCCGCATGCAGATAGTCATCCATATCGCGCGCGCACAGCGCATCTGCCGACATGCCATTTTCAAAATCACGGTACCAGCGCATGCTGTGCTCTACCGCTGTACCCAGTTTCCAGCGCGGAGCTATGCCCAGCGTCTGTCTGAGCTTACTGGCATCCAGCGCCAGTAATCCGGCCTCATGCGGGCCACTTATTTCGGTGGCAAATTCAATCTGGCCCTTGCCATAGGCAGCATGCGCCAGTTGCACCACTTCCCTGACACTGGCAGCCCCATCCGGCCCTATATTCCATGCCGGACTGGTCGCCGGATTGCTCCAGGCATGTTGTGCCAGACATAAATAAGCAGACAGTGGCTCCAGCACATGTTGCCAGGGACGTACTGAATCGGGCCGCCTGATGTGCAGGGTGTCGCCGTTGCGCCAGGCCCGCACTGCATCCGGCAGCAGGCGGTCTTCTGACCAGTCTCCACCACCGATGACATTGCCGGCGCGTGCGGCCAATATGGCCGTACCCTGCTCGTGCAGGAAAGAATCGCGATAGCTGGCCAATACCAGTTCTGATGCGGCCTTGCTGGCGCTATACGGGTCATGCCCGCCCAATTCTGCGGTTTCGGGGTATGGTGCCAACTGCTCGCGGTTGCGATATACCTTGTCCGTGGTCACCATCAGGGCGACTTTCACGTCCGGACGGCCACGCAGTGCCTCCAGCAGATTGGCGGTACCCATGACATTGGTTTCAAAAGTCGCCAGCGGTTGCTTGTAACTGGCCCTGACCAGTGCCTGGGCGGCCAGATGGAAGACAATGTCAGGCCGTGCCGCATCCACGGCCAGTTTGACGGTATCAAACTGGCGTATGTCACCAAAGTGGCTATGTATCTTTTTATCAATCTCCAGCGCATCAAACAGATTGGGGCGCGACTCTGGTGGCAGCGCCAGCCCATGCACAACCGCGCCCATGTGCGCCAGCCAGTTGGCAAACCAGGCGCCTTTGAAGCCGGTATGCCCGGTCAGCAGCACCCGTTTACCGCACCAAAACTCGGCATCGGGAATAGCACAATTATGTTGAACAATGTTTTGTATGCTTGCCGTCATGTTTACCACACTCGCCACGGGGCATTTCCTGACTGCCACAAATCTTCCAGCAGGTTTTTCTCACGCAGGGTGTCCATGGGTTGCCAGAATCCTGAATGTTCAAAAGCCATCAATTCCTGGCGTGCTGCCAGGCCGTTCAGAGGTTCCGATTCCCAACTGGTCGGATCACCATCGATCAGATCCAGCACCTTGGGAGACAACACAAAATAGCCGCCATTGATCCAGCCACCGTCACCACGCGGTTTTTCGGTAAAACCGCTCACCTGATCGCCGTCACGTTCCAGTGCACCATATCGACCAGGCGGCAAGACCGCTGTTACGGTCGCCAGTTTGCCATGCGCCTTATGAAAGGCGATGGAGGCAGCGATATCGAGATCGGCCACACCATCCCCATAGGTAAAGCAAAACGCCTCTTCATTTTGCAGATAACGGGCAACCCGTTTGAGCCTGCCGCCAGTCATGGTGTCTTCGCCGGTGTCCACCAGCGTCACCTTCCAAGGTTCGGCATGATGTTCATGCACTTCCATACTATTGTTTTGCATGTTGAAAGTGACATCCGACATATGCAAAAAATAATTGGCAAAATATTCCTTGATCAGATAACCCTTATAGCCGCAGCAAATCACGAATTCATTCACGCCATGGGCAGAATAGGATTTCATGATGTGCCAGAGTATGGGGTGGCCACCAATTTCTATCATGGGTTTGGGCTTGAGATGCGTCTCTTCGGAAATCCGCGTGCCCAAACCACCGGCCAGGATCACTGCTTTCATTGCTCGGGTCCTTCACAATAGATATTCCACATCTGACGATAGGCTTTTTCTACCGAACGGGCAAATGCCGGCTCATCCATCAGCAGCGACTGTTCCATTTCTGTGCGCAAACTGCCACGCAGGCGGCGCAAGGTATCAAGATCATGCGCCAGGATAACTGCTTTTTGGGCGTATTCATCTTCTGTAGCGGCAATCCATTCTTCATGCCCTGCTGCTGTCAGGATACTGGCACCGATACGGCCTACCGATGGCCTGTCTGTCAATGAGATGAAAGGAATGCCCATATACAATGATTCCAGCAAGGTCGTTCCGGAATTATGCGGGAAGCAATCCAGACCAATATCTATATGTTTGAGCACTTCCCATGAAGGTGAAGTGAAACCAATCAGCAATCTTGAACGGTCTATGCCATACCGCATGAAGCGTGACGCCATTTCATCCTGTACCTGGGGATCTTTAAAATCGCCACTATTGATAATCAGTTGCGAATTTGGCATGGCGTCAAGTATGGTTGCCCATACGCGCACCACCCGGTGGTTGATACGTGTCGAACGCGACAGACTGCCAAAGGTAATTACGCCATTTGATTCAAAAGGCGGCGGACCCAATTCTGCCTTTCTGGTGTCTGGCCTGTATACATAGGCGGGTCCATCCAGGCACCAGACTTTTTCGGCAAACAGATGTGCGCAATTGTCGGTGATGGTCGGCTTGTCGGTCAGGTAATAATCAATGGCACTTAAACCCGTGGTGTAGCCATATTCCAGCCAGTGCAGGGATACCGGGGCCGGCTTGCGGGCAAATACCGGCAGGCGGTTGCCGTTGGTGTGGCCAGCCACATCGACCAGGATATCGATGCCGTCAGCCCGTATTCTTTCGGCCAGCACGTCATCCGTCATGTCACGGGTTGGAACCCAGTGGTCTATATGTTTTTTATAATACCCGGTGACATCGTCTTCAAAAGGCGGATTGGCATAGGCATAGACTTCTACCTGATCCTTGTCATGCCCTTCCAGCAGCGGCAGCAGGAAGTATTTACAGACATGATTATAGAAAGCCTGGGTCACATAACCCACTTTCAGACGCTTGCCGGGAACGCGCGCATTCTCAAACTTCTTCCATTGCGCCTTCAGCGGCGCGGCAAAGCGCAGGTCAAACTCATGGTAGGCGTTATAAATCACCTCTGGCGTCAGGTCCGGGTGGTAATTCAGGCAAAACAATAAATTGGTGTAGATCTTGCGATTGAAAGAAGATTGTCCATCTTCCTTGAATGACAAAGCCTTGATATAGGCTTCAATAGCCGCATCCAGATGATTGGCTTCACGCAGGGTATCGCCATAAGCAGCCCAGATTTCGGGAATATCGTGGGTCAGCGTCAATGCATGCTGACCACATTCTATCGATTCCTGTACCTGGCCATTCTGGCGCAGGGCGTCAATCAGGTTGGGATAAACCTGCAACAGATCCGGTTGCAGTTCGAGAGCATGCCGGTATTGCAAAATGGCGAAGCTGTACATACCGTGTTCACGGTAAGCCAGTCCAAGATTATTAAACAGGTATGGCTGACTTGGATCAATCTGTATAGCCTTCGATATATTCTCTATGGCGTCTTCGGTCCTGCCAATAAATCGCATGGCATTACCCAGATTATTCAGACCCACTACCATATTGGGCTGTATCGCCAGGGCTTTTTCAAGATATACGATGGCATCCGCACACCGCTCCAGAGAAATCAGGACATTGCCCATATTCACCAGGATGTGCGGATTGGTTGGCAGCAGTTCCAGCGCCCTGGTCAAAACTGGGAGCGCATCGGCAAATTTGGCCTGCTCGATGCGGGCCACACCCAGATAATCCCAGACTATACCGTCACGCGGTAAATATCTGGACAGCCACAAACTGGCTTCTTCCAGTTGCACATACTGCTTACCAAGCAGGTATTTATTAAAAATACCGAAAGCGACTTTTCTGTTGTCCGGAAAATGCGGCATGACGTCGAATGCCAGCTTCAGATACTGCATGGCTTCATCGCACTCATTCAAGTCACCGCATATCCTGGCCAGTGCATATAAGGCATCAGGATGACGGGGGAAATGTCTGATGATATTCAGGCAAACCTGTTTGGCCTGGGGTAAAGCACCTGCATCAAAGTGTTTGTTAACTTCGCGCATTGCCTTTCGTGCATCAAAACTGGATTTACTCATGCCTGCGCCCTGATAAGGTGTAATTATTATTAAACAAATAAGCCCAAACACGCCAATAAGGCGTTCAACCAAACCGATTTTACATTTCTGCGTATTTCTGTACTTTTTTACACTACTGTGAAGACAGCTTTGCCTCTTTAAACAGGAAAATACCAGAAACTACCCAGCTCAGGCTTATTGTATAGCTAATGAATTCGTTTCCATATGTTAAATAAGGCCCTAAAACTAAATCAAATTTAGCCCTAAAGTATTCAAAAAAAGCGCCGACAAACGGAAACATCTTTAAAACTTGAGCGAAAAAAATAACATTTATTTTCAGAAACACGCTAAAACTTTTTTAGTCTGTACCGATACCCTTTACAACGGCGGTCCAATAGTCAGCACGAAAGACCAAAGTTTCAGGCTACTACGCCAATTTGAATAACTTAGGGAGAATCACCATGGCTGTTATTAATACCAATATTGCATCGCTGAATGCACAACGTAACTTGAGCACATCCCAATCTGCTCTGAACACTTCCCTGCAACGTCTGTCTTCCGGTCTGCGTATTAATAGCGCGAAAGACGATGCCGCTGGTCTGGCTATTTCCGAACGTCTGTCTTCTCAAATCGGCGGCTTGAATCAAGCTGCACGTAATGCGAACGATGGTATCTCTCTGGCGCAAACCGCTGAGGGCGCGTTACAACAGATCGGTTCCAACTTGCAACGTATCCGTGATCTGGCCGTACAATCTGCCAACGGCTCCAACAGCGTTTCTGATCGTGCTGCTCTGAACAACGAAGCAAGTCAGTTGATTTCTGAAATTAACCGCGTTGCCAGCAGCACCAACTTCAACGGCGTGAACCTGCTCGACGGTAGCTTCTCTGCACAAACTTTCCAAGTTGGCGCCAACGGTACCGCAAACGATCAAATCAATATCGCTTCCATCAGCAGCGCAAAATCTAGCGCTCTGGGTGTTGGCGCATCTTCCAGTTACGCTACGACAGTAGCCGGTGCCGGTGCAGTTACTACTACAGCCCTGGCTGCTGGTGACCTGTCCATCAACGGTTTCCAGGTTGGCGCATCTGCAGCTGACGGCGTATCTTTCTCCAACTCCACAGGCAGCGGTATCGCTAAAGCAGCAGCGATCAATGCGATCAGCGGCAGCACAGGTGTTACAGCCACTGTAGGTTCCACTACAGTTGCCGGTACAGCCAGCACATCCGCAACAGCGATTGCCTCCGGCGACATCACTATTAACGGCGTAAATCTGGGTGCCTTGAGTGCTTCGACTTCCGGCGCACAACGTGGTGCTCAAGTTGCAGCTGCTGTTAATGCAATCAGTACACAAACAGGCGTTACTGCAACATTCAATACAACAACTGGTGCAGTTGCACTGGCTGCTGCTGATGGCCGTAACATCACTGTGACTGCCAGCACCAATGCTGCTGCAGCTGCTGCCAACACAGGTATCACTGTATCTGCAACTGGTGCAACTGATATTGCAACATCGACACTGTCCCTGACTTCCACCAGCTCTGCCGGTATTACTCTGGCTAACGGTACTGGTACTGGTCTGACAGCTGCCAACCTGACTGGTGGCTTCACTTCTGCTTCGGTCACTGTCGGTGCGGGTGTATCTTCACTGAATCTGGGTACTGCTGCCGGGGCCACCGCCGCGTTGACGACGATTGATGCGGCCTTGCAATCGATCAATAGTTCCCGTGCTTCTCTGGGTGCGTATCAAAACCGTTTCTCTTCCGCGATCGAAAGCTTGCAGACTAACTCTGAAAACTTGACAGCATCCCGCAGCCGTATCCGCGATGCAGACTTCGCTCAGGAAACAGCATCTCTGACACGTGGTCAGGTCTTGCAACAAGCTGGTACAGCGATTTTGGCTCAGGCTAACGGCTTGCCAAACGGCGTTCTGGCCCTGTTGCGTGGCTAATAGCAGTAGGCTTATGTAAATTAGGTCTATACTTAAAGCATAAAGCATGTCCCCCTGGTCAAGATTTTGACCAGGGGTATTTTTCTTGAAGGAAAAGATCATGGACATCCGATCGATAGGGAATACTTCTCAATCTGGACAACTGATCACGGATAGACCAGCAGGAACTGACAGCAACGCACAGGTATACAAGTCAGCAGCTGCTTCAACTCAGACCATCGATGCCGTCAAAGCCGCATCATCTGCATCGTCACCGCCAGCAATCGACAAAGTGACCAAGGCAGTCGACGATATCAATAAAACTATCCAGTCTCTGTCACAGTCTCTAGAATTCAGTGTAGAGGAACATAGTAATAAAGTAGTCGTGAAGGTGGTTGACCAGCAAACCAAAGAGGTTTTGCGTCAGATTCCTTCCGAAGAAGCCCTTGAAATATCGCGTTCCTTAGATAAACTACAAGGTCTCTTAATTAAACAGCAAGCTTAATCATTTATTTAGTCAGTCTTACACCTAAATTTTAAATTGGCACGTAAATTCCCCTCTAAAGTCTAGTTTGCCTTAGCCGATAATTTAGTACAGTACGGTCTGACAAGGGGGAATAACGTGGGCATACAATCTACAGGCTTAGGCGCCAATCTGGACGTCAACGGTCTGATTTCAAAGTTAATGACGGTCGAGAGCCAGCCCCTGACCACATTGGCGAAAAAAGAAGCCAGCTTTCAGGCAAAGCTGTCTGCTTACGGTACGCTCAACAGCGCACTCAGTGTGTTTCAGTCGAATGTTACCGGACTCAGCAATCTGGGTACCTTTCAGTCTCTGAATGCATCTGCCGGTGATAGCTCCATTTTGTCAGCCACCACTACCAGTGTCTCCACCCAGGGCAGCTATAATGTCAATGTGACCAAGCTCGCACAGGCACAAACTATTTCCAGTGCTGGCCAGGCCAGCTCCACCGCCAGCATAGGAAGCGGTACCAGCACAACCATCACTTTTGAGTTCGGCGCCATTAGCGGTGGCACGTCAGCAAACGGCGTGTACACAGGCGCTACGTTCACACAGGATGCAACCCAGTCTATTGGCACCGTCACAATCGACGGCGCGAATAACTCGTTGCAAGGCATACGCGATGCAATTAATGCCGCGAATGTCGGCGCAACCGCCGCCATTGTTGGCGACGGTAGTGCTACGCCTTACCATCTTGTACTTACTTCAGCCAAGACCGGAGCGACATCCAGTCTCAAGATCACGGCGTCTGGTGATGCCGCTATACAAAGCCTGGTTAATTATGATCCGGCAGGTGCTCAGAATTTTACAGAAACAACCACAGCACAGAATGCCGCGCTGACCGTCAATGGCATTGCCATTTCCAGCGCTTCAAATGCCGTGACTGGTGCTATACAGGGCACCACACTGAATCTGAGCAAAGTTGGCACCACCAGCCTTTCATTGAGCACCAATACCAGCGGTATTCAATCGGCCATTAATGGTTTTGTAAAAGGATTTAATGACTTTCAGGCAACACTGAAGACCTTAACGGGCTACAATGCAAGCACCAAAACGGGCGGCATCCTGATAGGTGACTCGACCGCCAGAAACATCCAGAGCCAGGTCAGGTCTACATTAAGTACTGCCGTAAATGGTCTGGGTGGAAATATCACCACCTTGTCAAGCATAGGTATCAGCTTTCAAAAAGATGGCACGCTTTCTGTCGACTCATCCAAATTGCAGACGGCCCTGAGTACCAATTATTCAGAAATAAGCGGCTTGTTTGCATCGGTCGGCAAGGCAACAGACAGCCTGGTCAGCTATAGCAGTTCTACTACAGCAACCAAGCAAGGCTCGTATGGTCTTGAAATAACTGCCGTCGCCACCCAGGGTGGCTTGAAGGGAGATCTGGATCTGACAGCGGCCAACACAACCATTGCGGCCAACACCACTATCAATGTCACACTGAATGGTAAAACTGCAGCCGTCGCCCTGGCAGCGGGTTCATACACAGCATCGTCGCTGGCAACTCTGTTGCAAACATCGATCAATGGCAATTCCACTTTTAAAGACAATGGCTCAACAGTGACTGCCACCATTGATGGCAGTGGCTTCCTGCAATTGCAATCAACCAATTATGGCAGCGCATCCAATGTCACGCTGGCTAACGGTACGGGTACTGGTGCAGCCAGCCTGACAGGCACTGTTCTTAACGGCACTGCCGGGGTTGATGTCGCAGGCAAACTGAATGGAATTACTGCCGCTGGCTCTGGGCAATACCTGACTGGTGCCACCGGTTCAGATGCAGAGGGTTTGAAAATACTCATCACCGGTGGCTCGCTCGGCGCACGCGGTAAAGTCAACTTTTCCAGAGGATATGCGTCCCAGGTAACGTCCCTGCTTTCCACTGTGGTCGGCACCTCTGGTTCAATTTCGGGCGCAACCGACGGTATCAATCGCAGTATCAAAGATATCGGCAAGCAGCGCGACATATTGAATAGCCGTCTGTTTGACACGGAAGCACGTTATCGCGCGCAATTTACTGCCCTGGATACGATTGTAAGCAGCCTGAACAATACAAGTTCATTCCTGTCGCAGCAACTGGCGGCATTGACGTCCAGTACGAAGTAAAAAGCAGGATCAGCAGCATAAGCAATATCAGTAGTTAGTAGAATAGAAAATATCAGAGAGGATTAATCGCTATGTTTGGCTCATCTCAAGTACGTGGTGCAAATGCCTATGCCAAGGTTGGCATAGAGACTGGTGTTGTTGCTGCCAGCCCCCATAAATTGATCGTGATGCTTTTTGAAGGCGCAATCGTGGCGATCTCCAATGCTTCGCAGCACTTAAGCAATGGAGAAATAGCCTCTAAAGGTCAGTCGATTTCGAAAGCGATTGCCATTATCGAAAATGGCCTGCGCGCCAGCCTTGATAAAAAAGCAGGCGGCGAAATCGCCAATAACCTCGATGCCCTTTACGAGTACATGACCGCCCGTTTGATCAAGGCGAATCTGGAAAACAACGACGGCATGCTCAATGAAGTCAGGAATCTGTTGAAGGATCTGAAAACTTCGTGGGAAGCAATTGCACCTGTCAGTGAAGCTGTCATGGAAGCGCCAAAAATGAACGTTGACCCACTGTCTCCTCGTCCTGCCAACTTTGTTGAGGCTTGAATCAAGATGAATAGTCTGGAACTGATTACATTGTATGAAAATGTCGCAACGATTACGGGCAATATGCTGGAAGCCGCCCGTTCACGCGACTGGGAACTGCTGGGGCGACTGGAAAGTGATTGCTCTAGCCGCGTCCAGCTATTGCGTGAAAATGAAATTCCTTCCGATCTTCCAGCCGATATGCGCGACAAAAAAATCCGCATCATCAAACAGATTCTGGCTGACGACAGGGAAATTCGCGACATTACCGAACCCTGGATGGCACAGTTATCTGACATGATGAAAAGCTCCAGCACCAGCCAGAAGCTCTCCAGAACTTATGGTGTTGGCAATAGCGCCTGACGACTATGCCTGCGCGGCTCGATATACTCACTAAACCTGTAGCCAATATCGAGGCACCGGCCGCCGTAGGCGCGATTACTGAAACCAAGCAGGACATCACTCCGCGACTGGCGCAACTGGTCACGGGCCAGTTACTGAAGGGTGAAGTCCTGTCGAAACTGATGGATGGCAGTTTTACCGTAAGAGTAGCGGGTATAACAGCAAAAATGTTGTTACCCGAAGGCAGCAAGACCGGGGACCAAATTCCCCTGCGCCTCATAGGTACTGAACCACGCCCGACTTTTTTACTGGAAAGCGACACGGGTGCCCATCAGTTACCCACCAACGCACCACAGTTACTAACACCAGATCCGGGCAAACCCGGATTGCCATCCCCCTCGCAAAACTATGCTGCGCCGCAGACAGCAGAGACAGGAAAGGCAGCCGCCTTACCAGCTACGACCGGTAGCAATACCCCTGCTGTCATTGCTGAAGCAGCTCCCGAAGCGGATGCATCGACAGTAGTCACGCTGTCCGGCAAACAAAGCTTGCCGCAAACCGGCAACGCACTCCTGGACAAGGCGCTGGCACCGGCACTACAGCAGTTGGCACCATCCAAAACCAGCGAAATTATCAGCAAATCACAGCTGCCCAATATCAATGTTGTCGACACCACGCCAGACCATCTGAGCAGCGCACCGACGTCATTAAGCAACACTGGGAAAATGATTGACCAAATTTTACAAACCGGACGTCAGACCGGCACGAAAACCAGTATCAGCAGCGAAGTACCCATTCTTGCCAGCCCTTCAGAATTAAAAGACAGCATCAGGACCGCGACCAAACTACAAAATCAGATCAGCACCAGCGGCCTGTTTTATGAATCTCATGTCGCAGAATGGGCGCAAGGCAAACGGGATATCGCCGATATTCGCAGTGAACCGCAATCCCAGCTCAGCTTATCGAAAGCAGCAGACAGCTTGCAGGCCAGCAATACCACACCCATCAATAAGGAAATGGGGCAAATTATTCACCAGCAACTCAATGTTTTGGAACAAAACGTTGTACGATGGCAGGGAGAGCTTTTCCCCGGGCAGAAAATTGACTGGGAAATCAGGAAGGAAAGCGAGCAGGCGCGGCATACACAGGCAGGCAGTGAAGATAGCAGTTGGCAATCGGTCGTCAGTTTTGATCTTCCCACACTGGGGAAAGTAACGGCCACCATCAACCTGCAATCGAACACCGTTGGTTTGTCGCTGCGTGCCACGCAGGGTGACACGGTAGCCGCTTTAAAAAGCCATGCCAGCGAGCTAGCATCTGCATTGCAAATGGCCGGCTCGCCATTGATGTCTTTCGTTGTCAATCAAGATGAATGAGCCCAAACCGCAGATTCAGAATGCTGTCGCCCTTGCTTACCAGAATGGCGATGCGGCACCACGTGTGGTTGCCAAGGGCAAAGGCCTGATTGCAGAAGAAATCATTGCCCGCGCTAAAGAACATGGTGTGCACGTGCACCAATCCAAGGAATTGGTCTCTTTATTGATGAAAGTCGACCTGGACCGAGATATTCCTCCAGCTTTGTATCGCGCAGTTGCAGAACTTCTCGCTTGGCTTTACCATATTGATAAAGGAAACTCAGAAGCAATTTCGGAGACGCCAGGGCAAAAACCGGTTTGATTGCCCATTTACTGAATGTAATTATAAAAATATATGCCATCCTCACCTCCGAGCCTAGGTACAGAAAACCAGAGCCCCTTCCAGGTCGACTCCCGGAGGGAGATCATCGGCTTGTTACGCGGTTTAAGGGAAAGCAAACAATTGATCAGCATGCTGATCAACAGCGGTTCCGAAGTATTCATCACGTCCATTCTGGAAGTTGATGACACCAATAATTTAATCATCATCGACAGTGCACCAAGCCAACTGGCAAATCAACGCATTACTGAAGCGCCACGGGTTTCTTTTGAAGGCTTGCTGGACAAGATCAGCATACAGTTTTCATCCGACAACCTGGAACTGATCACGTTTGAAGACCGCCCTGCTTTCCAGTTTAGTATCCCGGCAACGGTGATACGCCTGCAAAGGCGCGAGTATTATCGTATCAACACCCCGTTATCGACGCCGATACGTGCCCTGGTACCGGTACAGGTGGATACCCGGCAAGAAACCCTGAAACTGTCGCTGGTTGATATCAGTTGCGGCGGCATCGCCATACTGGATGAAAGAAAAGCCATGGATAGCACCATAGGTGTTATCTATGAGCATTGCAAACTTGATCTGCCAACCATAGGATTGGTGGATGTGGTGCTGCAAGTCAGGAATTCACAGGATCTTATTTTGTTGAATGGCAAAACCAATCGCCGTCTGGGGTGCCAGTTCATCAATATGTCCAACAACGTGCTTGCCAGTGTTCAGCGTTACATCATGAAACTGGAACGTGAGCGCAATGCCAAAATGACTGGCATACGCTAGACAACAAGAGACCATCAGAAAGAACAAGGGGCAAAATTGCCCCTTTGTTTTTTTGTGCAGACACAATCAAGGCAATCAATACACAAATTGCCTGGCATAAGATACACGGGCTATATCTGCATATTCATGATGTCATGATAGGCAGACACCAGTTTGTTCCTGACCTGCACCGTTGTCTGGAAAGATATATTCGCTTTTTGCATGGAAATCATGACGTCGGACAAACTGACCTTATCATCCCCCATGGCAAATTTTTCCCCCAGCTTTTGCGAACTCGTTTGCGCCTGGTTCACGCTATCCAGCGAGGCTTTCAGCGCATCTGCAAAATCGAGCTTGCCTGGTGGACTGACATTGTCCGCCTGATTTACCCCCAAACCCGTGCCCACGCCTGCACTGGCTTCCATTCTTGCCGCAGTTGCCTTCAACTGTGCCACCATGGCTTCTATGCGACTTGCGTCAATTCCGCCGATATTCATCACATCACCTTTTTTTCAGACTTCTATGACTGCTACATTAACAGCTTGAAAACAAAAGCGAAGCTGGAAAAGAACAGGAAAACCAGTGTTTTTCCTGCCTTTGATTTTGCAAATTCAGTGGAAAATCGGTATCAAGGAAAAAACTCATCTCCGGAAGTACTCGCATGCAACTCATCGACACAATTATTGGCACAAGGTAATTTATGGCAACCGCAGAAAATACCGTACTTGCCCCACCAGGCCCTGCTCTTCCGAATATCTTCGGATTACAGCAAACGCCTGCCATTCGCAATATCTTGCTGGCGGTGGGTGCTGCCATCACATTGGCCATCATGGTGGGCGTATGGCTGTGGAGCCAGCAGCCGGATTACAAAGTCCTGTTCTCCAATTTCAATGACAGAGATGGCGGTGCCATCGTCGCATCCTTGCAGCAATTGAACGTGCCCTATAAATATTCGGACGGCGGCAATGCCATTCTTGTGCCTGCCAATCAAGTGCATGACGCACGTCTGAAACTGGCAGCGCAAGGTTTACCCAAGGGCGGCAATGTCGGTTTCGAGCTGATGGAAAACCAGAAACTGGGGATTTCGCAATTCCTGGAACAAGTCAATTTTCAACGCGCGCTGGAAGGCGAGCTGGCACGTTCCATACAGGCAGTTTCTGCGGTGCAGACCGCGCGTGTGCATCTGGCTATACCCAAATCATCCGTATTCATCCGTGATCAGCAAAAGCCCACTGCGTCGGTTTTGCTGAACCTTTACCCCAGCCGCGTGCTGGATCAGCAACAGGTCAGCGCCATCATTCACCTGGTCGCCAGCAGCGTGCCGGAACTGTCGGCCAAGAGCGTCACCATCGTTGACCAGAACGGCAATCTGCTGTCTGATCCCAGCAAACAGATGGCGAATAATAATCTTGACCCTTCGCAATTGAAGTATGTGCAGGAATATCAGCAAAACATCGTCAAACGCATAGAGTCCATTATTTCGCCTATCGTCGGCTCCAGCAATGTGCGGGCTGAAGCGACGGCGGATATTGATTTCTCCAGGACAGAACAGGCGGCTGAAAGCTATCGCCCCAACTCACCGCCGGAAGCGTCCACCATACGCAGCCAGCAAACCAGCGAGTCCTACAACAAATCTGCCAATCCTTCAGGCATACCTGGCGCATTGAGTAACCAGCCCCCCGTACCGGCAACCGCCCCCATCGTTGCCAGTGCAGCCGCGACTGGTCAGGCTGGTGCAGCGAATGCCGGTTTGATGCAAAAAGACTCGACCACCAATTTTGAGGTAGACAAGACCATCAAATACACCCAGCAGCCCATGGGTGGTGTCAAGCGCCTGTCAGTGGCCATCGTCGTTAATTACAAGACAGAAACTGATAAGGCAGGAAAAACCTCAACCCGCCCTCTGACGGACATAGAAAAAACACAAATTACTGATCTTGCCAGGGAAGCCATGGGCTTCAACAAAGATCGTGGTGACACCCTGAATGTGGTCAATAGTCCCTTTGCCAGCCCTGAAAAAGAAACTATAGTGGAATTACCACTGTGGAAACAGCCAGATGTCATCCAAATGGCAAAGGAATTTGGTAAATATGCACTTGCCGCACTGGTACTGGCTTACCTGTTTTTTGGTTACCTCAAACCCATGTTGTATAAGATAATGGGCAAAGACAAGGAAACACTGGAAGCGCTGGAAGCGGAAAAACAGAAAGCCCTGGAAGAAGAACAGCGCGAGGAAGAAGAAGCCGCCATCGTCAATCTTTCCAAAGAGGCAGAGCACCAGAATACGCGTCAGGGTTCCAGCTATGAAATGAATCTGGAAATGGCAAAAGCCCTGGCAAAAGACGATCCAAGGATAGTCGCAAACGTTGTAAAGGCATGGGTCAGCAATGAGTGAAGACGGAGTTCAAAAAGCAGCCACCCTGATGTTGGCGCTGGGTGAAGACGGTGCGGCCGAGGTCATGAAATATCTTGGCCCGCGTGAGGTACAAAAGATCGGTGCAGCCATGGCTGCGATCGGCCCTATACCGCATGAAGCCATCGCCAAAGTCCTGGATGACTTCAAGGCGGCGGCCGACCTCAGTTCTTCGGTCGGGCTGGACTCGGATGAATATATCCGTAACGTGCTGACCAAGGCCCTGGGCGACGACAAGGCTGCCTCGCTATTGAACCGCATTCTGGGCGGCAAGGACGCCAGCGGTATAGAAAGTCTGAAGTGGATGGATTCCCCTTCGGTTGCCGAACTGATCAAGAACGAGCATCCACAAATTATTGCCACCATCCTGGTCCATCTGGAAAGTGACCAGGCCTGTGAAATCCTGAACCAGTTTACCGAGCGTTTGCGCAATGACATCGTATTGCGTATCGCCACCCTGGATGGTATTCAGCCTACTGCCCTGCGCGAACTGAACGACGTACTCACCAAGCTCTTGACCGGCAATGAAAGCCTGAAGAAAAAATCCATAGGCGGTGTGCGCGCTGCGGCTGAAATTTTGAACTTTATGAGCGGTGAAAACGAAGCATCCGTCATGGACAATCTCCGGAAATACGATGGCGACATGGCCGAGAAGATCATGGATGAAATGTTCGTCTTTGATAACATCCTCGAAATTGACGACAAGGGCATACAACTGCTGTTGCGTGAAGTGCAGTCTGATTCACTGATCGTGGCCCTGAAGGGCGCGAATCAGGATATGCGGGAAAAAATATTCAAGAACATGTCACAACGTGCGGCTGAAATGATGCGTGAAGATCTCGAATCCAAGGGCCCGGTACGTCTGTCAGAAGTGGAAACACAGCAGAAACAGATCTTGCTGATCGTCCGTCGCCTGGCCGACGAAGGCCAGATCATGCTGGGTGCAAAAGGCGAAGACGCTTATGTCTAATCCTGTGCGTAGCGGTGATCTGACCGCCTTTCAACGCTGGGAAATGACCTCGTTTGGCGACAATAGGCCGGCACATGTCGAAGAAGTAAAAGTTGCAAGCGCGCAGGCCGCCGCCATCAGTCGTATGGAAGCAGACAAGCTGCGGGAAAGCGCGCGCCAGGAAGGTTTTGCCGCCGGCTACAAGGAAGCCTATGAACGTGGTCTGAAAGATGGCCAGGAAACTGCTTACGCAGAAACCATGGAACAGGTGCAGGTCGAAATTCATTCTCTGCAACAGATGGCACAAGGGTTTTCACAGCAATTGCAGGCGGCATCTGGACAGATGAGCAATGAAGTGCTGGAACTGGCAATAGACCTAGCCAAAGCCATGCTGAAAATCAAATTTGACACTGAACCTGAACTGATACTGCCTATCGTTGAAGATGCAATCAATCAGATAAGTACAGTCCAGCAACCGGCGCAGGTCTTGCTGCATCCGGATGATGCTGTCATCGTCAAAAACCATCTGGGTGAATCGCTGACTGAAAATGGCTGGCGCATAGTTTCTGACCCACATATAGAACGCGGTGGCTGCAAGCTGGAAACACAGCACAACCTGTTGGATGCAAGTTATGCGACACGCTGGCAAAAACTCATGGACAGCATGCAACACAATTTTGTGAACGCCGTCTAGGCAGACCGATACGATGCAAGAAGCCTACATCAGCGACTGGAAAGCCAGGCTGCACAACAGCCGCGAGCAGCTATCGCATGTCAGCACCACCTCACTGTCAGGGCGCGTCACCCGTGTCACCGGCCTGGTGATGGAGGCGGTTGGCCTGCGCTTGCCGGTAGGCAGTGCCTGCTCCATTCATCTGCAAAGCGGTGCCAAAATAGATGCCGAAGTGGTCGGTTTCGAAGGTGAACGCCTGTTTCTGATGCCGCATAGCGATCTTGATGGCGTTACCCCCGGTGCTCCCGTCTTTCCGGCGGAGCCCGATGCACATGAAGTCGTCAATCACCCCCGCCGCCGCCCCAGTGACAGAAGCAGGCATTTACCGGTAGGCTATGAACTGCTGGGGCGTGTGCTGGACGGCAATGGCCGCCCGCTGGACACCCTGGGCCCGCTAGGCACGCATGAATCCGCCCCGCTGGGCGCGCGTATTTACAACCCGCTGGAACGCGCTCCCATCGTCGATACGCTGGACGTGGGTGTCAGGGCCATCAACAGCATGCTCAGCGTCGGCCGGGGCCAGCGCCTGGGCCTGTTCGCCGGTTCTGGCGTCGGTAAGAGTGTGCTGCTGGGCATGATGGCGCGCTATACCTCTGCCGATATCATCGTAGTTGGCCTGATCGGTGAGCGTGGTCGTGAGGTCAAGGAATTCATAGAACAGATTCTGGGCACCGAAGGCTTGGCCCGTTCCGTGGTCGTGGCAGCCCCGGCGGATGCCCCTCCCCTGATGCGCCTGCAAGGTGCAGCCTATGCCACCACCATCGCTGAATATTTCAGAGACCAGGGACGCAGTGTCTTGCTGATCATGGATTCGCTGACCAGATATGCCATGGCACAAAGAGAAATTGCGCTGGCCATCGGCGAACCACCAGCAACCAAGGGTTATCCGCCATCCGTCTTTGCCAAGCTGCCTATTCTGGTAGAGCGCGCTGGTAACGGTAAAAGCGGTGGCGGCTCTATTACCGCTTTTTACACGGTACTGACCGAGGGCGACGACCAGCAAGATCCGATTGCCGATGCCGCCAGGGCGATTCTGGATGGTCATATCGTATTGAACCGCACCCTGGCAGAAAGCGGCCATTACCCTGCCATTGACATAGAACAGTCGATCAGCCGGGCCATGCACAGTATTACCACACCAGAACATCAGCAGCTATCAAGAAAACTCAAGCAATTGTATTCACGCTATGAACGCGCCAGGGATCTGATCAGCGTCGGTGCGTATTCGCCGGGCTCCGACCCATTACTGGATGAAGCGATTCGGCTACAGCCCAAAATAATTGCATTTTTACAACAAGACATCACCGAAAAAAGTACCATACCAGAGAGCTTGGGGGCACTTCAGGCCCTATTCAACGGATAGAAATCTCTGATACCTACTATACTTGAATCACCATGGCACTAAAATCCCCTATTACCACACTGATCGAAATTGCAGAAAGAGAAGTGGACGACGCCGCCAAACTTCTGGGAAAGGCAATCCGCGCTCATGAAGATACACAGAAAAAGCTCAGCTTATTGCAGCAATACCGTGATGACTATGCGCAACGACTGCAAGATGGCGCAACAAAAGGTTTAAGTGCTGCGCAGTATACGAATTTCCTGTCCTTCCTCGGCAAGCTTGATACTGCCATTGAAGGACAAAAGCAAGTAGTCATGGATGCGGAACACCGCATCGTCATGGCAAAAACAGAATGGCAATCGACGGAAAAAAAGCGCCTTTCATATAACACTTTGCAAAATCGTGCGCATAACGTGCTGCAAAAAAAAGAAGCAAAGCGCGACCAGAAACAAACCGATGAAATGGCTGCCCGCGCCCTTTTTTATAAGCGTTAGTCAAAAATTTAACAGGTACTCACATGCAAGCGACAACCTTACTGACTTCCCTGGACAAACAGGCTGGAAGCGCTAAATCGGCAAAAAACACCACGTCCAGCGACGCCGGAAACAATTTCAATCAGATGCTGAACAAAGAAATTTCCAACGTCAAAAAACCGGACAGCGACGTCAATCGCAATGTGGCAAAACCTGCGACTGCACCGAAGTCCACCAATACCAGTGCCAATGCTACGTCCAGTAATTCCGGCAACAATGTTAATAACAATACCAACAAACAGAATACCGCCGACAATGCCCCCGGCACACCGGTAAAAAACAGTTCCCCTGCCGACGATACGGATGACAACAGCAAAGTCAGCAAGGATGATGAAAAAAACACGGCGCCGGCAGAAGACCTTAGCGCCCAGATACTGGCACTGGTAGGCAACCTGGCCCCGGCACCTGCGATCACAGATACCAGCAAGGCTGCCTCTGTCAGCACTGATGCCAGTGCCACTGACACCTTGGCCGGTGTAGATGTCAGCACGCTCGCTGCCAGCAACACCGCAACAGATACGAAAGATGTAATAGCCCTGGCTGGTGACAGCAAGTATGCAGAAACCGCAGACAAGCTTGCCGCAGCCATCGCTGACGCCAAGACCGCCGCTAACGACATTAAGCCAGTCAGCACGGAAAAGGCGGTAGGCGATGCGGGCGTTAGCGCAGCCGATATCAATGCCATCGCCGCGCAATTACTGGCAGGCAAGGCAACTACTGAAACCAAGGCCACAGCCAAGACAGTGACCAATACCACCGTCAATACTGCCATAGACAATAAGCTGACCAGTGGCGATGCAACACTAACAACCGCCCCCGCCCTGACACCGGTACAGGTACCGAAAGATACTACCGTCAAAACTGATAGCGCCGCGCTGGCAGATGCAAGCAAACCGGAAGTCGTCACCAGTGATCTCGTAATGGGCAGCAAAGCGTCCGACAAGGCGGCCAATGCCACCACGGCGATAGCGGCTGACACAGCCAAAAACTTTGCCAGTGATGTCGCGCAAGCCCGTGATGCGATTGCAGACAAGCTGGCCGAAATCAAACCGGCCGAAAGCAGCAAGGAAACACCTCAGGTCATCGCTCCGGCACCGATTGCCACACAGGCCGTCAGCAATGCACAAGCCAATGCGGCAAATGCCATGGCGATAGACCATATCAGCCCCCGCGTAGGCAACCCGGGCTGGGATAAGGCAGTAAGTCAAAAAGTCGTATGGATGGTAGGCGAAGCCATGCAATCTGCCGAATTAACGCTGAACCCGCCAGATCTTGGCCCGCTGCAAGTTGTATTGAAAGTCAGCAATGACCAGGCCAATGCCAGCTTTACCGCCGCCCAGCCAGAAGTCCGGGAAGCACTGGAAGCAGCCCTGCCCCGATTACGTCAGATGCTCAGCGATGCCGGCGTGCAATTGACAGGTTTCTCAGTCAATTCACAGGCCGCAGGTGCAGGTCAAGGGCAAAATTTTGCCCAGCAACAAGCCAGGGGCACAGGTACATCACGTCAAGGCAGCGACGTCGGCGACAGTACAGCGCTAGCTGCAACCAGCAGCCAGGCTAAAGTCAGAGTCAGCAATGGCGTAGTAGATACCTTCGCCTGACCCCGGTAAAAACAGGGCCGCCATATCTCTGACGGGCCTGGCGAGCGCGCTCCTGCGCGTTCATGCGCTTATCCAGACTGGTTATGGCCGCACAGACTTCTTAAGAACAGACTACTCAAGAAGTTTGCACCAGCAAGCTTCTTCATTGATGAATGTCACCTAAATTCACCATCTGCCGCGCTTTCACCCAAGGGTGTCTGGAAAAAAACACCTACATGCATGTAGAATGATTGCCAAAGGCTAAATCCATGAAGTTTGCGGACATTGACCGCAACTGGCTGTGAATGCAGCATGACCCTGCTTTCATCGCGCAAATGACAGAGCTAAGCGGCAATACACCTTCTTTTTCTTGGATATTAAGAGCCTCGTATCACCGATAATACCTATAAATCATGGCAATAAATGCCCATCGAGAGGAAAACCATGGCGAAAGCACCAGCAAAAGCAGCGACTGATTCAGGTGATGCCCCACCAGCGGGCAAATCTAAAAAGAAACTCCTTATCATGATCGCCGCTGCCGTCTTTTTACTGGTGGCAGCTGGTGGTGGAGCTCTTGTCATGATGAAAAAAGGTTCTGCCAATAAAGAAAAAGAACACAAGGCTGAACCTGCAAAAGCACCTGTATTCCTGGCGCTGGAACCGTTTACCGTCAACCTGCAATCTGATGGCGGTGACAAATATCTGCAAATCAGCATGACACTGCAAGTGCAGGATGAAGAACAGGTCAATCTGATCAAGGCGAATATGCCGCAAATACGCAGCCGCCTGCTGTTACTGCTGTCGAGCAAGGATGCAACCGAAATTTTGTCCGGTGAAGGCAAGGAAAAACTGGTCAATGAAATCATTGAAAAAGTTAGCCAGCCATTTACAGCCAAAGGGGAGCCACAAAAAGTGAGTGGCGTTTTCTTTACTTCTTTCGTCGTTCAATAAACTATGTCAGATAATTTTCTCTCCCAGGAAGAAGTTGATGCCCTTTTAAAGGGCGTCACGGGAGATCAGGACGACTCGCAATCACTGGAGGATACCTCCGGTGTCCGGCCCTACAATCTTGCCACGCAAGAGCGTATCGTCCGCGGCCGTATGCCGACGCTGGAAATTATCAACGAACGTTTTGCCCGCCTGCTGCGCATAGGCCTGTTTAATTTCCTGCGCCGCAGTGCCGAAGTATCGGTAGGTACTGTCAGGGTATCGAAGTACAGTGAATTCATCCGTAACCTGGTGGTACCAACCAATCTGAACCTGGTCCACATGAAGCCCTTGCGCGGCACCTCGCTGATCGTGCTTGATCCTGGCCTGGTGTTTTTGCTGGTAGATAATCTGTTTGGTGGCGATGGCCGCTTCCACACCCGTGTGGAAGGTCGCGACTTCACCCAGACTGAACAGCGTATCATCCACCGCATACTGGAAATCATTTTTGAAACCTATTCCAAATCATGGGAACCGGTCTATCCCATCGAGTTTGAATACATACGTTCAGAAATGAACACCCAGTTCGCCAATATCGCCACCCCGAATGAAGTGGTGGTATCCACTACCTTCACGATAGAATTGGGGCCGGTAAGTGGCGAGATGCATCTGTGCATGCCCTACTCCACCATAGAACCTATCCGCGACATTTTGACCAGTAGTTTGCAAGGTGAAACGCTGGAAGTGGACAAGCGCTGGGTGCGTCTGATGACGCAGCAGATACAGATTGCCGAAGTAGAAATCGTTGCTGACCTGGGTACGACCCGTGTCACCCTGGGTGATATCCTGAATATGAAAGAAGGCGATGTGATCCCTTTATCCATTCCGGAAATCATTTCAGCTAAAGTCGATGGCACGCCTGTGATGGAGTGCAAGTATGGAGTATTTAACGGACAGTATGCTTTACGCGTTGAGAAACTGATCAGTTCCAGCGTACAGGAAGTAGCACAAGGAGAGAACCATGGATGATAACGGCGACGCACCAATCAGTGAAGATGATTGGGGTGCTGCAATTGCAGAGCAGGAAAAAGCGGAAGCTGCGGCAGCAGAAAAGAGCGAGCCACAGCCTACAGCTGCCATTTTCAAAGAGTTCAGCGGCAAAAGCCAGGCACCGGAAACCCATAATGACATCGACTTCATTCTGGATATCCCGGTACAGCTGACCGTGGAATTGGGCAGGACCAAAATCGCCATCAAGAACCTGCTGCAACTGGCACAGGGTTCGGTGGTGGAACTCGATGGTCTGGCCGGTGAACCTATGGATGTACTGGTCAATGGCTGTCTGATTGCCCAGGGCGAGGTGGTGGTAGTAAATGACAAGTTTGGTATACGCCTGACCGATATCGTCACGCCTGCCGAGCGCATACGCAAACTGAACAAATGAAGTATTTCCCACGTTTTTATGCAGTACTGGCGACGGCGGCATGGTCTGGCAGTGTTCTGGCGGCAGATACCTCTGCCGTATCGCCCAGTGGCGGGCTGTTGCAGATCATCATGGCCTTGCTGCTGGTACTGGCACTGGTGGTAGCCGCTGCATGGGTCATGAAGCGCCTGGGCCCCATACAGGGTGGCAACAAGATACAGGTCAAGATCATCGGTGGCATCAATGTTGGCAACCGCGAACGCGTGATGGTGGTGGAAGTGGCCGATCAGTGGCTGATTCTGGGCGTCACCGCCAACAATATCAACAATCTGGGCAGCATGCCAAAACAGGAAGAGTTGTTATTACAGGCGGCACAGGCACAAACCAATGATCCATTTTCTGCATGGCTGAAACGCACGCTGGATAAACGTTCTACCGAACGATCTGACAACAAGTAATTACATCTGCATGAAAACTTTGCGCTCCTCCCTGCCACTGGTCTGGCTTGCCATTTTTCTGAGTGGCCTGCTGCTGCCTGAACTGGCTTTTTCACAAACAACAGGTGGCTTGCCAGCCATTACAACGACGCCTGCTGCCGGTGGTGGCCAGAATTATTCGCTTAGTATTCAGACCCTGCTGTTCCTGACGGCACTCAGCTTTATCCCGGCGGCATTGCTGATGATGACCAGCTTCACCCGCATCATCATCGTACTATCCTTGCTGCGGCAAGCCCTGGGTACGCAGTCAGCGCCGCCCAACCAGGTAATGGTCGGGCTGTCGCTGTTTTTAACCCTGTTTGTCATGGGGCCGGTGTTTGACAAAATCTATGCCGAAGCCTACGTACCGTTCACTGAAAACAAGATCACCATGCAGGCAGCGATGGACAAAGGTGCCACGCCGCTCAAGCAATTCATGATGAAGCAGACCAGGCAGTCGGACCTGGCGCTGTACGTCAAATTATCGAATACCCCGCAATTGCAGGGTCCTGAAGATGTACCACTGCGTATCCTGATACCGGCCTTCATCACAAGTGAATTGAAAACCGCCTTTCAAATCAGCTTTGCCATTTTCATCCCCTTCCTGATCATCGATATGGTGGTCGCCAGTGTGCTCATGTCCATGGGTATGATGATGGTGTCGCCGGCAATTGTCTCGCTGCCCTTCAAGCTGATGTTGTTTGTCCTGGTGGATGGCTGGCAATTATTGATAGGCTCACTCGCACAAAGTTTTTATTAAGGCTTCAACAAGGCTAATTATGACCCCGGATAGCGTAATGACACTCGGCCGCCAGGCCATGGAAGTGACCCTGATGGTTTCCGCCCCTTTACTGCTGGTCGCGCTGGGCATAGGTTTGATCGTCAGTATTTTTCAGGCTGCCACCCAGATCAATGAAACCACACTGTCTTTCATTCCCAAGTTGGTGGGTATCTTTGTCACCCTGATTATTGCCGGCCCCTGGATGTTGACCGTACTGACGGATTACATGCGCCAGATGTTCACCAGTATTGCAACCATGGCGGGATAGGTGCGGCCACGCATAGCGCTGACATGTCATACCAATGATTTCCTTCTCCAGCAATGAACTGATCGCACTGATCAATTCCTTTATCTGGCCGCTGACCAGGATACTGGGCATGATTGCAGTTGCGCCCCCCTTCGGCAACAATACCGTCCCGGTACAGATCAAGCTGGCGCTGGGTATTGTGCTGTCACTCATCGTGGCCCCCACCCTACCCGCAGTCCCTGCACTCGATCCTGTATCCCTGAACGGCATACTGGTGCTGGCCCAGCAATTGATCATCGGCCTGGGCATGGGTTTTGTCATGCGTGTCGTTTTTTCTGCCATCGAAATGGCGGGCGAGGTGGCCGGTCTGACCATGGGCCTGGGTTTTGCTACCTTCTTTGATCCGCAGACACAGGGGCGTTCATCGGCAATTGCGCAGTTTCTGGTGTTGACTGCCACGCTGCTGATGCTGACGGCGAATGTGCATTTATCGATGCTAGCCACCCTGGTTGAAAGCTTCCAGACCATACCGATTTCAACCACCTTTCAGACCGGGCTGAATTATCAGAAAATGGCCCTGTGGGGTGAGCAGATTTTCAGTGTGGGCATGCATTTATCCCTGCCCATCGTTGCAGCCTTGCTGGTTACCAACGTGGCATTGGGCATACTGACGCGTGCCGCTCCTCAATTGAATTTATTCGGTATCGGCTTCCCGATTACCATCGGTGTCGGCTTTTTGATGCTGGCACTGATCATGCCGTATTTGCTTGTGCCATTGGAAAACCTGTTCCAGCAAGGCATAGAAGCCATGCAGGCTGTCGGACAATCGAATGTCCCGTCAATAAAGCCGCCGCCCTTTCCGCCTGCACTACAACCCAAATAAATCACTATGAAAACCATGGGCAATCAGAATGACAGATTTGGTTGCGTGTATAGCGTGGCAGAAATTCGTGCGATAGAAACAGGTGCGCTGAGCATGCAGCTTGATCAGGCAAATCCAGGCACTAAATCGCTGATGCAAAAAGCCGGACTGGCAGCCGCCAACCTGGCCATTGAACTGGTCGGCAATTTGCCAGCAAAAATCCTTGTTCTCGCTGGCCCGGGCAATAATGGTGGCGATGCCTTTGAAGTTGCTGCAATCCTGGCTTCACGGGGCCATGCCGTACATGTTGTGCAATGTGGTAATGCGGTTGATTATTCCAGCGATGCATTGTCCAGTCTGCGCAAAGCCCAGTCCTACCATGTTCAATTGATCGATGCAGTCGCCTTGGCAAGCTTGCCTTCAGATTGGGCGTTGATCATCGATGGCCTGTTTGGAATAGGTCTTAAACGTGCGCCAGAAGGTGCCATCGCCGGGCTGATAAGACATATCAACCAGCTTGCTGCACAGAATGCCATCCCGTTGTTGGCGCTCGACGTGCCCAGTGGCCTGAGCGCAGAAACCGGGCAACTTGCAGGCACGGATGGCATCGCTATTTGCGCGACACATACCATCAGCTTTATTGGTGACAAACCGGGTCTGCATACGGGTCAAGGGCAGGATTATGCTGGCCAGGTCAGCGTTGAAAGCCTGGGGATTCCATCAAGCTTGTTCCCGCCCGCCAAAGCCCATCTGAATACCGCCGAATCACTAAAAGGCATATTGCAACCACGCAAACAAAACAGCCACAAAGGCAGTTATGGTGATGTCATCATCATAGGTGGTGCCAGCGGCATGGTGGGTGCGGCCATCCTTGCTGCCAGGGCAGCACAGTTTTCTGGTGCCGGACGCATTTATTGCTGCATTCCAGGTGTTGGCCCGCAGTATGACAGTCTGCATCCTGAAATCATGTTTCGTGTACCTGAAGAAATGGATTTTGAGGATCACCATGTCGTCATCGGCCCCGGCCTGGGTACATCAGCCGCTGTACAGGCTTTGCTGATCGGAGCGATCAAATCAGCAAAAACCTTGGTGGTGGATGCAGACGCACTGAACCTGATCGCCGCAGACCCGGCTCTTGCGCAGCTTCTGGCGAGCAGAACCGCAGCAAGTGTGCTGACTCCACATCCGCTGGAAGCAGCACGATTGTTGCAGCAAGGCGTGGCAGAAGTGCAGGCAGACCGGTTGTTTGCTGCACGCAAACTGGCACAGCAATTGAACGCCGTTGTTGTGCTGAAAGGTTCCGGCAGTATTATTTGTAAAGCGAATGGGGATGTGTCCATCAACACCACCGGCAACCCGGCACTGGCCAGCGGCGGCACTGGTGATGTTTTGGCTGGTGTTACTGGCGCCTTATTGGCACAGGGTTGCAGCGCCGCAGAAGCCGCGAGAATAGCTGCCTGGGCACATGGCTATGCGGCGGATGAACTGGTGGAACAAGGGACCGGCCCCATAGGTCTGACTGCCAGCGAATTGCTACCCCTCATCAGAAAAAACCTGAACTGGCTGACAAAGGGCTGATCAAAAAGTCCAATCAAAAAGCCCGATCAAAAAACCAATCAATCTACCAGGCTATTGATCTGTTCAGGATTCAGCTTCTCTGCTTTTTGTGCGGCGTCACAAACAATACCTGCGCCCGACAGCGCGGCGGACAGTTTTTCTATCTGTTCCTGCTGTGAGGCGGCATGATCTATCAGCTTGTGCAAGACCTTGGAAATAGGATCATCACTATTTTGCGTCACGCCATAGGCAGTAAATAGTTGCGCTGCCTCTGAATCGGCGGACGCCACTTCTCTCTTGATAATATGCGCCGGATTACCTACCGCCGTTGCACCGGCAGGTACTGGTTTCAACACCACGGAATTGGAGCCGATTTTTGCACCAGCGCCTATCGTAAAACCACCCAGTACCTTGGCACCGGCACCGACAATGACGCCCGCCTCCAGCGTAGGATGGCGTTTGGCACCTCTGGACAAAGAAGTGCCACCCAGTGTCACCCCCTGATATATCGTGCAATCGTCACCGATTTCGGCTGTTTCGCCTATGACCACACCAAAACCATGGTCGATAAATACCCTGCGTCCCAGCGTCGCGCCTGGATGTATTTCTATGCCGGTCAATACCCTGGCAATATGGGAAATAAAACGCCCCAGCCACTTCATGCCACGTGTCCAGCACCATTGCGCCCATCCATGCATGAGAATCGCCTGAAAACCAGGATAACAAGTAATCACCTCCCACGCATTGCGGGCTGCGGGATCTTTTTTGATGATACTTGCGATGTCTTCTCTTAAGCGGCTAAACATGAAATTTGAAAATGTTCTGGCGGGAGATAGATAGTAGCGTATTTCACAAAGGCCCGTGGAGAGCCCCTGATGCCCGCCAGGGAATGGCGGGCGGCGAACTGAGCTTTAGCGTCAGTTTTTTACCAGACGCTGACGACGTGCTTCATACAGGCATACACCCGAAGCCACTGAGACATTCAGGCTTTCAACAGAGCCAAACATGGGAACGCTGACCAGCACGTCGCAGGTTTCACGTGTCAGGCGACGCATGCCTTCACCTTCAGAACCCATGATGATGGCGCTGCCGGTTTTGAAGTCAACGTCATAGATATTCTTTTCGACTTCATCCGTCGTACCGACGAGCCAGATATCACGCTCTTTCAACTCGCGCAAGGTGCGGGCCAGATTGGTCACGGTAATATAAGGGACGGTTTCGGCCGCACCGCTGGCGACTTTGGCTGCTGTGGCGTTCAAACCCACGGCCCTGTCCTTGGGGGCGATCACCGCATGCGCACCAGCACCGTCAGCAACACGCAGGCAAGCACCCAGGTTGTGCGGATCGGTAATGCCATCGAGTACCAGCAACAATGGTGGACCATCAATGGCATCCAGCAATTCATCCAGATTGCGGGCCAGTGACAGCTCACTGGCTTTCGCCACTACGCCCTGGTGACGGCGGGTACCGACGATATTGCTGAGACGCTGGTCATCTGTCAGGATAATTCGCACACCGGCAGCTTTTGCTGTACTCAGCAAATCCTGCATGCGCCTGTCCACACGGGCGGAATCGACGTAAATTTCGTCGACGGAAGAGGCTTCATGGCGGATACGTGAAGTCACCGCGTGGAAGCCAAATATCATTTTACTTTTCATCTTGTTCTTTTCAATTATCTACTAACGTCTTTTCTTTGCTGACTTGCCAGCCGTACCAGGTGCTTTTGTCTTGGCACTGGCAGGTGCGGCAGCAGATTTCTGGCGACGTCCCCCAGAAAAACTGTCTTCACTTGCTTTGACACCGACTTTTTTTACCGCCGCGGCCTTGGCCGATTTGGAAAAAACGGGGGCTAATTTTTCTTCCGGTTCCTGGGCAAGCTTTCTCGCATTGGCCGGATTTTTACGGTTTTTATCTGATGCGGCGACACTTCTTTGTTCACCTGGCCCACCAGGCAATTTGCCGGAAGCGGGTTGCGCGATACTCAAATCAATCTTTCTCGCATCCAGATCAACGCGACTCACCACGACACGGACTTTATCTGTCAATTGATAACGCTTGCCTGTGCGTTCGCCACGCAATTCATGACGTGCGTCATCGAACTGGAAGTAATCGGCCCCCAGTTCAGTCACATGCACCAGGCCTTCGATATAAATTTCGTCAAGCTGCACAAAAATACCGAACTGGGTAACGCCAGTGATCATGCCAGTAAACTCTTCACCCAGTTTGCCTCGAATGAAATAGCATTTCAGCCAGGCTTCAACATCGCGTGATGCTTCGTCCGCCCGTCTTTCGTTGGCGGAGCAATGCACACCCAGTGCGTCCCAGATCGTCAGATCTTTTTCAACCTTTTTCTTGCCGGCAGCCTTGTCAGCCACCATCTGCTTGCGCGCCGCATTGGAAACCGTGGTGTTCAACAGGCTCAGATCTATACCTTTGGGTTCGTATTTACGTCCCTGCAAAATAGCCTTGATGGCGCGATGCGTCAGCAAATCGGGGTAACGGCGAATCGGGCTGGTGAAATGCGCGTAAGCGTCATAAGACAAGCCGAAATGACCGATATTGTCCGGGCTATATACCGCCTGCTGCATGGAACGCAGCAACATGGTCTGCAACAGCGGCGCGTCTGGCCTGCCTTTGATTTTTTTCATCAACTCGGCATAATCAGATGCCGACGGTGAATCGCCACCGTTAAGGAACAGGCCAACCTGTTTCAGGAAATTTCTGACCTGGGTCAGTTTTTCTTTGGTCGGGCCGGCATGGATACGGTACGTGCCGGGATGCTTATAGGTTTCCAGCAGATTGGCAGCGCAAACGTTAGCCGCCAGCATGCATTCTTCGATCAGCTTGTGAGCATCATTGCGCGTGCGTGGCAGGATTTTTTCTATCTTGCCGGATGGATTGCAAACGATGTAGGTTTCTGTCGTTTCGAAGTCGATCGCGCCGCGTGCCTGGCGCGCCTTCAGCAATGACTGAAAGACTTCATACAGATGCAGGAGGTGTGGCACCAGCGTCAGGCGCTTGCCGGCTTCGGGGCCTTTGGTATTGCCCAGGATGGCCGCTACCTCAGTGTACGTGAAACGTGCAGCGGAGTGAATGACTGCCGGATAAAACTGGTAAGCCGTGACTTCACCATCCTGCGTAATCACCATGTCGCACACCAGTGTCAACCGATCAACGTCGGGATTCAGTGAGCACAAGCCATTCGACAGGCGTTCCGGCAGCATGGGGATGACACGACGCGGGAAATACACGGATGTACTGCGCAACAGGGCTTCTTCATCGAGCACATCATTCGGCTGCACATAGTGGCTGACATCGGCAATCGCCACGATCAGGCGGTGGCCTTTGCTGCGACCGATTTTGATGGGTTCACAATACACGGCATCATCAAAGTCGCGTGCATCTTCACCATCGATGGTGACCAGCGGAATATCGCGCAGATCAACCCTGTCGTTGAGGTCCACATCCCGTACTTCAGACGGCAATTTTGAGGAAGCCTTTTTGACCGCCTCTGAGAATTCATGCGGCACACCAAATTTTCTGACGGCGATTTCGATTTCCATACCAGGGTCGTCAACATCACCCAGCACTTCTACTATCTTGCCTACTGGTTGCGCATAACGGGTCGGTTGCTCGGTTAACTCGACGCTGACGACCTGGCCGGCTTTTGCCTTGCCCGGTGCACCGGTCAACAGAATATCCTGGCTGAAGCGTTTGTCTTCAGGTGCCACGATCCAGGCACCGTTTTCGTTCAGCAAACGACCGATGACATGGGTATTGGCCCGTTCCAGAATTTCCAGAATGCCGCCTTCCAGCCGGCCACGCCTGTCAGTACCGACCACGCGTGCCATGACGCGATCACCATGCAGCACTTTCTGCATTTCGCGCTCTGGCAAAAACAGGTCTTCACTGCCGTCATCCGGTATCAGAAAACCATAGCCTTCACGATGGCTGCTGACTTTTCCGCTGATGAAATTATCCTGATTGGCGATGGTGTAACTTCCACCTTTGTCCACTTTAATCTGCCCATCCCTTTCCATCGCGTTTAATCGTCGTGTCATGCCATCTAACTCCTCAGGTTTAACCGACAAACCATCCGCAATGGCGGAAGCCGTCATTTTTGCCTTGTTAGTACGTAGAACGCCCAGTATCTCTTCGCGACTGGGGATAGGGTATAAATGCTTATTCAAATCTTATATGTCTTCTTTAAATGTTAATCTGGCCTGTGCCAGAACCATAGTCAGGCGTTAGTTTACCGGAGCAAACCTCTTTCACCTAACAATTCTTGTATTCATCAAGTCATGTGCCTTGACAAAAGTCCGTATTAATTTATAATGTTGTTCTCCGTTGCCCACGTGGCGGAATTGGTAGACGCGCATGGTTCAGGTCCATGTGCCTTCGGGTGTGGGGGTTCGAGTCCCTCCGTGGGCACCACCAAATTGGAAGCCCGCTGATTCGTCAGCGGGCTTTTTCATTTCCGCAACGCCCTGCTTTCTCAAGTCCATTTTCATCTCCACTACCAAGCCCACTCCAGTTCATTGCTGTATCCCTGATTTTGCCATTATTCATGGCGTTTTTTTCATCCGGACAAAAATCAAATCCAACTCATTTGCATAGTTTTGATTTTCATTTTGAAAGTTTTGAGAAATTCGCCCGGAATTCACCCAAAACGACGTAAATGCTCTATAATAATGCCTTCTGTTGCCCACGTGGCGGAATTGGTAGACGCGCATGGTTCAGGTCCATGTGCCTTCGGGTGTGGGGGTTCGAGTCCCTCCGTGGGCACCACCAAATTGATGGCCCGCTGATTCGTCAGCGGGCTTTTTCATTTCTGCGCCATCTGACTTCTCAAGCTCACCACCATCACCTCCCTGCACTACCACATCTCCATCTCACCTCACCATTAAAGCATCAACAATCACTTTCTGCACCAAGACCAAGACAGGCATAAAAAAACGGAAGGCTATGCTTCCGTTTTTGGGATACCCTTACTTCGCGCCTTTTTTCAGCCAGGCATTCAATTGATGCGGCCTGATGCTGTCATATTCTTCAAAAGGTTGATGTATCCAGGGATTGGTCGTCAGGTGCTCCAGATAATAATCCGGTGCCACGGATGAACATGCCTTATACCAGATTACGGCTGACTTGACCTCAGTCACTGCCGGGAAGTTCTCGCGCAAATGCACCAGTACTTTTTCCAGCGTCACACCAGAATCAACCAGATCATCCACCACCAGCACACGCCCTTGCAAGGCACCTTTGGTCATGGAAATATACTTGCCGATATCCAGCGCGCCCTGCACGGTACCAGACTCTTCACGGTAAGAACTGGTGGACAATATCGCCAGTGGCACATCAAAAATACGCGAGAAGATATCACCTGGACGCAAACCACCGCGCGCCAGGCACAATACCTGGTCAAATTTCCAGCCGGTTTCATGTACTTTCAAGGCAAGTTGTTCAATCGAGCGATGATAGGCTTCCCAGGAAACCCATAAGTCCTTGTCTGTTGATGCGGGCATATTCATATTCTTATTTTCCTTCTTAAATAAATGGATGCCTTAAAACGATCGTTTCTTCACGATCCGGGCCAGTAGATACCATATCTACCGGAACACCGACCAGCTCCTGAATCCGCTGGATATAGTTGCGGGCGTTGACTGGCAACGCGTCCATGCTCTTGGCACCGACCGTAGTATCAGTCCAGCCTGGCATTTCTTCATAAATCGCTTCACAACGTGCCGCTTCTTCAGCGCCAACAGGGAAGATATCGACGACTTTGCCATCCACTTTATAGCCAGTGCACAGACGCAGTGTTTCGATACCATCAAGTACGTCCAGCTTGGTCAGGCACATACCGGAAACGCCATTGATCTGCACCGAGCGTTTCAGCAGGGCTGCATCAAACCAGCCGCAACGACGCGCACGTCCGGTAACCGTACCAAACTCATGACCAACACTGGCCAGATGCTTGCCAACACCTGCATCCGTCGGCAGCTCAGACGGGAAAGGGCCAGAGCCGACACGCGTAGTGTAAGCCTTGGTAATACCCAGGATGTAATGCAGCATGTTGGGACCAACGCCAGAACCAGCAGCGGCATTGCCAGCGACACAGTTACTGGAAGTAACGAAAGGATAGGTCCCGTGATCAACGTCCAGCAAGCTGCCTTGCGCGCCTTCAAACAAGAGGCTGGCACCAGCCTTATGGGCTGCATACAGGGCACTCGATACGTCCGCCACCATAGGACGGATGCGCGGCACATTGGCCAGCGTGTCATCCAAGGTTTTCTGGAATTCAACGGCTGGCGCTTTGAGATAATTGGTCAGTACGAAATTGTGATAATCGAGATTATCACGCAGCTTTTCAGCAAAGCGCTCTTCATTGAGCAAATCGGCGACACGAATCGCGCGACGAGCAACTTTATCTTCATAGGCCGGGCCTATACCCTTGCCGGTAGTACCGATCTTGGCAGCGCCACGGGCGATTTCACGCGCCGCATCGAGTGCAGTATGGTAAGGCAGGATAACCGGACAGGCTTCCGAAATTTTCAGACGCGACACCACTTCCACGCCATTGGCTTGCAGCTTGTCGATTTCTCTCAACAGGTCAGGCACGGACAACACCACGCCATTGCCGATATAGCAGGCAGTACCGGCGCGCATGATACCGGAAGGTATCAGTTGCAAGGCTGTCTTTTGGCCGCCTATCACCAGCGTATGGCCAGCATTGTGGCCACCCTGAAAACGAACTACGCCTTGTGCGTGATCGGTCAGCCAGTCAACGATTTTTCCTTTGCCTTCATCGCCCCACTGGGTACCGATTACAACAACGTTTTTTGCAATTTTAGTTTGTGTCATCACTCAACCTACATTTTGAAGAATCCATTTACCACCATCGAAAGTGAGTGCGCGATTGCAATCAAATTCGTCTTGTTCACTCTCGTGTCCGGGCATGCTTTGAATCACGATCTCACCCTCGCTACGCAACTGGGCAATTTTCTCGCGCAACAGTTGCTCACTGCCCCAGGGGGCGCGTATCGCGCCTTTTCTCTCGGCGGTGGGCAGCAGGCGTGCCAGCTCGCGCAAATCCAGAGAAAAACCGGTTGCAGGGCGCAGGCGACCAAAAGCCTCGCCCACGTGATCATAACGCCCGCCGCGCGCGACAGCATTCGGCAAACCAGGCACAAATACGTTGAACATAACGCCGCTGTGATAGTGGTAGCCACGCAAATCAGCCAGATCGATGGTGACATGGGCGCCACCGGTCAGGTTGACCAGATATTCCAGTTCATCCAAAGCAACGTCAATGCCTTTCATTGCCGGCAAGACAGCACGTGCCCTGGCAATAACAGACGCGTCGCCATACAGGCCAGGCAAGGCCAGCAAGGCAGCCCTGACTTCGGCAGAGAAATTCTGGCTCAGCTTGTCTATGCTTGGCAGGTCTTTTGCCTCCAACAGGGCAAACAGGGTGTTTTCCTGCGCCTTGGCGAGCGGATCTGCTGCCAGCAAAGTGCGCAAGACGCCCACATGACATAAATCCAGACGCACATCACGGATATTTGCCAGCGCCAGGCAACCCAGCACCAGCTCCTGGATTTCGGCATCTGCTTCCAGACCGGCATGACCATAGATCTCGGCACCAATCTGCAAAGGCTCACGCGTGGCATGCAGGCCAGACGGCCTGGTCTGCAATACGCTGCCTGCGTAGCAAAGACGGGTGACCGAACGGCGGTTCAGCAAATGCGCGTCAATACGGGCAACCTGGGTTGTCATATCCGAGCGCAGGCCCATGGTACGGCCAGACATCTGATCAACCAGCTTGAAAGTACGCAAGTCAGTATCCTGTCCTGCCCCGGTCAGCAAGGATTCTATGTATTCCAGCAATGGTGGCATCACCAGTTCGTAACCGAACAGGCGGAAGTGATCCAGCAAGGCGCGGCGCAACTCTTCTATCTTGCGCGCTTCAGAGGGCAAGATATCCGCAATATTTTCAGGTAAAAGCCAATTTGGCATGGGGAATTATGTAAAAAACAAAAAAATTTGGCTAGGCCAATCCGACAAACAGCGACCTGCACCTTGAGGTGCAGATCGCTGTCGAGAAAACAAATGAATTACTTGCCTTTTACTGCGGGCGCACTACCGCCGGAAGCACCAGAGCCTTTAAAGTATTTGAAGAAATCAGAATTAGGATCAACCACTAACACATCACTCTTATTCTTGAAGCTGTTACGATAAGCTTCCAGGCTACGATAAAACTTGTAGAACTCAGGATTTTGTCCGAATGCCTGCGCATAGATCTGTGAAGCTTCAGCATCACCGGCACCACGCATTTTTTCTGCTTCACGGAAGGCTTCTGCCAGTATCACCGTTCTTTGCTTGTCAGCATCAGCACGAATCTGTTCAGAATCAGCAGCACCGGTAGAGCGTAATTCATTGGCAACACGAGCACGTTCTGCCTTCATGCGGTCATACACGGAATTATTGATCTGTTCGACATAATCAACCCGCTTCAAACGCACATCAAGAATTTCCACACCGATCTGCTTTGCTTCTTCTGCGACTTTTTTCTTGATTGCATCCATGACATTGCCACGCTCGCCGGAAATCACTTCGCGCACGGTGCGTTTGGTAATTTCGTCATTCAGGGCGGCCTTGACGATCTGTGACATACGGTCCGTAGCGCGACGCTCTTCACCGTTAAAGCTGACGTAGTACAGCTTTGGTTCCTTGATACGCCATTTGACGTAGGAATCAACCAGGATGTTTTTCTTTTCTGCCGTAATGAAGCGATCGGCTTCTGGAGAATCAATGGTCAGGACACGCTTGTCCAGGAACAGCACATTCTGGAACGGAGGCGGCAGTTTAAAATGCAGGCCAGGCTCACTGATGACAGAACGTACCTCACCCAAGGCAAACACAATGGCGTGTGAACGTTGATCGACCACGAATATGGTGGAATACGCCACCAGTATGGCTGCAAACAAGGCCACAACAACTGAAATGAGCTTATTCATTTATCGTACCTCCCTGTCACGAGAGTCACGGCTATCTCTTGATCTTCCATCTTTGCTGTAACGCATCTCCACAGTAGGAATCTGTTCGGCAGACGGTGCCGTTGGCTGCACGGTGGCTGCTGAAGCTGCCTTGCCAGCAGACGAATCAGATGGCGCCATCATTTTGTCTATAGGCAAATACAGCATGTTATTGCCAGCCTTGGTATCGACCATCACTTTGCTGGTGCTGGCAAAAATCTGCTGCATGGTTTCCAGGTACATACGGTCACGGGTAACGGCCGGTGCTTTCTGGTATTCGGTCAACACCTGCTTGAAGCGCGAGGCATTACCTTCAGCATTGGCAACGATGCGTGACTGATAGGCTTCTGCATCCAGCAACAGACGGGATGCTTCACCGCGCGCCTTTGGAATAACGTCATTGGCATAGGCCTGACCTTCATTCTTTTGACGTTCCTTGTCCTGCCCCGCCTTGACGGCATCATCAAATGCTGTCTGCACTTGTTCAGGCGGCTGCACGCCCTGCATGGTCACATTGGTAATCTGTACACCGGCAGTATAGATATCCAGAATTTTTTGCATGCTGGTGCTGACATCCAGTGCGACTTTTTCGCGGCCTTCATACAGGACGAAATCCATCTTGTTCTTACCGACGATTTCGCGCACGGCGGTTTCGGCGACCTGACGTATCATGTCTTCCTGATCGCGGTTGTTGTACAGCCAGTCTGCGGCATTATTCAATTTATACTGAACTGCAAATTGAATATCAACGATGTTTTCATCATCGGTCAGCATCAAGGACTCACGCGCCTGCTTGTTCTTTACATTCGAACGATAGCCGACTTCAATGGTACGCACCTGGGATACATTGACGATTTCATGGCCCTGAATAGGGTAAGGCCAGCGCCAGTTAAAACCGGCAGAAGTCTGATGACTTAATTTACCAAAGGTCGTGATGACGGCAGTCTGACCTTCCTGAACGATGAAAAAGCCACTCGCCAGCCAGATCATGGCAAAAATACCAACAATCAGTGAAGCGCCTATTTTGGCACCGGAAGAATCAGGCGAAAACCCGCCATTATCGCCACCGCCATTGCCTTTTTGGCCAAGCAGGCGGCTCAGTTTCTGGCTAAAGTCTTTCCATAGCTGGTCGAGATCAGGCGGCCCTTCGGGCGGCTTTTTATTGTTATTATTATTCTGATTATTGTTTTGTGAACCACGTCCCCATTGAGGGTCGTTCAACGACATGGTCAAACCAATTCTTTTGAGAAGTGAAACAAGCATTCTGTCGCTATCCAATGAATAGTGGGTTGGACTACTGAAGATTAAAGCGTGCGTCATTATCTTGAGGCAATACCACTTGCCCCGAAGCTGACGCTTTTTCCAGCGCAAATTGAGCTATCGATTCACGCAACAAACTGATACCTGCCCCAGTACGAGCGCTCAAAAAAACCCGTTGGATTTTATCACACTCATCCAGGTCAACCGATGGTTCTATACCCGCCAGGTCTATCTTGTTCCAGACCAGCATCTGCGGGATATGGTCGGCACCGATTTCTTTCAATACCTCATTCACTTGCTGTATCTGGTCGAATCTTACCGGACTACCGGCATCCACGACATGCAAAAGCAGGTCAGCATGAATGGTTTCTTCCAGTGTGGCACGAAACGCGGCAACCAGTTGATGTGGCAGCTCACGAATAAAGCCTACTGTATCCGAAATTACCACACTACCGGCCTCTCCCAGATAGAGGCGACGGGATGTTGTGTCCAAAGTCGCGAATAACTGGTCGGCTGCATAGGCACCGGCCTTTGTCAGGGTATTAAATAAAGTTGATTTCCCGGCATTGGTATAACCTACCAGGGAAACCGACAAAGTATTGCTGCGACCTCTTGAACGGCGCTGAGTCTCACGCTGCTTATGCAGTTTTTCCAGCTTCTGCTTCAGCATTTTGACCCGCTCACCTAACAGGCGACGATCTGTTTCCAGCTGCGTTTCACCCGGACCACGCAGACCGATACCACCTTTTTGACGCTCCAGATGGGTCCAGCCGCGAATCAGGCGCGTAGCGAGATGTTGCAACTGAGCCAACTCCACCTGCACCTTACCTTCGTGACTGTGGGCGCGCTGGGCAAAAATATCGAGAATCAAGCTGGTACGGTCTACCACCCTGACTTTCATGTGACGTTCAAGATTTCTTTGCTGGGCTGGCGATAATGCGTGATTAAAAATCACAATATCCAGCGCGGCATCAGCGACAGCATGTGCTATCTCATCCGCTTTGCCGGAACCGACAAAAAACGCCGCATCAGGGCTTGCCCGCTTGCAAGTGATGGTTGTAACCGGCTCCGCCCCCGCTGATTGCGAGAGCAAAGTCAATTCTTCTAAACTAGCGGCAAAGTCGTCTTTGCCAAAATCCACACCGACTAGAGCGGCGCGCATAGACGACTTCTTTCCAATGATTCAGCGCTCAAAAATTACTCTGCTTCAGACTCGGTGTTAATGCTGACTGCACGTGCTGGAACAACAGTCGAAATAGCATGTTTGTAGACCATTTGTGTCACTGTATTACGCAGCAAAACAACGTACTGGTCAAACGATTCAATATGGCCTTGCAGCTTGATGCCATTCACCAGATAAATTGATACAGGGATATGTTCTTTACGCAAAGCGTTCAGAAACGGGTCTTGTAGTAGTTGCCCTTTATTACTCATAACAGCTCCATTGTGTTGTTGTGATCAGGAGTTGGGGACTACTTGGCAAAATACAAGTAATCCAAGAAGTTGATTACAAAGTAATGTAATCTATTTTTATCTTTATTGCATATCCAGCACCGAATTTTTATCGGAACTGGCATTATTTCCATTATTTTGATTTGTCGAACGGATTCTTGCCCGATCGCATTTCTATTCTTAATGGAGTTCCCGTGAGAGAAAAAGTTTCACGGAAATGTTTTTCAAGATAGCGTTTGTACACGTCACCGATCGCCTCCAGTGCATTGCCATGAATGACAATGATAGGCGGATTTTGCCCACCCTGATGCGCATAGCGCAATTTTGGACGGATCGAGCCCTTGCGCTTGGGTTGCTGATGCTCTACTGCTTCAATCAGTGCACGGGTCAGTTTTGGTGTCGACAAATTACACATCGCCGCTTCATAGGCAGCATCTATCGATTTCATCAAAGGGCCGATACCGGTCGATTTCAGTGCAGAGATAAAATGGAACTTGGCAAACGTCAGGAAATTCAGCTTGCGCTCAATATCCATCTTGATTTCATCCCGCCTGTCACTTTGCAGACCATCCCATTTATTCACACCAACCACCAGGGCACGGCCAGATTCAAGAATGAAGCCGGCGATATGGGCATCCTGTTCCGAGATATCCTGTTGCGCATCAAGCAGCAGCAAGACGACATTGGCTTCAGACACTGATTGCAGGGTTTTCACGACCGAGAATTTTTCTATCGCTTCAAACACCTTGCCGCGCCGGCGTATACCAGCGGTATCAATCAGGGAATAATGCTTGCCCTCGCGCTCGAACGGGATTTCGATAGAATCACGGGTAGTACCCGGCATATCAAAGGCGATCACGCGGTCTTCGCCCAGCAAGGTGTTCACCAGCGTCGATTTACCGACGTTAGGGCGACCTACAATAGCTATGCGGATGCCACGTACGTTTGGTTCCGGTTCTTCCAGTTCTGGTGGACGTTGCGCAAACGCGATGTCCACCATTTCTTCAACCAGATCAGTCACACCGTCACCATGGGCGGCGGAAATGACATACGGGTCACCAAGACCCAGCTCGTAAAAGTCGGCAGTCACCGAGGTGTATTTCATCCCCTCGGCCTTGTTGACGACCAGCATGACAGAACGGCCAGATTTCCTCAGAAAATCGGTTATGGTCTTGTCATGCGGCGTCAGGCCCTGACGGCCATCGACAATAAATACAACAACATCAGCCTCAGCCACTGCCTGCTTGGTCTGTTTGGCCATTTCATGCATGATGCCTTCCTTGGCAACAGGTTCGAAACCGCCTGTATCAATCACCAGGAAAGGACGCTCACCAACACGGCCTTCACCGTAATGGCGGTCTCTCGTCAAACCTGGCAAGTCTGCTACCAAAGCATCACGAGAACGGGTAAGCCGATTGAACAGCGTGGATTTGCCGACATTAGGTCGGCCTATAAGTGCGATAACCGGCTTCATTATTTATTACTCGGTTGCAAGTGCAACCAGTGATCCTGATTTTGTTTGGACGATCAGTTTAGCATCCACCACCAGTGGTGCCGCTAAAATCTGACTACCATCGGTAGTTACCCGTCCTATGAACGAACCATCTTCCCTTGAGAGGAAGTGGACATAACCTGCCAAATCACCCACCGCTACTGCGCGATCGAATGAAATGGGGGCAGATAAACGACGGTTACTCAATTTATCATTACGCCACGCACTGGCACCGCCAGTACGGGCATAGGCATTTACTGCGCCATTGACATCAGCCGCGAAGACGAAACGTTCGTCAACACTGACACCAACCTCGCTGGACAAGTTCTTGTTCCAGCGCAAAGCACCGGTACCTACGTCAAAACACGCTACACGGCCCTGGAAGGAACTGGCGCATACATCACGACCCAGAATCACCGGAATGCCGGATACGTCTGCTACACGCTCCAGTTCGGTCGCGCCTTTCGGCTCACCGACTACGGCTTCCCAGCGCAGGCCACCATTATTCAGCGCCAGGGAAGACATGCGACCGCCCGGCAAAGCCACCAGCACCTGTTGCTCTGTGATCACGATGCCTGGTGCCAGACGCAAGGTCAAAGGTGGCAAAGGCCGCTCAACGGACCATTTGCGCTCGCCAGTATTGACGTCATACGCAGATATCTTGTTATCAATGCTGCGCACTACGACCAGGCCCTGGCCGACTGCGGGTGCAGACAGGATTTCATTCGTGCCTGGCGTCTTCCAGCGCAGCTTGCCATCCAGATCAAATGCCAGCAACTGACCTTTTTCACCCACTACGGCAATCGTGCTGGCATCAACACCGACACCTGCAGTCAGACGCATGCCTGCATTGATTTTCCAGACGGTACGACCGCTTGCAACTTCGACCCGTATCAGCGTGCCATCGGCCGCAGCGGCATACACGTTCTGCGCCAGCGAAGCTGGCGTAAACAGGTAATTTCCGGCAGCACCAACAGGCACAGTCCAGCTCGCCTTGATGGACATCGTGGTTTTAATGTCGGTCAGAACAGCAGGTGTGTTTTTTTCTGACTTGGAAGAAAAAGGATTCAGGGATGACAGTGTAGAACAGCCACTCAAGGCAAAAAGTGCAGACGCCGTAACCAGCAGCTTGGCAGAAAATTGCATGTATGGCTCCTGTTATTTACTAACAACTTTTGTTTCAGCTGCACCGCCAACGGCATCCAGCTTGGTTTGCAAAGACTGACGTCCCGGATTTTTTTCCGACATCTTGTCCAGTGCAGCTTTATAGGCAGTACGTGCTTCTGCGATATTATTCTGGGCCACATAAATATCACCCTTGGCATCCAGCACATCTGCTTCCAGCTCTGCCGGGAAGCTGCCAGACAATTGTTTCAGGCCTTCGTCATAGGCTTTTTCATCCAGGGCAATACCGGCCAGGCGAATTTTGGCAATGGCCTTGTATTCATCGACCTTTGCCGTATCAACCACCCATTGCAACTGGGTTTTAGCCGCTTTCAGATCGCCCGCATCAAATGCACTCTTTGCAGCAACCAGTGCCGCCATGGGTGCATAGGCTGCACGCGGGAATTTTTCTTTCAAATCTTCAGCAGCACGCTGCACTTTGGCATTGTCCTTGGCAGTCACTGATTTTTGCATTTCCTCATATAACTGCGAAGCCTGCAAGGACTGATTGCCCTGATAGGTATTCCAGTAAGTCCAGGCTGCGTAGCCGCCCAGGCAAACAATCACCAGCCATGTAACCAGATTGCCGTATTTTTTCCAGGTATCTTTCAGGCTGTCTATCTGCTCTTGTTCTTCTAAATCGTATGCCATAGTGTCTATTGTTATCTATATTATTAACGTTAATAATCGTACTAATGCGTATTAATGATGAATATGGATGTGAGTCGGGTCGTCGCAGCAATGATCAGCATCTTCCACACCGGCAATCTGGTCGACCAGATAATCCACCGCCGTATCGAATGGCACGTTGACCTGATTGTTTTCAGCATCGTCGGCGCGCATGGCCTTGATACTGACGGTATTATTACTGGCTTCATCCTCACCAATAATAACGGCATAGGCTGCGCCGCTGCCATCTGCCTTCTTCATTTGCGACTTGAAACTGCCTGCACCCGCCGCCGTTGCGCAATGTAACACAACATCCAGCCCGGCATCACGCAATCGTTCGCCAAGTACCATGGATTGAACCTGTCCGGCATCACCCTGGTGTACCAGGTACACATCGCACAAGGCTGGCTTATGCAGATCACCGTTGAGCTTCATCAATTCCAATAAGCGCTCTATTCCCATTGCAAATCCGCAAGATGGCGTAGGCTTGCCGCCAAAAATACCGAACAGAGAATCATAACGGCCACCGGCACAGACTGTACCCTGAGCACCCAGCTCATCCGTCACCCATTCAAACACGGTACGGTTGTAGTAATCCAGGCCACGTACCAGGCGGGTATTGATGGTAAAGGGAATACTGTTATGGCGCAGGATTTTCTGTACGCCTTCAAAATGGGCGAGCGATTCCTCACCCAGATAATCCAGCAACTTGGGCGCGCCATTGACCATTTCCTGCATCGCCGGATTTTTGGTATCCAGTATGCGCAAAGGATTAGTGTGCAGGCGACGTTGTGCTTCTGCATCCAGAATATCCAGATGCTGCTCAAAATAGGCAACCAGTGCTGCACGGTGCTGTGCTCTTTCGGCGGCATCGCCGATCGAGTTCAGTTCCAGCCGCACATTCTGCAAGCCCAGGTCATCCCACAAACGCTGGCACATCATGATCAGTTCGGCATCAATATCCGGACCACTGAAACCCAGAGCTTCGGCACCCACCTGATGGAACTGGCGATAACGCCCGCGTTGCGGCCTCTCATGGCGGAACATCGGGCCTGTGTACCACAAACGCCTTGGACCGTCATACACCAGATTATGTTCGATAGCTGCCCTGACCACGCCGGCTGTGCCCTCAGGGCGCAAGGTCAGCTTGTCACCGTTCATGGAATCTTCGAAAGAATACATTTCTTTTTCGACGACATCCGTTACCGCACCCAAGCCACGCGCAAACAGCGGGGTCGATTCGACGATAGGGGTACGAATTTGCTGAAAGCCGTAGCTCTTCAACACCGATTGCACGGTATTTTCAAACAACTCCCACAAAGGGGCCTCGTCCGGCAACAGGTCGTTCATGCCCTTGATGCCTGCAATTTTTTCTGCTTTTTTATTTTCCGACATGCTTGCTACCTGATTCAATGATCTGACACGCCATTAGCTGGCGCATAGTGACTTTTTACATAATCCAGGACTATGGCCTGAAACTCTTCGGCGATCTTGTCGCCGCGCAAGGTTAGCGCCTTGGCGCCATCAATAAACACTGGAGCTGCCGGGGATTCACCCGTACCAGGCAGGCTAATACCGATATTGGCATGTTTGGATTCGCCGGGACCGTTCACGATACAACCCATGACTGCCACATTCATATTTTCCACACCGGGATATTCCAGCTTCCAGCTCGGCATCTGACTCCGCAGGAAAGTCTGTATATCGTCGGCCAACTCCTGAAAGACGGTGGATGTGGTCCTGCCACAACCCGGGCAAGCGATCACCATGGGGGTAAACTTGCGCAAACCCATTGTTTGCAAAATCTCTTGCCCCACGATCACTTCGCGGCAGCGGTCGCCGCCTGGCTCAGGGGTTAGAGAAATACGGATGGTGTCGCCTATACCTTCCTGCATCAGCACCGCCAATGCGGCTGTCGAGGCAACAATGCCCTTGCTACCCATACCTGCTTCGGTCAGACCAAGATGCAGGGGGTAATCGCAACGACGTCCCAGTTCACGATAAACGGCGATCAGATCCTGCACGCCAGACACTTTGCAGGACAGGATGATCTTGTCACCAGCCAGCCCCAGCTCTTCCGCCTTCTGGGCACTTTCTATGGCAGACGTGATCAATGCTTCATACATGACCGCCTGCACACTCCAGGGTTCTGGACGCAGCGCATTGGCATCCATGATGCGGGCCAGCAAGGCCTGATCGAGACTGCCCCAATTCACACCTATGCGTACTGGCTTGTCGTAACGGCAGGCCATTTCTATCATTTGCGCAAATTGCGTATCACGCTTGGCACCCTTGCCTACATTACCAGGGTTAATCCGGTACTTGGACAAGGCTTTGGCGCAATCGGGGAAATCATGCAACAGCGTGTGACCGTTATAGTGAAAATCACCCACCAGCGGGACATCAATACCCATTCTGTCGAGTTGCTCGCGTATTGCCGGTACGGCAGCAGCGGCTTCCGGATTATTCACGGTAATACGGACCAGTTCGGACCCGGCACGCGCCAGCTCCTTGATCTGGATAGCGGTACCTATCGCATCTGCCGTATCGGTATTGGTCATGGACTGCACAACAACCGGCGCCCCACCACCGACGATCACTTCACGGCTGCCATAACTGACGCTGGCCGAACGGGATTTGCGCCTGAACTGAGGGCCAGAGGCAATTTCCGATAAAAAATCCGTCATCTTTACTTCACATTCAAATTAACAACGTTGCTGTCCTTGCCCGGCACGATACCCATGGCATTACCACGCAACCAGCCTTCCACGCCAGCGGCATTGCCTATTCTGACTTGCAAGGCTTCTTTCATGTCAAAAAACTCTTCTGTACCAGCCTTGGCCAGGTGCGAGGTAACGACAGTGCCATTCTCACGTTTGACCTGTATCCACGAATCCTGTTTGAATTTCAGCTTCAACTGATTATTTCCAGTCTCTGCAGTGGCCGGGCTAGCTACCACCAGCGGCGTACTCAAAGAAGGCACACTAACGGGCGCAGCGGCAACCGGTGCAAGCACAGGTGCTGGTGTCGCGGCTGAAGCCGGTGCCACATCCTGAGACAATTTTACAGCTGATGCAGCCTGTTCCTGATTTTCCTGGCGGGTACTGCTGCCGGCCATGCTGACACTTGAGGCTGGTGCCTCGGCTAACTTCGGTGTCGTCGACTCATTTACAACACTGGCAACACTTGCCGCTACCGGCTCCACGCTGGCACTGGCTTCTTCTGTTGCCTTGGTCGCGGATGGTGTCAACAATCCTTTGAAGTACCCGGACTGCTCCAGCTTTTGCCCGCCAACAAACAGCAAGGCAAATACGCCCAGCAAGGCTGCACCGATCAGGTACTTGCGGTTATTATTGTCCTGACGACCCAAAAATGGTGTGCGCGACTCCATGAAGGGGGTGGCCAGTGTAGGACGCAAATCCGCATCCAGACCCGGAACACCCGCTTCACTCGGCAAGCAGGCAACAACCGGCACCGGGTCGAGTCGCAGCAATTTTGCATAGGAGCGCACAAAACCACGCACGATCACCATCTTCGGCAACAGTTCAAACTGATTATTCTCCAACGCTTGAATCTGTCGCTGCGACAGCTTCAACTGATCAGCAACCTGTTGCAGACTCATACCCTGCTGAATACGCGCAGCAGATAATTGTGCACCGGCGGTCTGCACCACCGACAGCGCAACCTTATTTTCAGACTGTTCAGGTGTCATCGGCTCGACAGGTGAATTCATTCCTGCTTCACTCATTGAACACCCCGCGCTGATACAAAGAATACTCTTTGGAATTAGGATGACGACGACGCAATTGCGTTGCCAGGCCACTGACAGCACCTTCATCGCCCATTTTCTTTTCTATCTTGATTGCCAGCCACAATACGTCTGCCGTCAATACGTCAAATTTCAATACACGATTGATATAGAAACGCGCCTGCGAATATTCGCCACGGTCAAACAGTATCTTGGCCAGGTTGGCGTTGATTGCCGGGCTGCCCGGATCTTCGCGCAAGCCCTGCAAGAAATAGCGTTCGGCACCCAGTGGGTCCTTCAAACGCAGACTGCACAGGCCTGCATTATTCAAAGCCTTGCCCAGCGTCAAATAAGCAGGATCCTTGATCACCTTATCAAGATAGGCCAGACCCTGTTTTTCACGGCCATTCAGGCACAAAAACCAGCCGTAGTTATTTTCGATATCCGAATTCCCTGGCGACAGCTTCAGCGCATACAGGAAGTTTTCCTCAGCCAGTTGCTTCTCGCCGCTTTCCATGAAAATCAGAGCACGCACGCTATATGCATCAACCAGATCAGGTGTAATCAACAATGCCTGACGTATTTCTTCCAATGCGACTTTTTGCTGGCCCTGCTTGTAGTAGTCGATTGCCAGTTGCATCCTGATGGAGGCACGCTTGCGCGCTTCCATTTTCTCGCTTGAGATATTCTCTTCAGGCTGATCGCCTTCAAGACGCGGCTTGGACCCACAAGCTGACAGCCCCAATGCCAGCAAGATGAGCATGCCGGTCAACAGGTGGTGACGCATTTGAAAAATTTTCACTGATTGATCTCCACGATCTTGCCAAAATTTTCGCCAAACTTCTTTTGATATTCCGCCATCTTTTGCATGCGTTCCTGCACGCGTGTTCTATCCTGCACTTCACCGGCCAACTGTCCGCAAGCCGCATCGATATCATCGCCACGGGTTTTACGCGTGGTGGTAACGATGCCTGCATCAAGCAATATCTGTGCAAACGCCTTGATACGGGGATTGGCAGAACGCTTCAAACCTGATTCCGGGAAGGGATTAAACGGAATCAGGTTGAACTTGCAAGGCACATCGCGCACCAGTTGAATCAGTTCACGCGCATGCTCATCGGTGTCGTTGACGCCATCCAGCATGCAGTATTCAAAGGTGATGAAATCGCGTGGTGCAAATTCAAGGTAGCGTTTGCAGGCCGCCTTCAACTCTTCCAGCGGATGTTTTTTATTCAGGGGAATAAGACCATCGCGCAAGGTATTGTTCGATGCATGCAGCGATACCGCCAGCGCTACCGGGCATTCCTGCGCCAGCTTGTCTATCATCGGCACCACACCACTGGTGGAAACCGTTACACGGCGACGCGACAGGCCATAGGCATTATCGTCCAGCATCAGGCGCAATGCCGTTACCGTGGGTTCAAAATTCAACAAGGGTTCGCCCATGCCCATCATCACCACATTGGTGATTTGACGCTCGCCTTTGGGGCCGGGAACGATACCTTTGGTCCTGCGCAATTCGAATTCAGCCATCCACAACTGGCCAATAATTTCGCTTACACTCAAATTCCGGTTGAAACCCTGCTTGCCGGTGGAGCAAAAACGGCAATTCACCGCACAGCCAGCCTGGGTAGAAATACACAGGGTGCCGCGGTTTTCTTCAGGGATAAAAACAGTCTCAACCGCATTGCCCTGCCCGACATCAACCAGCCATTTGCGCGTACCGTCAGTAGAGGTATGGTCGCTGATAATGGCGGGAGCGGCAATAGTGGCCCGCGTGGTGAGCTTCTCGCGCAAAGATTTCGCGAGGTCAGTCATTTCTTCAAACGAACTGGCACCAAACTGGTGTATCCAGCGTTGCAATTGCTTGGCACGAAACGGCTTCTCACCCAACGCGCCGCAATAAGCGACGAGTTGCGCTGGATCCAGATCCAATAAATTTGTGAGCACCGTCATGATCTTTCTTTCACACCCCGTACTGCACAGCGCTGCACGGGGTGAAGTCTTAAAACGCCAAATTCAGATAAAGCCCGAATTAACGTGAATACACGTTCAACGCTGGGAAGTAGTAAGCGATTTCCACAGCAGCTGTTTCAGCAGCGTCGGAACCGTGAACAGCGTTTGCATCGATAGAATCAGCGAAATCTGCACGGATAGTGCCAGCTTCTGCTTTCTTAGGATCCGTCGCGCCCATCAGGTCACGGTTTTTCAAAATTGCGCCTTCGCCTTCCAGAACCTGGATCATTACCGGACCGGAGATCATGAAGTCAACCAGGTCCTTGAAGAACGGACGTGCGCTGTGAACAGCGTAGAAGCCTTCAGCTTCAGCGCGGGACAATTGTGCCATGCGAGCAGCAACTACTTTCAGGCCAGCGCCTTCAAAGCGGCTGTAAATTTGACCGATCACGTTTTTTGCAACTGCGTCAGGTTTAATAATAGACAATGTACGTTCAATAGCCATCTAAAAACTCCAATAAAAAGAAAGGGTTAAGAAAAAATTCGAGAATTCATCTAACCTTAGATTTTACCATGAAACCACAATATCAGATATGTCTTTCAAGAAATACAATGAATCAAATGACTTCGGGGCATTACCCCCAAAGCCATTCGCAGCACCGGCAAACCGGCAAATAAGCGGAAGCCAGCACCAGCAATGCATCAAGACATCGTTATCGGGTCTGGTTAAAGCTAAACAAGGTCAAATACTGCCATGGATTCCACATGCGAGGTATGTGGAAACATATTGACAACACCGGCGCTACTGAGACGGTAGCCGGCCTGATTGACCAGCATGCCGGCATCCCTGGCGAGGGTTGATGGGCTGCAGGATACATAGACCAGGCGCTTGGGCAACAGTTGTGGCGCAGTCTGACTCAGATCTATCAAGGCCTGGCAAACCGCCATAGCGCCATCACGCGGCGGATCAATCAGGAAGCGGTCAAATTTACCCAACTTTACAAAGTCATCCGCAGTGACTTCAAACAAATTCCTGGTACTGAATGAGGTTTTTTGTGCCAGTCCGTTATGGCGTGCATTTTCCAGCGCACGTTCGGTAAGGGTGTCACTACCCTCTATGCCGACCACTTCTTTTGCCAATGTGGCAATAGGCAAAGTAAAATTACCCAGACCACAGAACAGATCAGCAATACGCTCATCTTTTTGCACATCCAGCAAACGCAAAGCCCGCGCCACCAGCACCCGGTTGATATGGTGATTGACCTGGGTAAAATCAGTTGGCTTGAATGGCATTTTGATACCGAATTCCGGCAACAGATAATGCAAGTCACTAGTCGCCGGGTAATATGGCTCTGCCGTTTCCGGCCCCTTGACCTGCAACCACCATTGCACCTGATACTGATCAGCAAACGCCTTCAGCTTGACTTCATCGTCTTTGGAAAGCGGCGCCATGATCCGCAACACCATGGCAGTCACACCCTCACCGATCGCCAGTTCGATTTGCGGCAATGCTTCGACGATGGACAAGGATGCCACCAGGCCACGCAAAGGCATCAGCATGGCTGAAACATGGGGCGGCAAGATTTCACAGGTTTCCATATTCGCAACATAGCGCGATTTTTTCTCATGAAAACCGACCAGCACCGTGCCTTTTTTGATCACATGACGCACCGACAAACGGGCACGATAGCGATAACCCCAGGTTGGGCCGATGATGGGGCGCATCATGATATCTGCCTTGACCTTGCCTATATGCGAAAGATTATCTTCCAGCACGCGCTGCTTCATTGCCACCTGGGCATTGGCATCCAGATGCTGCATGGAACAGCCACCGCAAGTGCCAAAAAATTCACATTTCGGCTCCACCCTTTGCGATGATTCACGCACCAGACTGGTCATGGTCGCGGCTTCCCAACTGGCTTTCTTTTTATAGGTACTGAATTCGACCAGTTCGCCTGGCAGTGCGCCATCTACAAAGACGACCTTGCCAGTCGAACCGTCTTCGTTTTGCAAATTACCGACGCCACGTGCGTCCATATCTAAAGAGCGAATTTCTAGTGTATTCATGGAAATTGACAGTGCGACCTACACGCCGCACCGCTGAGAAGTGGAATTTTAAAAGACGGAATTATAAGAGATGCACAGACATGCGCCCAAAAATAGTTGAAATCAACTATTCAAGACTGGCACACGTCAGCAAGCCCCAGAACTGATGGCTGTGCGAAAAGAGCGAAACAAGTGCAAAACAAGTGCCAGACAAATGCCATTTAAAGCACAGAATCCCGCCCAACACCGCGCGAGGCAAAAGACCGCTTCAATTTGATCAAGGCCTCTTGCTGAATCTGGCGCACGCGCTCACGGGTGATACCCATTTCATCGGCCAGGGTTTCCAGTGTTGCCGGATCATCATTATCGAGGCCAAAGCGCCTTACGATGACGATACGCTGTTTGTCAGGCAACTTGGACAGCCAGTCGCGCACCAGGATGGTCATTTCATGCTGTTCTGCACGAATGTCCGGCGCATCGTCACTGTCGCCCGGCAGCATATCCATGAGACTGGATTGCGGATCATTATCCAGCGGCGTATCCAGCGATGTTGCATGTTCGGACAGGGTGAGAATATCCTGCACTTCATCCACCGGCCGGTCGACCAGCAAGGCAATATCTTCCAGCGCTGCATCGCGACCATCCCGCCTTTGTGATTCCAAATGGTATTTGGCACGCAGTATCTGGTTCAGTTCCCTGACCATGTGGACTGGCAGGCGTATGGTTCTGGCCTGGTTCATGATGGCGCGCTCTATACTCTGACGTATCCACCAGGTTGCATAGGTGGAAAAACGAAAACCGCGTTCGGGCTCAAACTTATCTATCGCATGCATGAGCCCAAGGTTGCCCTCTTCTATCATGTCGAGCAGGGCAACACCGCGATTAATGTAATGCTTGGCAATCGATACCACCAGACGCAGATTGTGCTCTATCATCTTTTGCCGGGCTTCAAAATCACCCTGCTTCGCCAGTGTTGCGTAATGCAGCTCTTCGGAAGAGGCAAACAGGGGGCGGGTACCAATCTGGTTCAGGTAATACTGTGTCGTGTCGGTTGACAGTTCTGCCGCCAGCACCGTTTTCAACTCATCAATAGGGGCAACAATCAGGGTAGCCGGATCATCACCCTGCTCTTCCTGAGCGTCGCGGGAAATCTCACCAACATCATCCGCCATCTCATCGGCGGCATCGCCCTGCAAACGCGCATCCGCATCTGCTGCTTCGCCGGCAACATCCGGGTCGTCACTTGCGGCAGAATTTCCCATCTTGTAAGTACTTAAATTGTTGTGCATGATGACCTGTATTAATTCACGTATCCGGTAAATTCATTCCGCATGGGCAATTATTATTTGGGGAATCTTTCTCACTCTTACAGATATGGACTCCCGGAGACATCTTACAGCGACTATCAAGTTTCCTACATGTATCAGCTTAACGTCCTGGCAGGTATTTCATCGGATCCAGCGGTTTGCCCTGCAATCGTATTTCAAAGTGCAACTTCACCGTTTCGCTGTCAGAATTTCCCATCTCGGCTATTTTTTGCCCCTTGGTAATGGACTGCCCTTCTTTCACCAGAATCGCCTTGTTATGCGCATAAGCAGATAAAAGGCTGCTGTTGTGTTTGATAATGACGAGATTACCATATCCGCGTATACCACTACCGGCATACATTACTTTACCTGCTCCTGCCGCCAGAACATCCTGCCCCAACTTGCCTGCAATATCCAGGCCTTTATTTTTTGCATCATCATAGCTTGCCACAACCTTGCCTTCGGCTGGCCACATCCAATCGACGGAATCGGATTCTGGCGCTACCGGTTCTGCTGCCTTGGCTGGCACGGGCACATCAGGCTTGACAGCCGGAGTAGGTGTCACAGATGCAACGACTGTCGCATCTGTTTTCTGCAATTCAGCCAGATTACTTTCGGAGTACGGACGCTTGTCACCACGCGGACCACTCTTGTTGGTAGCAGGATTCGTCAGTGGTTTTACTTCGACTGAAGAATTGGCAATGCCGGACGTTTGCGCCGTTGCCGTGCCATCTGGCGGTGCTACACGCAGCACTTGCCCCACCTTGATGTCATTCGGATTTTTCAGGTCATTCCATGCGACCAGATCGGCATAGCTTTGTCCATGATCCAGTGCGATACGGTATAAGCCATCGCCACGTTTGACGACGTAGGTACCACGGGTATTATCTGGTGCCTTGACAGGTGGTTTGACCGCAGCCTCGACCGGAGGAGTGTCACTTGGTTTCTGCTCAACACCGCGCTCCACCACAGGTGCGCGATTGGGTAAATTGGTTGTACAGGCGCTCAATCCCGCCAGTACGGTAAGTACGACACCTGCTTGTAGTATCTGCTGTATTGTCTTCATTTCTCTTTTTAATCAGTTAAATTCGCTGCCACCCGACAACGCGTCCTAAATGACGCCAGAATGCAAAGGCACAAAATGGCATTGTTCCATCACTGCACGAGTCCATTCATAATTTGAAACCCGTTCTATCAGTTGCAGCACCTGGCTTCTGCCACCGACCGGCGCCACCAGTCTTCCGCCAACGCGCAATTGCTGCAACAGGGCTTGCGGCACTTCCATGCCGGCAGCAGCCAATATAATACCGTCAAACGGTGCTTCCTGAGGCAAACCCAGCATGCCATCGCCATAATGCAGACGTATATTGGCAATTCGCATGGGGCGTAAATTGGTTTTTGCCAACTCATGCAGGGCCTTGATACGCTCTATCGAATACACTTCTTTCGCCACCACCGACAACACTGCCGCCTGATAGCCACAGCCGGTACCAATTTCCAGCACACGCCCCAGATTCGCGCCATTACGCATGATCTCGAGCATGCGTGCCACGATGTAGGGCTGGGAAATGGTCTGGTGATGACCAATCGGCAAAGAGGCATCCACATAAGCCTGGCTCGCCATCCCTGATTCCAGAAACAAATGGCGTGGCACTGCCTGCAAGGCCGCCAGCACCGTCGTATCCTTCACGCCCTGTTGCGCAACCCTGGCCACCATGGCCCGCCGCACACCTTCGGACACCAGAGGGCCGGACAGTAATGAGGGTGACAGGCCAGCCGTCCCTGTATTACCTGCATTGCCAACATTTCCGCCCTGAGAAAATCTGGGTTCAGCCCTGGGCGCAGTCTGGTGCGCAGCCTTGCCGCTCAAATGATGGGCCGCATTGCGCATGGCCGTCTGCGGCATTGCCGTGCGGTTCAGCGAACGGTCACCGTTTTTATCTTTCTGGTTGACGACCGATGACAAGGGCAAGGGAAATCGCTTGTCTTTGTTTGTCATGCGAAATCCAGATTCAGGTGCGTCAGTTGCCGGGTATTTGTCAGATCAATCTGTAAAGGGGTGACTGAAACAAAATTTCTGGCTGTCGTATCAAAGTCCGTCCCCGGGCTGGCATCGCTTGCAGCACCTGGCGGACCTATCCAGTAAATATCACGGCCATGTGGGTCTGTCATGTGGATCACAGGCTCTGAGGTATGCCGCTTGCCCAGCCGCGACTTGCGTATGCCCTTGATATCCTGATAAGGCAGATTGGGAATATTCACATTCAGCAAAAATGGAGCGGGCAACTCAGGAAAGCCACGCTTGACGATCTCTTCCGCCACCCTTGCAGCAGCATCCAGATGTTGCCAGCCTTTCTCGGTTTGCGAAAAGGCAATAGACGGGATGCCAAACAAAAATCCTTCTGTCGCGGCAGCCACGGTACCCGAATACAGGGTGTCATCCCCCATATTCTGCCCCTGATTAATGCCGGACACGACCAGATCAGGCTTGTCCTTCATGATCGCTGTCAGGGCGATATGCACACAATCAGACGGCGTGCCGTTAACGAAATAAAATCCATTTGCAGCACGCTGCACGCTCAAGGGGCGGTCCAGGGTCAGCGCATTCGATGCGCCGGAGCGATTACTGTCAGGCGCCACCACCGTGACCTCGGCAAATGCAGACATTGCAGCCGCCAGTGCAACGATGCCCGGGGCCAAATAACCATCATCATTACTGATCAGAATTTTCATGCTTTGTATTCTACCTGATGCTGAAATATAAATTTCTACAGAGAATAGATTTTTGCGGCATAATCACAAAATCAAACGGTCGTACTATTTTATGGAGACATCAAAATGAAAGCTGTTATTTGCAAAGACTGGGGTTTACCCGACACGCTGGTGATTGAAGATCTGGCAGATGTTGTACCCGGGCAGGGTCAGGTTGCGATAGATGTCAAGGCGGCAGGGGTGAATTTTCCTGACGTGTTGATCATACAGAACAAGTACCAGTTCAAACCTGAATTGCCCTTCACACCTGGCAGTGAATTATCCGGCGTCGTCCGTGCAGTTGGCGAAGGTGTCAGCCATGTCAAAGTGGGCGACAAGGTCATCGCCTTTGTCGGCAATGGTGCATTTGCACAACAGGTGGTGGTTCCGGCCCATGCCATCATGCCCATGCCACCCGGCATGGACTTTGACACGGCAGCCGCAATCACCCTGACGTACGGCACTTCCCACCATGCCGTCGTTGACCGTGCACAACTGAAAGCTGGCGAAACCATGCTGGTTCTGGGTGCCGCCGGTGGCGTTGGCCTGGCAGCAATAGAAATCGGCAAAGCACTGGGTGCGCGTGTGATTGCTGCTGCATCAACCGATGAGAAGCTGGCCATTTGCAAACAACATGGTGCAGATCACACCATCAACTACAGTACCGAAGATTTGCGCGAAGCCATCAAGGCAGCAACCGAGGGCAAAGGCCCCGACGTGATTTATGACCCGGTTGGTGGCATTTATGCTGAACCAGCCTTCCGTTCAATCGGCTGGCGTGGTCGCTATCTGGTGGTTGGATTTGCCAATGGCGAAATCCCTAAACTACCCTTGAATCTGACCTTGCTGAAAGGTGCTTCGCTGGTGGGTGTATTCTGGGGTGAATTTGCCCGACGCGAGCCCAAAGCCAACCTGGCAGCCATGCGCGAATTGATGACCTGGCTGCACGAAGGAAAAATCAAGCCGCACATTTCGGGTCGCTATGCACTCAAAGATACAGCCCAGGCCCTGAACGACCTGGCGGCACGCAAGGTCACTGGCAAAGTCGTCATACAGCCTGAAAAATAAGCAAAGAAAAAAGTAGAAAATCAGGCAAACCACAAAATAAAAGAGCTTCGTACAATGAAGTGACCCCATTAAGTTGGACGTTAATTATCTAAGTAGCCAAGGACTGATTTCTGTATTGCACAGGACTCAGTCCTTTTAGTTTGACCTTGATCCGGTCGTGATTATAGTAGTGAATATAATCC